>NZ_CP047241.1:2401227-2701380 GCF_009856625.1 Aquitalea denitrificans
TGAACAAAACAATGTCCGTGCCATCGCCAATGGCTATGTCATTCATTACCGAGACTGTGGCCCTGGCGAACTGAATCCGGATGAAGACTCGCCCTTACGACGAAATGGCCTCGACACCCCCGGCTGCGTGGTGATGCGCCATGAAACAGAAATAGGCAGTGGCCGGGATGGATACGTTGTTTTTTATTCGGTTTATCAAAACCTCGGCAAATTAAGCCCGGAAGTGATGATTGCATTCCAGCAGGGAAAAATACTGGCCCGCAAGCAAATCATCGGCAAAGCGGGCTATACCGGCGGGATGAGCGGTTTTCATTTTGAAATATTTTGCAATACCGAAAACCTGCGAAGGCTGACCGGGCGCACATCCGGCAAGCTGGACTTAAGTAAAAACGGCAGAGAAAACATCATCTTTGGCGATAGCCATTTTTACATTCCGCAAGGAACACCCTACTACAGCGGAGACAAGGCCCCCAAAGGCCAGAGCAGACCAGCGGGCACCACCACGCAAGACCTGTACGTCACCATGGAAATTGGCCACCACGCCGCGACACTGACCACCCGTATTTTAGAAAACGGTAGTTTTACACCGCTGCCAAACAAAACAATCCCGCCTTACTGGAAAAACTATGATACTGAGATGTATGAAAATGCGAAAAATTTGAATAAAGACATTCCAGAGGCAAGCTTAAGCACGATTTATGAATATCTTCGTTACGGTCGCCTGATTTCAAAGAGCCACAACCGCGAACTTCCGGTGCACGCGCGCATTTACCACCAAATCACCACGCCACAAGGCCTATTCTGGATCAATATTCGTGACGAAAAAATCAAGAAATACAGCGATGCAGACTTTCCACACTGGCTGGGCTGGCATTTCGTAGATGACGACAAAACCCGTGACGGACTATGCCATTCCGCCTATATCCAGCAGCTGTTACTCCCCAAGGAACAAGAAAGAACCAAGCAAAAACTGCTCTCGGCATTTTCTGCCAAGACAAACACACTATCCAGATTAATTTGCCAATTCAAAAGCGAGTGGGATGGCACAAAAATTGACGAACGCTATGGCTGGATGAAAAAGGAGAGCTACCTCAATCCTAAATCCGAAATCATGTCTGACAAGGCCTTTGATCTGTTAAAAGAAAAAATAAAAATACTGTGTTTCTGGCAGAAAATAAAGAACAGAACCGGGGTAATGACCCACAAAATGTACTACCCGAATGAAGAAACGCATTACGACCGAACACTGAATGACAACATCTGGCACTTCCACCCACGTGAATTTATCCAGACATTTCGCAAGTGCAAATGGTTTGGCAGCTTCGAAATGGAAAACATCTTCATCCCGATAATAGATAAAAGCAGGCCGGAAATTACACCACAACACCTGATTACCACATATAAAAATGCCATCAATCAAACAGTGAGCAAGTATGGCTTTGACATTGGCAGACAAACCATCCATTTTTTTGGACAAGGCTGTGTCGAATGCGCACAACTGATTAATATGACCGAAGTAGCTCAGTATCAGGATTACAACAAAAAAATAGGGCTAGGCTTGGTAAAAGAATCCTTGCAACAGTATGAAATAGACCATGGATACTGGTGGGGGCGTGAAGCCAATGAAAAATCAGCATACTACGCCAGAGAAAGATACAACAGCAAAGGGAAATTAATAGCAAGCGGCTATAATTGGCGCAATGGCAATCTTGATGGTGACGATGCGCAAAAATTTAGAGGTCGCGGTTTCAAGCAGCTAACAGGTCTTGAAAATTATTCTAAGTATTGGATTTTCAGAGCGTGGCTTGATAAAACTCTCTTCGACGACAACTGGAGCAGCGACCCAGCATACCGCGCAAGAAACAAGTCCAAGATGAAAATGAAACCACCCAATATTGAAAACCCAGAATTATTATCAATCAATACATACGATTGCATCGATAGCGGAGGCTTCTATTTATCGTGCATAAGACATGAAGCAAAACTTACAATGACTCGCATTGACAAATCAACAATCAAAATTGTAACAAAGTTAATCAATGGCGGACATATAGGCTTACCTGAAAGAGAGAGCCATACATATCGCATCAACTACGTAATAGGAGATGAAATTGCAATACCAGAAAATTTTTCACACGTGAAATATGCAAACCGCTTCGGCTTTGCCGTCAAAGAAAGACATGAACATGAAAAAATCAAGTAAATTTAATTGCCACTCCATTTTATTATTTACGACAATGATATTAACAATCAAATCACATGCAACCACCATCAATCTTGAAAGCAAGCCAAGTTTAAAAATAATAAGCACAATATCATCAACAAATCATGAGCTATATATTAATTTAGACAAAATAACGTGCAAAATTAACTATCCATACAGAACAGATGCATTATCTGCAAGATTATCTTCAGATAATGAATTTATTATTATTAATAACGGAGCATTTGCAAGCATAGGCGACTTGAAGATATGCACCAAAAACGGAATATATTTAAAAGATACTTTTAAAAACAACTCCATCACTCAAGACATCAATAAAAACACAAATTTATTAGTATTTTATATAGACCCAACCATAGGAATGTACGATAAGAAAAGTAAATATAGCTATATCGCAGGAGTAATTATCAATAAAGCAATAAATGGATATGGTACCCTTCCAGATCCATTAAAAATAAATCAAAAACAATTTTTCTCATACGATAGAAGTTCCAATGTAGATTTAGATCGCTCTCTTTTTGCAGGCCCTTATGATAAAGCATTTTTCTCACCGGATGGAAAATATCTCGCATTAAAATCCAGCGCCATTTCCTGCAAGAAAGGTGCCTACCCTGGCGTATTTGAAACAACCCACTGGAAACAAGTTATTTTTAATGGACCAGATAGCAATAAAAAATGCCGGGCATTATTCCCACAACTGAAGTGACGTAAATTTTCATAAAAATATACCCTGCACGAAATCGGGACGCTATCGACGCACCAAAAAATTTTAAAGCAGATATATATGCCAAGAGATTTGGCTTTGCACTCAAGGAGAAATAAAATGCATGGCGCGTTCCAATTTACCACCAAACTATTTTCATTGTTAATAATATATTGCGTTATGGTTAATAGTTCTCATGCGGCAACCATTTCGATTGATGGTTTAGATGCTTTGGTTTTAAAAAAAAACTGAGTTATCTTCCGGAGAAGATGTCAATCTGAATATCATTTACAATGGAAATGTTTGCACATTCCCCAAGACAATATTTTTGACTTCTGCAAAAATATCATCCGACAAAAAATTTGTTATTTTAAATAATAAGCTATTTTTAAATTGGAGAGATATCAAATCTTGCAATTTAAACACTGATACAATCGGTCAATTAAATATTAATCCTGATTATTATAATATTGAAGACATCAACGAGCAAAACAATCTAATAGCTTTGTATGTGGACCCTTTATTTGGGTGGCCATATGCAGCTAAAAGAAGTGAAAAATTTACGCTCATGGCCGCACTGGTAGACATGAAAAATCTATCCGAAATTATTTCAATTAAAAAGAAACCATTTTACAATGAAAATCGCACAGACTCGATAGAATTAGATAAACATTCATTTATCAATGCCCTTAGCACTGACAAGGCTTTTTTCTCACCGAATGGAAAATATCTCGCATTAAAATATAGCGCCATTTCCTGCAAGAAAGGCTCCTACCCTGGCGTATTTGAAACCACACACTGGAAACAGGTGATTTTTAATGGCCCTGATAGCAATAAAAAATGCCGGGCATTATTTCCACAACTGAAGTGACATACTTTCACAAATCGATATGCTCTGCGTAAGCCCAAAAAAATGCCACCCCGCAGGGTGGCCAATACAGAGAATGACGTTTACGCCAGCAAACGTCAGTCGAGATATCTGAGTCCGGCCTTGGCCAGCGGCTCGCGCATTGCATACATGTCCAGGCCCAGCACGCCGGAAGCCAGCTTGGCGCGTTTTTCGCCCTCGAACGATTCGCGCTTTTGCGCCGCCGCCAGCGTTTCCACTGCACGGGCGGCCGGTACGCACACCACGCCGTCGTCGTCCGCCACAATCACATCGCCCGGATGTACCAGCATGCCGGCGCACACCACCGGGATATTCACCGAGCCCAGCGTGGCCTTGATGGTGCCTTTGCTGCTGATGGCGCGGCTCCAGACCGGGAAGTCCATTTCCTGCAGGGTTTTGACGTCGCGCACGCCGGCGTCGATGATCAGCGCCCGCGCGCCGCGTGCCTGGAAGCTGGTGGCCAGCAGGTCGCCAAAGTAGCCGTCGGTGCATTCCGAGGTGACGCCTGCCACCACGATGTCGCCCGGCTGAATCTGTTCTGCCGCCACGTGCAGCATCCAGTTGTCGCCCGGTTGCAGCAGCACGGTGACCGCGGTGCCGGATACCTGCTTGCCGGCAAAGATGGGGCGCATATAGGGCTTGAGCAGGCCAACGCGGCCCATGGCTTCGTGCACGGTGGCCGAGCCGAGGGCTGCCAGCGCATCGGCGGCGGCGCGGTCGGCGCGGGTGATGTTGCGGTATACCACTCCGAGTTCGTACATGGTGTTGTCTTCCTTAATCTGTTTTATCTGCCAGGTGAACAAAAGCCCTGGGTGTCAGCGGGGCTTTTGCCAGCCTTACCGGCCGCGGGCTTTCAGGGCCGCATCCAGTCGCGGATACACGCGTCGGGCATTGCCTTCAAAGATTTGCTGCCGCTCGGCATCGCTCAGTGCTGCCGCTTCGATGTAGCGCTTGGTGTCGTCGTAGTAGTGGCCGGTTTCCGGGTCGATGCCGCGTACCGCGCCAATCATTTCGCTGGCAAACAGCACGTTGTCCACCGGGATAACCTTGGTCAGCAGGTCGATGCCCGGCTGGTGGTAGACGCAGGTGTCAAAGAAGATGTTGTTGAGCAGGTGGTCCTTGAGCAGCGGCTTTTTCATTTCCTGCGCCAGCCCGCGGAAGCGGCCCCAGTGGTAGGGCACGGCGCCGCCGCCGTGCGGAATGACAAAGCGCAGCGTGGGGAAATCGCTAAACAGGTCCGAAGTCAGGCATTGCATGAAGGCGGTGGTATCCGCGTTCAGGTAGTGCGCGCCGGTGGTGTGGAAGGCACAGTTACAGCTGGTGGACACGTGCACCATGGCCGGAATGTCGTACTCCACCATTTTTTCGTAGATGGGGTACCAGTGGCGGTCGGACAGCGGCGGGCTGGTCCAGTGGCCGCCGGACGGGTCCGGGTTGAGGTTGATGCCGACAAAGCCGTAGTCCTTGATGCAGCGCTCCAGCTCCGGGATGGAGGTGGCCGGATCGACACCGGGCGACTGCGGCAGCATGGCCGCACCGATGAAGTGCTCGGGGAACAGCTGGCTGACGCGGTAGCACAGTTCGTTGCAGATGGCCGCCCAGGTGGACGAGGTGTTGAAGTCACCGATGTGGTGGGCCATGAAGCTGGCGCGCGGGCTGAAGATGGTGAGGTCGGAGCCGCGCTGCTTCATCAGCCGCAACTGGTTGCTTTCGATGGTGTCGCGCAGCTCGTCGTCGGAGATCTTCAGCTCGGAGGGCTTGGGGCCCAGTTCGGGCGTGGAGAGGTTGTCGATCTGGCGTTTGCGCCAGTCTTCCAGCGCCTTGGGAGCGGTGGTGTAGTGACCGTGGATGTCGATGATCATGGTGTGATTCCTTGTTGTCTGGCCGCCGCCCAGCGGGCAGCGGCACTGCAATACTCAGCCCTGCTTGTTCTGATCCCAGGCCAGCGCGCCAGCATCCTTGCCGGTGACCGAATACAGCGCACCCGGTGCATTGCGGGTGGCCTGGAACTGCTCCAGCGTCTGGCCACGCATGGCGGCGTAAATGTGCAGATTGGACACGCCAACCACCGCACCCAATTTTTCCAGACCGAAGAAAATCACGCCGTAGCGGATCAGCGCATCCCAGTCGCGTCGTTCCAGCATGTCGGCTTCCTCGGCCGTCAAGCCGGCCTTGGCATAGGCAGCTTGCGGGTCGTTCAGGAACAGCGCACGGTGTGCCGGATCAATCATGTCGCGCAGGAACTTGTTGAGGCGATAGGTGCGCAGGCTGGCTGCCAGCGTGAACGGATGGGTGCCGGTGAGCTTCTCCGCCCCGGCCAGCTCGCGTTCCATGGCGTGGCGCAGGTCGGCCGTGCGTGGCTTGGGCAACGGCAGGCTGGCGTTTTCGTAAATGGCGGTGGCAATGCCGGTCATCGACGGCAGATAGTAGGTCTGGTGGATTTTCTTCACCTGTGAGGACAGCGCGCCGCGCATGATCAGCCACATGATGACTTCCGCGCCTTCCACCCCGCCCAGCTCGGCGTAATCGGCCAGGGTCAGCCGGGTGAGTGCCTGCGGGTCTTTTTCGAACAAGTCGAGGAACTGCAAATCCCACTCCGGGTTATTGAAGCCGCAACGGGCGCCATGTACCTGGTGCGACAGGCCGCCGGTGGCGACGATGGCCACTTTCAGGTCTTCCGGATAGCTTTCGATGGCATCGCGCAAGGCCTTGCCCAGCTTGTAACAGCGCGCGGCGGATGGCACCGGAAACTGCAACACCCCCACGGCCAGCGGCACGATGGGTACGTCCCAGTCGCTATTGCCGTTGTTGAGCATGGACAGCGGCGACAGGCAGCCATGATCCAGCTTCTTGTCCTGGAAGAAGGACATGTCGAACTCGGCGGCCATCAGGCTGGCACCGATATGGCGCGACAGCGCGGCATGGCCGGCTACCGGCGGCAGGTCGCGTGCGCCGCCGCCCTCGTCCGCCACGTCGTAGCGCTGGTCTATGCCCAGGGTGAAGGCGGAGTAATGGTCGAAGAAGAAAGACGTGACATGGTCGTTGTAGATCATGAACAGCACGTCCGGCTTTTTCTCTGCCAGCCAGGCCTTGACCGGGGCAAAGGCTTCGAAGATGGGTGCCCACACCGGGTCGTCCTGCTTGTTGCGATCCACCGCAAAACCGATGGTTGGGGTATGGGAACAGGCGATGCCGCCAATGATGGTTGCCATATCAGGTCTGCCTTCTTGCGTATGTCAGAAACCGGCGCTACACGTGGCAGCGCCGCTTGCTTGTATAAATGGAATGAATGATCAGGCTTGTGTGCGGGCTTGCAGGCTGCCAGCCAGAATGGACGCAGCGGCAATCACCGCCGGCACCGCCAGCGCCAGGAAGATGGACTCGAAGCCCCAGCCCAGGCTGAGCAGCACACCGCCAATGGACGAACCCAGAATGCTGCCCAGACGGCCCACCCCCAGCATCCAGCTGACGCCGGTAGCGCGGGCCATGGTGGGATAGCAGCCCGGTGCATAGGCGTTCAGGCCGGTTTGCGCACCGCTCAGGCAGAAGCCGGTGGCCAGGATGGCCAGCACGATCCAGGCCGAATTCAGGCCGCTGCTACCCAGTACCACCAATGCCACGCCACCCAGCAGGTAGGATGCGCTGATCACGCGGCTGGGCTTGATACGGTCCATGGCAAAACCCACCACGATGGCACCCACGGTGCCACCCAGCTGGAACATCGCCGTCAGGGTGGAGGCGCGGTCAATCGAGATGCCTGCGTCTTTCATCATGGTGGGCAGCCAGCTGGTGGTGAGGTAGATCACCAACAGGCCCATGAAGTAAGTCAGCCACAGGCTGAAGGTTTTCAGCGCATAGCCTTGCGAAAACAGCACACCCAGTGGCTGCTTGGCGCTGACCGGCGCTTCTTGCGACACGAACACCTGGTAGCTGTCCAGCTTCACCTGGCACACACGGGAGAGCAGCGGACGCACACGCTCGGCCGGGGCACCCTTGCCCACCAGATAACGGGCGGATTCCGGCAGCAGGAAAAACATGAAGGGCAGCAACAGCAGCGGCATCAGGCCGCCAAAGGTCAGCACGGCCTGCCAGCCAAAGCGCGGGGTCAGCCAGGCGGCGGCAAAGCCGATGGCGGCCGAACCCAGGTTGAAACCGGTAAACATGGTGGCAATCACCGAGGAGCGGATGCGCTCCGGAATGTATTCCGAAATCAGCGTGGTGGTATTGGGCATGGCCGCACCCAGCGCCAGGCCAGTGACAAAACGCAGCGCCGCCATGGACTGCGGCGTAGTGGCATGCGCGGTAGCCAGCGTGGCCAAGCCGAAACCCAGCACCGAAGCCAGCAACACTTTGCGCCGGCCAAACCAGTCAGCCGAAGAGCCGGCCAGCAAGGCACCCACGGCCAGGCCGATAGGCGCAGCGCCCATCACCACGCCAAAGGCCGGGCGCGAGATATGCCACTCACCCAGAATGCTGGGCGCGACAAAGCCCATGATGGCCACATCCATGCCATCCACGGCGACAATCAGGAAACACAACACCACCAGCCCCCACTGGAAGGCTGACATCTTGCGCGCGTTGATGAAGGCACGCACATCCAGTACTTCTGCCTGATTCATGAATCTCTCCTCCAAATGCGTTGTTGCATTGTTGTAATACGGCGAACGTTGGGCGCAGATCGAGCCGCGTCCTATGGTTTTTTTATCTTTTGAAACACTGGCCCGATCAGGCCGGGTAAGGCAGCAGTACCTGGCCACGGAACAGCGGCCGGGCGGTGCGTATCAGCGCCACCGCGGGTGCTGCGTCTGGCTGCGCTGTCAGGCGGATGGTGAATTCACCGGTGGGGTGCTCCACCGAGATGGCCGCGCTGCCGCCATCCAGCACCGCCAGACCGCCGGCAACGCTGGCCGCGTCGGCACAGGCGGTGGCGACGGAAGCCGCACCCAGCACGCCGATGGCGTCATGGCACTTTTTCGGGATAAAGGTACGGGTATGAATGGCCCCGCCGGCAATCGGCGCGGCAATCAGCGTCATCTTGGGCACCACGCGCTCGCTGACATCGCCCAGGCCCATACGCGGGCCGACAGCCAGGCGGATGGCTTCCAGCTCGCGCTTGAAGCTGTCATTGGCATCCAGCTCGACCGGGCTTTCATAACCGGTAATGCCCAGGTCGGCAGCACGCAGCAGCACCACCGGCATGCCGTTGTCGATGCAGCTGACCGCCACGCCGCCCACCACGTCCTGTGCCTGCCCGGTGGGATAGAGCGCGCCGCAGGAGGAACCGGCCACATCGGCAAACTGCAGTTCGATGGCGGCAGCACTGCCGGGAACGCCACTGATGCGGGTGTGGCCTTGGTAGCTCACCTTGCCGCCCGGCGTGGGCAGCACGGCCTGGCACAGTGATTTGGTATTCACCATGTGGATGCGCACGCGGGTTTCGCCATCGGCGCAGGGCAGCAAGCCCTCCTCCAGCGCAAACGGGGCGACGGCAGCCAGGATATTGCCGCAGGTGGGGGCGTAGTCGATGCGCTTGGCACCGATCACCAGTTGGCCGAACAGGTAGTCGATATCGGCATCGTCCCGGCTGGAGCGAGAGATGATGGCGATCTTGGTGGTCAGCGGATGGGCACCGCCAATGCCGTCGATCTGCCGGGTGTCGATTCCGTCCATGGCGGCCAGCAGCAGGCGATCGCGCTCGGCCGGGTCGGCCGGCAGATCAGCCGCGTGAAAAAAGGCCGCCTTGGAGGTGCCGCCGCGCATCCACACACAGGGCAGCGCCTGCAAGCCAGCATAAGACTGTGTCGATTCCATGTTTCTCCTCCGCGTTGTCTGGGCCAACTGCTTGTTGTGCCAACAATATATGCGGAGGAAAGACGGGCGACTTTGCCCCTTCGTGACCGTGCCTTCTCATTTTGTGAAAGCCGGCGTTCAGGAATGCATGCCGGCAGATAGCCGGTGAGCAGGCTCAGGGCAGCAGATTGTCGCCGCGATTGATGTGGTGGGCGGCGCGGTGCAAATGGGTAAGCAGATGGCGCACCACCGGGGCCAGCGCCAGCTCCTGGCGCAGGATGGCACCTACTTGCAGCGGCAGGCCGGGTTCGGCCAGCGCGATGGGCGAAACATAGCTGGCCAGCCAGGACTGGCGGGCAATCTGCCGGGGCAGCAAGGCCACGTAGTCGCCGGTGGACACCAGCGACAACAAGGCCAGGGTGGAGTTGACCAGCGCGCCTTGCTGCGGCGCCTCCAGGCCATTGCGTTCGAACAAGGCCCGCGCATAGCCCGCACGGTGGTCGGTGCCGGTATACACCCAGGGTGCAGCTTGCAAATCCTGTAGCGAGCGGGCCTCCAGCCAGCGGCTGCCCTTGCGCGCCGCCGGAATCATCTCGGTGTGCAGCAGGGGTTCGACATAAAACTCCCCGGCAGCCAGATCATCCGGAATGCCGCCGACGGTGATGTCCACCTCGCCGGTGCGCAGCTTTTGCAGTTGCGCCACATACAGCTCCTCGCTGATGCGCAGCTGGATTTGCGGAAACTCGCGCACAAAGGTGCGCATGGCTTCGGGGATCAGCAGCATCACCGCCAAGGGCACCGCGCCGATATGCAGCTTGCCCACCATGTGGCCGCCGATCTGGCTGATTTCATCGGCAGCGGCCTCCAGCTCGTGGCGGGCGCGCACCGCCCGTTCATACAGCACCCGCCCTTGCGCGGTAGGCAACACCCCGCGTGAGGAGCGCAGCAGCAGGGGCGCGGCCAGTTCCAGCTCCAGCTCGCGAATCATCCGGGTGAGCGCCGGTTGCGAGCAGCCGATTCGGCGCGCTGCTGCACGCATGCTGCCCTCTTCCACCGCGGCTATCAGCGCGGCCAGTGTTGCCAGTTTCATTGCATCCCCTTCGGCAGGTGCTTCTGACTTGTCATTCCGGCGATCAGGAAAGCTGATCACAGACACGGTTTTGACATCTGCATCGAATAGCACCATAGCCGCAGAATGTGCGCCAAAGCAAAAAAACATGCCGGTCCGCAGCGGGTGCGCCAGAGAAACACCGGGCGGTCACGGCCATTGCATCGCTGGAGGAGAGACTCATGAACCACCCTGCCGCCAAGCCGGACCGGGATGAGGTGTTGCGCTATCTGCGCGTGTTTTTGTCGGTAGCCCATACCGGCAGCGTCACCCGTTCGTCCGAGCAGATATTCAAGGCCGCCTCGGCCATCACCCGCGCACTCACCCAGCTGGAAGACTTGCTGGGTGTCAGCCTGTTCGAGCGCCGCCCGCGCGGCATGCTGCTCAATGCCTATGGCGAAGCCGTGCACCGCCGTGCGCTGCGCATTCACAAGGAAATCCAGCAGGCAGCCACCGGGCTGTGCCAGTTTCGTGGCAGCCGTATCGACCCGACTCCGCTGACCCAGCTGTTACTGGGTGGCAACAAGCTGCGTATTTTTGTCAGCCTGGCCGAACATGGTCAGTTGTCCCCGGTCTGCCAGCAGCTGGGGCTGAGCAAATCCGGCATCAGCATGTCGCTGGCACGGCTGGAAGAAGCGGTCGGCCAGCCGCTGTTCCGCCGCATGACCCAGGGGCTGGTGGTGACCGAGGCTGGCGAGCAGCTGCTGCTGCATGCCAAGCGCGCCTTTGCCGAGCTGCGTCATATCGAGGCCGACCTGTCCGCCCTGCGTGGCAGCCTGTACGGCACCATTACCGTGGGCGCGCTGCCGCTGTGCCGCACCAGCCTGCTGCCACTGGCCATTGCCCGGCTGTTGCAGCGCTATCCCGGCCTGAAGATCAAGACCAGCGAAAGCCCGTTTGCCGAACTGGCCCGTGGCCTGCGCTGCGGTGACATAGACTTCATCTTCGGCGCCTTGCGTCAAGGCAATGAAGCGGCACCGTTTTACAGCGAAGCGCTGTTTCAGGATCAGGTGGGTATTTTCTGTCGCCGTGGCCATCCACTGGCTCGCCTGCAACGCACGGTAAGGCTGGCCGAGCTGCAAGGCGCAGGCTGGATACTACCGCGTGAAGAATCCCCTGCGCGCCAGGCGCTGATCAAGGCATTCCAACGCGGCGGCCTGCCGTCGCCCGAACCTTCGGTGGAAAGTGGCGATCTGGCGGTGGTGCGCCAGTTGCTGGCACACAGCGAGCTGCTGACCGCCTGCTCCGCCCACCAGCTGCATGTGGAAATTGCCAGCGGGGCCATCGTGCCGCTGGCGGTGGATCTGGGAGATACCCGTCGCAGTATCGGCATTAGCCAGCGGCTGGGCAGCTCTGCCTCACCAGCTATCGAAGCCTTGCTGGAGGAAATCCGCCAGCTATGTGCAGATCTGCCAGATGAAGCCATGGCGGCCTGAGCCGTCCACTGCGACATCTGCGGCAATGAAAAAGCGCTGCCGGTTTGACCGTGCAGCGCTTTTTTCGTGACCGACACCATCCGCACCCAGGTGGCCTAAGGCAGCAGCAGGGTTTTGTTAGCCGCGCTATACCAGCCGCTCGTGGAAATCCGCCTCACCATGCCGCCAGTAAGCCGCTACTTTCACCCCTTCACGCGGCAGCTGTTTTTCTTCCAGCAACACCGCGCGTGCCTGACGCATCAGCCCGCCCTCGCCCGCGCACCAGGCAAAGCCATGGCCCTCCGGCACTGGCCAGTTGCGCAGCGCCGCCAGCAAGGCGGCGTCATCACCCACCTGGACAATGTGCCATGCCGGCTGTTGCGGCAGGCTCCAGGCGTCGGCACTGTCACCGCGCAGCAGCAGCACCTCGACGTGGGCGCTGGCGGGCAGCTCGGCCAGACGGCGACGGATGGCCGGCAGGGACGAAGCATCGCCCACCAGCAAATGCCAGTCCTGCTGCGCCGGGATGATCATCGAACCCTTGGGCCCGGCAATAATGGCCTGCATGCCCTCGGCCGCCTGCCCTGCCCAGCTGGCAGCGGCACCATGGCCGTGCAGCGCAAATTCCAGTGTCAGCTCGCCCTGCTCTGCCGTAGCGGCCAGCGGTGTATAGTCACGCATCACGGTATTGCCGGCGGCATCCTGGAAAATGAACTTGATGTGGTCGTCGAAAGACTGCGACTGAAAGCCCGGCAAGCTGTCGCCGGCAAAGGTGATGCGGGCAAAGCCGTCGCCGCTGTGCTCTACCTTGCGCACGGTGACATTGCGCTTGGCCAGTTCATATCTGACCCGTTCGATGCGGTGTTGCGGCAAAATAGTGGTCATGGCGACTCCAATTGATTGATAATATCACCTAATATGCAAAATAAAGTTGACCTTGTCAACAATGTTGACGACACCGCCGAGCAGATTTTCGAGGCCATCCACACCCTGATGCATCAATACCGCTCGCAGCAGTTTGCCGCGATTCGTGACGATGCACTGGGACTGACCCATATGGAAGGCAAGGTGCTGGGCTATTTCTGCCGCTATCCAGGCAGCACCCAGAGCGACCTCGCCCAGCACTCCGGGCGCGACAAGGCCCAGCTCACCCGGCTGATTGCCCGACTGAAGGAAGCCGGTCTGCTGGAAGCCAAGGCCGACGAGCGCGACCGCCGCAGCATGCGACTGTACCTGACCGCTGCCGGGCAGACGCTGCATACCACCTTGCACCAGCAAGGGCGTCAGCTGGCAGCGCGCGCCATGCAGGGTGTGCCGGCAGAACAGGCGGCCAGCCTGCTGCAGGCACTGCAGCAAATCCGCCACAATCTGGAGCAGGAAGCAGGCAAATCCTGAACGCCAAGCAAAACGGCCCTGCGGGGCCGTTTGGATTTGGAGACAAAAACCAGCGCCGACTCAGCTCTTGGGCAGGCCGGGCGGGTTGGTGCGGGATTCGCTCACCGCTTCGGTACTCAGGCCCCAGCGGCTGAGGACTTTGGCGTAGTTGCCGTTGGCAATCTGGCTATTGATGATTTTGCTGATGGCCGGGGCCAGGCCGGAATCCTTGCGCGTGGCCACCGCGATATCCGCCGTCAGCGGCCAACCGCCGGAGAAGGTACCAGCCAGACGCACCTTGCCGGTGCGCGCCGCTTCCAGTGCGTAGATGGCATTGGGGCCCAGCCAGGCATCGGCGCGGCCGGACTGCAGCGCTACCCGCGCCACGGCCTCATCGTCAAAATACAGTGCCTGCAACGGTTTCAGGCCGGCAGCCTCGTTTTTCTTGTTCCATTCCAGCAGGATCTGCTCCTGATTGGTACCCGCGCCCACAATCACCTTCAGCCCGGCGGTGTCCTTGGGCGCATTGATTTTCAGCTTGCTGCCTGCCTTGGTGTAAAAGCCGAGCAAGTCCTTGCGGTAGGTGGAGAAATCAAATTTCTCCTTGCGCGCTTCGGTAACGGTGACATTGGAAATCACCGCATCGTACTTGCCGGACTGCAAGCCCAGCGGCCAGTCGGCCCAGGCCACGTTGACCAGTTCCAGCTTGCGGCCCAGGCCATCGGCCACCAGGCGCGAGATGTCCGGGTCGGCACCGATGATGGTTTTCGAGTCGCTGGCAAAACCGCCAATTGGCAGAATGCCGCCAGCAATGGCCACCACCAAGGTCTTGTCCTTGACGAAGCGGACGTCCTTGGACAGCAGTTTGATGGCCTCTGGCACCGGACGGCCCTTGGGCTGGCCTTTTTGCTCCGGGCTCAGGTCGATGCTGCTGGCGGCATGGCCAAACAGCGGCGCCAGCAGGGCCAGGCTGAGTGCGGCCAGTACGGTACGGCGCGGCAGATGGGTGTTACGCGACATGATGCTTTCCTTGTTATGGTCGTGACGGTGTGTGAAATTGTTTTATCGATGGCCCTAGAGCACGCGGGCCAGGAATTCGCGGGTGCGCTGCTGCTGCGGTTGACGCAATACCTGTTCCGGGCTGCCACTTTCCACGATGCGGCCTTGCTCCATGAACACCACGGTATCGGCCACTTCACGGGCAAAGCCGATTTCATGGGTGACAATCAGCAGCGTGGTGCCAGAGCGCGCCAGCTCCTTGATGACATCCAGCACTTCCTGCACCAGCTCCGGGTCCAGCGCCGAGGTGGGTTCGTCAAACAGCAGCACCTTGGGGCGCAGCGCCAGCGCACGGGCAATGGCCACACGCTGCTGCTGTCCGCCGGACAGCTGGCGCGGCCAGGCATCGGCCTTGTCGGCCAGCCCTACCCGCTTGAGCAGCAGGCGCGCCTGGGCTTCGGCCTCGGCCCGGCTCAGGCCGCGCAGCGCGATGGGCGCTTCAATCAGGTTTTGCAATACGGTGAGATGGGGAAACAGGTTGAAGTGCTGGAACACCATGCCCACTTCCACGCGGCGTTGCAGGATGTCCTTTTCCTTCAACTCGTGCAGCGAGTGGCCCTGCTGGCGATAGCCGATCAACTCCCCGTCAATGGCAATGAAACCGCTATCCACCCGTTCCAGATGATTGATGCTGCGCAGCAAGGTGGACTTGCCCGAACCGGACGGCCCGATGATGACGGTGACGCTGCCGGGCGGAACGGTCAGCGACACCGCATCCAGCACCTGCTGATGGCCATAGCGCTTGCTGACTGCATGGATGGCGACTTCCCCGCCCTTGACTGCGGGTATGTCGGTCAGCGCAGCAGGCGCTGTCACCGTGGCCGCGCCGCTGGCGCTGACAGGCCACCAGCGCTGGCGGGCACGCTGCCACAACGACTGCGGCTGCTGACGCAGCGCGCCACGCGCATAGTGCCGCTCCACCTGCACCTGCACCGTGGACAGTACGGTGAGGATGATCAGGTACCACACGGTGGCCACCATCAGCAGCGGAATCACTTCCAGATTGCGGTGGTACACCACCTGGATGGTGTAGAACAGCTCCGGCAGCGCCAGGATGTAGACATTGGCCGTACCCTTGGCGAGCCCAATGATGTCATTGAAAGCGGTAGGCAAAATGGTGCGCATGGCCTGCGGCAGCACGATGCGGAAAATCTGCCGTCCGCGTGGCAGGCCCAGCGCGGCCGCGGCTTCCAGCTGGCCCTGCTCCACCGACAAGATGCCGCCACGGATGATTTCCGCCGAGAATGCCGCCTGGTTCAGGCTCAGGCCCAGCACCGCTGCGGCAAAGGGGCTGATCAGCTCGGTAGTGGAATAACTGAACCAGTTGATGCCGGTATACGGCACACCGATATTGATGGTTTCGTATAGATAACCCAGGTTGTTGAGGATAAGCAGCAGCACGATCAGCGGAATGGAGCGGAACAGCCAGATATAGCTCCACGACAGGCTGGCCAGCAGCGGCGAGCGCGACACCCGCGCCAGCGCCAGCACCGTGCCCAGCGCCGAACCCAGCACCGTGCCGATGGCGGTCAGCAGCAAGGTGCGGCCCAGGCCTTCCAGCACCGGGGCGGCCAGAAACCACTCGGCAAACACCGCCCAGCCCCAGCGCGGATTGGTGGCCACCGAACTGATGATGGCAGCCAGCAGCAGCACGGCCAGCACGCTGCCGGCAATGCGCGCCGGGTAACGCGCCGGGATGATGCGCAGCCCGGCATAACGGTTGCTGCCGCCGGTTTCTGCCGCTGCTGGCTCGTTTGCCTGCCGTGGCAGCGGGTGCGGATGACTGAAGGCGATTTCGCCGACTTCGGTAATTTCACTCATGATGTCTTGTCCTGTGCAAAAGCCGTGGTGGGTGGTCGGCAAGCAAGTCAAAGCGGTTTCAAACGGCAATGCCGGCCAGTTCCGTCCAGTGGGCAGCATGGGATTGCGCGCTGGTCTGACGTGGCACTGCCTTGGTAAACGGCAGGGTGCGCAAGGCTTCCAGATCCCCCTGCGGGTCGAACTGCGCCTGATAGCCATGACGCAGGTAGAGCCCGACCGCCTCGGGCTGGCGGCAACCGGTGGTCAGGTAAATCTGGCGGTAACCCTGGCGCTGGCATTGCGCTTCCAGCTCCTGCAACACCAGCCCGGCCAGCCCCTGACGGCGGAACTGGCTGTGGGTCCAGATGCGCTTGAATTCGGCGGTGTGCTCATCCAGCCGCTTGAAGGCCCCGCCGGCAATCGCCTGCCCCTGCCGCAGCAGCAGCAGGAAGTTGCCGTGCGGCGGCGCAAAGGTTTCCGGCGGATAGCGCCGCATTTCTTCAGCCGCACCGCCGGGGCTGAACAGATTGCCGTAGCGTGCGTCGTATTCCTGCGTCAGCTCGGCCAGCATCACGCTGGCGCGCGGGTCGGTGGTGGTGGTGTAAACAAAGTAGTCACGCATGTGCTCGGTCCATTGCGATGTGTGTCTGGCTGTCGCTTGTTATGTGGCCGCCTGTTGCAGCGGCAGGTAGCGCTCGGCCAGGGCCACCCAGTAGCTGGCGGCCAGCGGCAGGATGGCGTCGTTGAAGTCGTAGCGCGGGTTGTGCAGGCCGGCGCTGTCGCCATTGCCGAAAAACACGAAGCTGCCAGGCCGTGCCTGCAACATGAAGGCAAAGTCCTCGCTGGCGGTGCGCGGCCGGAAAGCCTGTTCCACCCGCGCCGCGCCCAGCGTGTCCTGTGCCACTTCTCGCGCAAGTGCGGTTTCTGCCGGGTGATTGCACACCGGCGGGAAGCCCAGGCGGTAATCCACCTCGGCGCGTGCGCCAAAGCTGGCCGCCTGTGCCTCCACCAGTGCCGGCACGCGCTGTTGCAGCAGGCTGCGCACTTCCGGGCGGAAGGTGCGGGCAGTCAGTTTCAGCTCCACGCTGTCCGGTATCACATTGGACGCATGGCCGCCGTGGATGCTGCCCACGGTGAGCACGCCCATGTCCAGCGGGTCGACATTGCGTGACACCACCGATTGCAGCGCGGTAATCACGTGGGCACTCACCAGCACCGGGTCCACTGTGTTATGCGGTTCGGCCCCATGGCCGCCCTTGCCGTGCACGGTGATGTGCGCCTGGTCCACCGAGGCCATGGCCGGGCCTTCGATGCAGCCGACATGGCCGCAGCTGACCCCGGGCCAGTTGTGCAGGCCGAACACCGCGTCGCAGGGAAAGCGCTCGAACAAGCCTTCTTCCAGCATGCGTCGTGCGCCACTGCCGGTTTCTTCCGCCGGCTGGAAAATCAGCTGCAAGCTGCCATCAAACTGGCCGTGCAGCGCCAGAAAGCGGGCAGCGGCCAGCAGGATGGCAGTGTGGCCATCGTGACCGCAGGCATGCATCACGCCGGGGTTCTGGCTGGCATACGGCAGGCCGGTGGTTTCGTGGATGGGCAGTGCATCCATGTCGGCGCGTAGGCCGAGCGAACGGTTGCTGCTGCCACGTCGCAAGCTGCCCACCACCCCGGTGCCGGCAATGCCGGTGGTCACCTGATAGCCCCACTGCTGCAATAGCGCGGCCACCTTGTCGGCGGTGCGGTGTTCAGCAAACGCCAGTTCCGGGTGCTGGTGCAGGTCGCGACGCAGGGCGACGAATTCGGCATTGGCAGCTGCAATGCCGGTTTCGATCTGCAGGCTGCGCGGCAACACGGCGCTGTCTAATGCTGCATTCATCAGGCCACCTGCTGCTGGCTGCTGTGCTCGGTCGCTTGCTGGTAACGGCTTTCCTTGCGCGGCAGGCCCAGATGGTCGCGCAGGGTGCGGCCGTCCAACTGGCGCTGGAAGCGACCGCTCTTTTCCAGCACCGGCAGCACATGGGTGATGAAGTCGTCCAGTCCTTCGGCCACCACCGGGAAGCCCAGGATGAAACCGTCAGCCGCGCCCTCGTCCACCCAGCGGATGATTTCCGCCGCCACTTTTTCACCGCTGCCAACAAAGTTGCTGCGCGGGGTGGCCACTTCCAGCGCCACCTGGCGCAGGGTCAGGCCATGCTCACGGGCGCGGGCCTTGATCTGGTCGGTGGTGGAACGGAAGCTGTTGCGACCGATATCGCCCAGCTCCGGGAAGGCCTCATCCAGCGGGTACTGGCTAAAGTCGTGGTGGTCGAAGAAGCGGCCCAGATAGGCCAGTGCGTCATCGATGGTCAGCAGTTGCTGGATGATGCGGAACTTGGCTTCGGCCTCGGCATCGGTGGCGGCCACCACCGGCGCAATGCCGGGGAAGATTTTCACATCGTCGGCCTTGCGGGCATGCAGCACGGCGCTGGTTTTCACCTTGCGCAGGAAGTCGCGGGTTTCCTCGATGGAGGGCGAGTGGGTAAACACCGCGTCGGCATACTTGCCCGCCAGGCCGATACCGGCATCGGAAGAACCGGCCTGGAAAATCACCGGCTGGCCCTGCGGCGAGCGGCTGATGTTCAGCGGCCCGGCCACCTGGAAGAAACGTCCCTTGTGGTTCAGGGTGTGCAGCTTGTCCTTGTCGAAGAACTGGCCGGTTTCACGGTTACGCGGCAAGGCGTCGTCGTCCCAGCTGTCCCACAAGCCCTGGGTGACTTGCAGGTATTCGTCGGCAATTTCATAACGCAGGCTGTGTTCCGGATGCGGGCGGCTGTAGTTCAGCGCCGTGCCTTCCAGCGGCGTGGTCACCACATTCCAGCCGGCACGGCCACCGCTGATCAGGTCGAGCGAGCCGAACTGGCGCGCCACGGTAAACGGGTCGCTGTAGGAGGTGGACACGGTGCCGGCCAGGCCGATCTTGCGTGTCACGCTGGCCAGCGCCGACAGGATGGAAATCGGCTCGAAACGGTTAAGGAAGTGCGGAATCGATTTTTCATTGATGTACAGGCCGTCCGCCACAAAGGCAAAGGCAATGCCATTGGCTTCGGCTTTCTGCACGGTATCGATATAAAACTGCAGGTTCACGCTGGCATCCGCCGGGCCGCTGGGGTGTTTCCAGGCGTGCATGTGACCACCAGCGCCGTGCAGCATGATGCCGAAAGTAATGGGTTTGCTCATGTTCAGCTCCAAAAAGGTTATCGGTAAAGTCAGGCGGCCAGCGGCTCGCGCGCTTCGGCCAGCAGGGCAATGGAAGCGCGGCGCAGCGCAAACTGGGCCACGGGGATATCAATGATGAATTCGCGGATGCCGTAGCTCTGGTGCAGGGAATCCAGCTCGGCGCGCACATCACCGGCAGTACCGGCTATCACGTGCGGATGCTTTTCTTCCAGCTGGTACTGGCTGCTGCCAGCCTGACGGGCAAATTCTTCGGCGGCCTCGCGGCTGGGCACATTGACGCTGCGGCCGTCTTCCAGCGTCACCTTGAACAGCTTCAGCTCCCCCACCAGCGCCTGTGCCTGTTCGCGGGTTTCTGCCACAAAGGCATACAGGGCCAGCGCCGGTACCTTGCCGGTCCACTGGCGGTACACGGCAATGGATTGCTGGATATTCAAAGGGTCGCCGTTGAAGTGGCCGGCATAGGCAAAATCCCAGCCCAGGCGGGCGGCCAGCCGGGCGCTGTCCGGGCTGCCGCCCAGCAGGAAGCGCCCCGGCGTAATGGGTGGCTGCGGTGTCGCCTTTGCCCCGGCAAGCGGATGGCCCTCCGGCTGGCCCTCGTTCAGGAAGGCATTCAGTTCGGTCAGCTGGGCGGTGAAGTCGGGCTTGCGGGCGGCATCGTGATAGTGCTGCAAGGCACGGGTGCTGAACGGCAGGCCGCCAGGGGCCTTGCCCACGCCCAGGTCCACCCGGCCCGGGGCCAGCGCCGCCAGCAGATTGAAGGTTTCCGCCACTTTGTAGGGGCTGTAGTGCTGCAGCATGACGCCGCCACTGCCCACGCGGATACGGCTGGTATGCGCCAGGATGTGGGAAATCAGGACTTCAGGCGCAGAACTGGCCAGCAGCGGCGTGCTGTGGTGTTCGGCCACCCAGAAACGGTAATAGCCCAACTGCTCTGCCAGCTTGGCCAGCGCCACGGTATTGGCCAGTGCATCGGCCGCGGTAGCGCCCGGCGGAATCGGGCTTTTATCCAGGATGGACAGGGAGTATG
The DNA here is from genome assembly GCF_009856625.1 of Aquitalea denitrificans. Lineage (GTDB taxonomy): Bacteria > Pseudomonadota > Gammaproteobacteria > Burkholderiales > Chromobacteriaceae > Aquitalea > Aquitalea denitrificans. The sequence goes on from NZ_CP047241.1 coordinate 2,421,830, forward strand.
ACATTTGTGTGTACCGTGTAATTGACGCCACAAAATCTATTCCCAGCCAATTTGAAGATCAATCAAATTAAATTGATATGCTTATCCGCTCTGCTTATTCATTTTTCTGCAAATTCCAATAAAAAATTGACTTAGCAATAATCAGCAGAAAGTCATGAAAAACAAATCAATCTGAATAAAACATGCAAAAACAGTTTGATTTGTTAATCATTTTTTATTGATTAAAAAAACGGGAACAATACGGAAGAATAAGCACCAGCCGAAACCCACCACCCTGGCAACGGCTTGTTTATCCGACCAACCGATTTCCTGTGAACACATCATGAAAATAAAACTGCTCACCCTGGCTATTGCTGCTGTTCCCTTGTTTGCCCATGCCGACGATGGCATTACCCTGTACGGCAAAGTGGCCGGTAACCTGTCCAGCGTCCGTAGCTACACCTCCAGCGGCAGCCTGAAAAACGTGCAGGTGAATGACAATACTTCGCGCATCGGTTTCAAGGGTTCGGAAAATCTTGGCAATGGCCTGACTGCCATCTGGCAGGTGGAAAACCGCATCCACGTGGATGGCAGCGGTACGGATACCTTCGCCAGCCGCGACTCCTTCATCGGCCTGCAAAGCGAGTACGGCAAGCTGCGCCTGGGTCGCCTGTCCGACTACGCCAACCTGGACATGGAATATATCGATCCGGGTTCCTACAGCGGCGTGGGCGGCCAGCTGTACTCCACCCGACTGGACGGTCGCATCAACAATGCCGTGCGCTACGACAGCCCCAACCTGGCCGGTTTCAGTTTCACCACCACCTGGGGGGCCGATGAAAAACGCGCCAACGACAGCAATGGCCAGCCCACCAACAACCAGGTATTCAACCTGGGCCTGAGCTACGAGCAGGCCGGTTACTTTGCCAAGTTCAGCTATGAAACCAAGGGTGATGCCAAGCAGGTCAACTCCTCGGCCCAGACCGGCGCAGTGAAAAACTGGTGGCGTGTGGAAGCAGGCTATATCAGCGACCCCATCTATCTGGCACTGGGTTTCCAGACAGTCAATGGCTATCTGGGGGTATCCAGCGGCAGCTTCGTCGACAGCCCGGGCGTGGTTTACAACGTCAACGTGCTGAACGCCCGCCTGGCTGCCAGCGGCCAGAGCCTGAGCGCCGCCGCCTCCGGTCAGGATGTGAAGACGCGTGAAGCCGTGCTCACCTTCGGCTACAACGTGGGTGCCTGGCTGCCTTATGTCTCGCTGACCAAGGGTTACGATGTGGACATTGGCGGCAGCCGCATCGACAAGACCGGCTACACCCAGTATGTGCTGGGCACGATATACAACCTGTCCAAGCAGACGAAAGCCTATGCCTCTTATGGACGCGCCAGCTGGGGGGGCAATGGCGTAGCCAGCGAAAGCGCGCTGGGCCTGAGCCTGGCCAAGTTCTTCTGATGATCTCCCCGCCCCGCCAGCTGGCGGGGTTCTTACCGTCCACTCCATTTTCACCGCGAAAGATGCCTGATGAGCCGCGATACCCTGTTTTTGCTGGAGCCCGGATTCACCCGCCCCGATCATCCGACCGACCAGCGTTTTGTCTGCCCGCACAGCAATCTGCTGGAGGGCCTGCTGGCGGTGCAACCGGCACTGGCCGAGCGCATTGAAATCCGTCGTCTGCCGTTTCCACGCCCACGCCAGCCGGTGATAGCCCTGCTGGGCGAAGAGAATCAAAGCCTGCCGGTGCTGATTCTGGACCCGGCCAGCCCGCTACCGGCCGATGCCAAGCAGCACGCCGGGCGGCACTTCCTGCAAGACGCCCACCAGATTGCCGTTTACCTGGCACGGCAACACGGTGCCTACCATCTGTAAACCCTTGTCACACGAAAGCACATCATGGGAATCAAACGCCTGAACCACGCGGTGCTGTATGTCAGCGATGTGGCCGACAGCAGCCGTTTTTATCAGCAAGTACTGGGGTTTAACCCCTCACCCGGTCCGCAGCCGGAACAAGCTTTCTTTGCCCAGGCCGCCGAGTCGGACAACCATCACGACCTGGCCTTGTTCGCCCGCAATCAGGGCCAGCAACGCGCGGGGGTATTCAGCGCACGCGGTGAAACTCCTGGAGCCAACGAGCCGCCGGCCGGTCTTTATCATCTGGCCTGGGAAGTGGATACCCTGCTGGAACTCAAGCGCATCCGCGACCAGTTGCAGGCACTTGGCAAGCTGGGCCTGGAAGAAGACCACGGCCTGTTCAAGAGCGTGTACGGCCACGACCCGGACGGCCTGCTGTTTGAAGTCAACTGGTTCCTGCCGGCCGATGCCATCCGCGACGCGGACCGCGACATCCGCACCTCCCCGCTGGACTGGGAACGCGAACTGGCGCGCTTTGCCAGCCACTAGGCACACGGCAGGACAGCAGCGTGTCGCCTGAGGCCTGCTGCTGCCTTGCCAAACAGGGATTGCCCGGAGAGCGCGAGATACAGCAAGATGGACAGCCAATCTGCTTATGGAGTCTTGCCGCATGATCAGCCATCTCGACCACCTTGTGCTCACCACCGCCCGACTGGATGACTGCCTGGCGTTTTATTGTGACGGCCTGGGCATGACGCTGGAAAAATTCATTGGCGGCACCCCGCCGGTGGAGCGGCTGGCACTGAAATTTGGCAGCCAGAAAATCAATATCCACGTGCAGGGCAAGGAGTTCGAGCCCAAGGCGGCCCTGCCCACCCCCGGCGCACTGGACCTGTGTTTCATTGCCAGCCAGCCGCTGGACACGGTGATGGCCCGCCTGCAGGAAAAAGGCCTGGCCATTATCGAAGGCCCGGTAGGCCGGACCGGGGCCACCGGCAAGATCCGCTCGGTTTACCTGCGCGACCCGGATCAAAACCTGATCGAGATTTCCGAATACACGGCATGATCCGGCGATCAGCGGAATCATCTGCCACAAAGCTGGATTACAGTGTTTCCAGCCACTGCTGACGGATAGCCTCCAGCTGGGGTCGCAGGCCCAGAAAGCAGCGGGCCAGCGCTGGGTCAAAGTGCTTGCCGGCTTCGCTTTCGATCAGGGCAAACGCCTCGTCCACCGTCCACGCATGCTTGTAGGGCCGCTTGCTGGTGAGGGCATCAAACACATCGGCAATCGCCACGATGCGCGCCTCCAGTGGAATGACCTCACCCTGCAAGCCATGCGGATAACCCGTACCGTCCCAGCGCTCGTGATGGCTCAGCGCAATGGTGGCGGCCATCCTGAGCAAGCTGGAACGATCATCCCCGATGATACGGGCACCGATTTCGGCATGGCTGCGCATGATCTTCCACTCGGCCTCATCCAGCTTGCCCGGCTTTTGCAAAATGGTGTCGGGAATGCCGATCTTGCCGATATCATGCATGGGGGCGGCATTGAGCAGATCGTCGGCAAAGCGCGCGCTGCAGCCGGCCGCCAGCGCCAGTTCACGCGAGTAGTGACTCATGCGAATGACGTGCAGGCCGGTTTCGTTATCCTTGAATTCGGCAGCACGGCCAAGGCGCTGGATAATCTGCAGCCGGGTTTCCACCAGCTCTTCCACCCGCACCAGTGACAAATGGGTGCGCACCCGCGCCTGCACAATGGGAGGGCTGACCGGCTTGGTGATGTAATCCACCCCGCCGGCGGCAAAACCTTCGGCCTCATCCCGGCTGTCGCTCAAGGCGGTGACAAAGATCACCGGCACTGCCGCGGTGGCCGGGTCCTGCTTGAGCTGGTGGCAGACTTCCAGCCCGGTCATGCCGGGCATCATCACGTCCAGCAGAATCAGGTCCACCATCTCGCTGCGCGCCAGCTGCAGCGCCTTGTCACCGTCGCGGGCAAACAGCAGCCGGTATTGCTCCTGCAGGATATGCCGCAGCACCTGCAGATTGTTCGGTTCATCATCCACCAGCAGCAGGATGGGCCGGCTGTCATCCATGGGCGTCATTGTGCTTCCGTTTCACCGCCATTGGCGGAAGTACTGTTCAGTTGCTGCTGCAGCGCGGCCACGGCTGCCGCAGCAGCGTCAAACTCGAAATCGTCCAGTGCCCGCTGTACCGGCTGCCACTGTGCTGCCGGCAGCAGGCCAGCCAACGCCTGCATGGCCTCATCGTCCAGGCTGGCACGGCGGCACACTTCCAACAGCCGCTGCAACCAGGGCAAGGCGGCGGCGAGTATTCCGTCGGCACCAGACGGCATGCCAGATGCTGGCAGCCCGGCCTGCGCTGTTGGCACCGCCGCGGCCACCTGCTCCATCAGCAACTGCATGGCCTGCGCCTGTTCCACGCTGCAATGGCCAGCTGTTTCCACCGTGGCGGCCAGTGCCTGCAATTGCATCAAGCCCAGATTGGCCGCCAGCCCGCGCAGCCGGTGCGCATGCTGGCGGCAGCTATCGCTATCCGCCTGTAGCAGCCTGTCCGGCAGCGGTTGATAATCCTGCAGGAAGCGGCGTATGCGCTCGCTCAGGCGCGCCTTGTCACCCCAGCGCTCAGTGGCAGCCGCCCAGTCGATCAGCAGTAGTGCCCGATCGCCAGTGTCGCTGGCCGCCTTGTCTGCCGGTGCCAGCCCGATCACGCGCGCGATTTCCTGCCGCAAGGTGGCCATGTCCAGCGGCTTGATGGCAAAGCCGTTCATGCCGGCGGTTTCGGCATCCACCCGGTCCTGGCTCAGCACGCTGGCGGTAAGCGCAATCACCGGCGTACAGCTGCGGCCGGTGGCGGCTTCCTGCTGCCGCATCTGCCTGGTGGCTTCCAGACCATCGACATCCGGCATCTGCACATCCATCAGCACCACATCGAAATCATGCGCAGCATGTAGCGCAACCGCTGCTGCACCGCCACTGGCCGTGCTCACCTGCAAGCCTTCGCGGCTGAGCATCAGTTGCAACAATTCCAGGTTTTCCGCTACATCATCCACCGCCAGTACGCGCAGTGGCGGCAAGATGGCAGGCAGCGGCGCAGACACTGCCCTCTGGCTGCCTTGCGCTTCTTGCAACGGCAGATGCACCGCGAACTCGCTACCCTGCCCCTGTACGCTGCGGACATGGATGCTGCCGCCCATCAGCTCCACCAACTGGCGGGCAATGGTAGTGCCAAGGCCGGTTCCGCCAAAGCGCCTGGCCATGCTGGCATCGGCCTGGCTGAATGGGGCGAAGATGCTGTCGATGCGGTCGGGGGCAATGCCGATACCGGTATCGCTGACGGTCAGCACGATCTGCGCCCCCTGGCGCACCACACGCAAAGTCACCTTGCCCTGTTCGGTAAACTTGACCGCATTACCCAGCAGATTGGTCAGGATCTGTCGCATGCGCAGGGCATCACCATGCAGCTGGGCCGGGCAGTCGGCGGCATAGTCCAGCTGCAGGCATAACTGCTTGTCGCGCGCCTGCAGGCCGAAGGCCTCTACCAGTTGGCCGCACAGCTCGCGTAGCGAGTAATCCAGCTCGTCCAGTTCCAGCGCTCCGCGCTCCAGCTTGGCGGTGTCAAGAATGCCGTTGAGCAGGCCCAGCAAAGCCCGGGCCGACTGATTGATGGTTTGCAGATGCCGGCGTTGCTGAGTATTCAGCGGCGTATCCAGCAGCAGCTGGGCAAAGCCGATGATGGCATTCATCGGCGTGCGGATTTCATGGCTCATATTGGCCAGGAACATGCCCTTGGCCGCAGCGGCCTGCTCGGCGCGGTCGCGCGCGGCCATCAGGTCCTGCTCCATCAGCTTGCGGTCAGTCAGATCATTGGCCAGCTTCACCACTTTCCATGGTTTGCCATCGATATCCAGAATGGGGTTGTACACTGCCTGGATCCATACTTCGCGTCCATCCTTGCCATAGCGCAGGAATTCTCCGCTCTGAAACTTGCCCGCACGCAAGTCCGCCCAAAGGGCTTGGTAGGCCGCGGATTTTACCTCGTCGCCTTTGCACAGCATGCTGTGATGCTGGCCTTGCAGCTCGTCCAGCCGGTAAGCGGTAAGGGCCAGGAAATTGTCATTGGCGGTAAGAATGTGGCCTTCCATATCGAATTCCACTACCGCCAGCGCCCGGCGGATGGCATACACCACCCCTTCGTATTCGGCAGCCTGCTGGCGGCTTTCGGTGACATCGATCATCACCCCGTCTATCCACTGCGGCTGTTCCTCATGGTCAAACACAATGCCGGCACTTTCCGACACCCAGCGCTCACCACCATCAAAGTGGAATATCCGGTACTCGACAATATAGGCACGCTTGCCGGCAACAGCCTCGGCAATGGTGTCGCGCACGCGCTGCAAATCATCCGGGTGGATGATGGAGGCCATGCTGATCTTGCCTTCCAGAAACAGCCTGCCCTCCCAGCCACACAACTCGACAATGCTTTCGCTGATGAAAATCTTGCTCCAGTTGCGATCCACCCTGCTGCGAAATGCCACGCCGGGGATATTGGCAATCAGGGTGCGATACTGGCTTTCGCGCTGCTTGAGTTCACGCTCCATGGCATTGCGCTGGCTGATGTCGGTGACAAAACCGACAAACAGCGGCTCGCGTCCGGTCTCCACCTTGCCCACCGCCAGGCGAATGGGAAATACCGACCCGCCCTTGCGCTGGGCAGTGACCTCCCGCCCCACCCCTATCACCCGCGCATCACCGCTGGCCAGATAGTGCGCCAGATAGCCATCATGTCCGGAGTGGTAGGGTTCCGGCATCAGCAAATTGATATTGCGTCCCACCAGCTCCGCCGCCCGCCAGCCGAACATCAGCTCGGCGGCATGATTAAGCTCCAGCACCCGGCCACGCGCATCAATACTGATGATGCCGTCCACTGCGGTATCCACAATCGCCTGCAGCCGCCCTTCGCTGGCCGACTTTTCCTGCACCAGCTTGCGATAGCGCAGCAGGGTATTGCCAGCCAGCACCAGCACACCGGCACACAGGGTAAGCAAAGCCACCACGGTAGCCATGCGGTTGTTACCGCTGCTGGCTGTCAAGCCGGCGGGGTCGGCCACCCCGATAAAGCGGGCCGACAGCATGCCGCTATAGTGCATGCCGGCAATGGCGCAACCCATGATGCAGCCGCTGAGCACAATGGCCCGGCCCTCGCCCAGCCGCGCATGCTGGCGCAAGCCAAAGCGTATCCACAAGGACAGGGTGGCCAGCGCAATGGCAATCAGCAGGGAAATGAAAAACCAGCCCGGGGCATAACGCAAGATGGGTGCCATCTGCATGGCAGCCATGCCGGTATAGTGCATGCCGCCGATTCCGGCCCCCACCAATACGCCGCCCACCAATAGCTGGTGGCGGCTGACCGTGCGCGAGGACAGCATATTCAGCGCCACCCAGGATGAAAAAAAGGCCGGCAGGATGGATAGCAGGGTGAGCGGCAGGTCGTAACGCACCGTCGTGCACAGATCAAAGGCCAACATGCCGATGAAATGCATGGCCCAGATGCCTATGCCCTGAAACAGCGCGCCGCTGAGCAGGGCCACCTGGCGCAGGCCCGGTGCATGGGCATCCGCGGCCAGACCCGCCATGTGCAGGGTGACGATGGAGGTAATAATGGCCACGATCAGCGACAGCAACACCAGCCAGGGCTGGTAGCTACCGCTCAGAAACAACGGGCTGGCGTTGTCGGCCAGAATGAAAAACGCATCAAGCATGCAAAAACAACCTTGTCATGGTCTGCCTGCCCACTGCTGGCAGACCTGCTATCAATCAACTACCCACCGTCGGCATGCACAAACAACACCGCCTGCAGCCCATCATGCGGTAGCAAACACCGGCGGCTGCGGCTTGCCAAAGTAGTAGCCCTGCAATTCATTCACCCCCAGTGCCTGCATTCTTTCTGCCTGCTGCAGCGTTTCAATGCCTTCGGCAATCACCCTTATTTTCAGCCGCTGGGCAATGAACACCACAGCTTCAATAATGGCGATATTCTTTTCATCAGCCGACTGGATAAAGGCCTTGTCGATCTTGATGGCATCGATGGGCAGTTCGCTGATACGGGAGAACGATGAATAACCGGTACCGAAATCATCGATATGGATTTCCGCCCCCAACTGCTTGATGCGGAATAGCACCTGCTTGACCATTTCAATCTCGTTTTCGTGAAACACGCTTTCAGTCAGTTCGATGATCAGATTGGCGGCGCTAAAACCCTGGCTGGTGGCCTGTAGCAGTTTGTCGACAAAATCATCCTGCAACAGCTGGTGCAACGATACATTCACCGCCACCTTCACCGCTTCGTCATCTGCGGGTGGCAACAGGCTGGCTGCGGCAATGGCCTGCCCGATCACCCAGTCGCCCAGCTCGACAATAGTGCCGCTTTCCTCTGCCACCGGAATGAACTCCACCGGGGAAATCAATCCCAGCTCCGGGTGCATCCAGCGCATCAGCACTTCAAAAGATGCCAGCCGGTGATCCGTGGCAGCCACGATAGGCTGGATGACAATGAACAGCTGCCGGTTGGCAATGGCCATGCGCAAGTCCTGCGTCAGGATTGACTTGCGCGTCAGTTGCGCCCGGATGCCAGGGTTGAAAAACACCACGCAGCCGGTGCGCTTGGCCTCGCCCGCAGCAATATCGGCATACTGGAACAGGTTGTTGGGGTTGTCGCAATCCCCTTCGGAAACCGCACCAATGCTGGCATTGATGCAAACCGTCTTGCCGGCTACCTGTAACCGGTCATTGATTGCGCTGCGGATAAGCTGACCCACGTCTTCCGGCGTCAGGGAATCTTCTCCCAACTGCGACAGATAGAAGATGAACTCGTCCCCACCCCACCGCCCCACCTGGCAATCGACATTGCTGAAGATGTCACGGCTCAGCCGCGAGGCCAGCGCCTCCAGCCGCTGGGCCACCTGGCGCAGTACATCGTCGCCAGCCTCATGCCCCATGCCGTCGTTGATCTGTTTGAAACGATCCAGATTAACGAGAAAAACCGTGACATTACCCGGTGTAATGCCGAAATACTTCACCAGGTTGGACACGCCATGCCGGTTGAGCAGGCCGGTCAGCTCATCGTGATAGGCCAGCCGCAGCAAATCCTTGCTTCTCTCGGCCACCCGTGTTTCCAGCGTATCGTTTTCGTATTGCAGCTTGGCGGCCAGCAAGGACACTTCATCCAGCAACTCCTTGTTGGACAAGGCCAGCCCCACGCTGCGGCGGATCAGCTTGTAATTGTTTTCGTGACTGAACAACATGACGCCGGAGAAAACCACCCCCAGCGCCGCCAGGGTGATATAGGAAGGAATGCCGGTCTGGAACAGACGCACACAGGTAGGCAAGAGCAGCAGCAGGATATAGGCCTTGCCGGCAACCCTCAGGGAGGACAGAGTACCGGTGGCCCCGCCGGCCATCGAAGACAGGATGACGATAATGGCAAACTGCTGCGGCCCCTGATAATGGGCAATCCCCCACCAGCCCAGCCAGGCCCAGAAGCCACCGGCGCTCAGCAAGCCCAGGCTCAGGTAGAACTTGTCGGCAATAAAGAAGGTTCGGGTGCGCCGGTAGCGCCGGGCGGCGTGCAGGAACTGCAGAAATCGCACCAGCATCAGCGCCAGCGCACCTCCTGCCCACAACGGGACAAAACGGGATGCATCATCAGACAGGATGTAGCTAATGGTCAGCGTCGCCGCCAGATTAACCATCAAGCCCAGCGCGTAGTTCTTCAAGGACTCGCGCCATATTCTTTCAATCATTCCCTGCTGCATACACGGCCTTATGAATGGTAGTGCGCTGTTTTTATTGTGGCCTTGAAAATACAAGCACCCTCCAGGCGGCCAGTCGCAACCCACAGCGTCACCGTCCCGCCCGCTGAAGATGCGTCAGCTGATTATAGGCATTCAGCCGCATGGTACAGGACGGCAATGCCACCCACTCGCGCCAAGCTACACTAGCTAGCGCGATTTGGGCCCACCCATTCATGCTCAGCTCGGCAACCCGGCTTACACCCGTCGCTTGACCCGTCAGGCCAGGGTCATCGCGGGCCTATGCCGCCATGGTAAATGTTACCGGCGAGGCCGTCAGCCTTCTTTACAAGACAATGCCGGAACATCAGCCCTCGCGGCTCAACTCCAGCAAGGCCTGGGCAAACCGGGCCAGCGGACGCGAATGGGTAGCCGCACGGGTAAACATGGCAATCGGCGGCAAAGTCCAGTCAAACGAATACGGCACGATGGCCAGACCGGTTGTGCGCACCAGCTCTTCTGCAATATCTGCCGGCACAATGGAAACTGCCCGCTCGCTGGCCACAATCATCTCGCCAATCAGTTTGGAAGAATAACTCTCGACAATGGGCACAGGCGGCGCAATACCGGCCGCCAGAAAGATATCCGCCACCTGCTCCCGCATTGGGGTATTGGGTGCACCAAGAATCCAGTCCAGCTGCACCAGCTGCCCCCAGTCCAGCCTTACCCTGCCCAGTTGCGCAGCCAGACGACGGCTGGCAATCAGCCGTGGCTGCTGTCGGTAAAGCAGGCTGAACTCCACCCCGCCCAGATCCACCGTGGATGAAGCGCGGCCAATCACGATATCCAGCGTGTGGTCCTGCAATTGCGGCAGCAGTTGATCGCTGGTGCCTTCGTGAATGGTAACGGTCAGCCCCTTGCTGTCCTCCGGCATGGCGCGACGGATGGCTGCCGACAACAAACGGCCAGAGATGAAGGGAATCACCCCCACATGCAGGTGGGCATCAAAACCGGCCACTGTGCTTTCCATGTCGCGCACCAAGTGGCCAAGATCGTGAATCATTGCCTGGGCACGGGCCAGCACCAGCTTACCCAGCGCCGTAGGGGCCATGCCGCGCACCGACCGATCAAACAATACTCCGCCAAACATGCCTTCCAGTTCAGCCAGCGCACTGGTGATGGCCGGCTGGCTGCTGGCCATCTGTTCAGCTACCCGGGTCAGCGAGCCATGCTGCTGGATATTGAGCAGAAGGATCAAGTGGCGCATTTTCAGCCGCGCGCTCAGGCGGCGCAACACCTCTTCGGCATTGATCATGGTCATTCAGCCAGCTTTTCATAAGGTAAATGATATGGCTTGATAGTAATTCAAAATAAACACCTTATGTTTACTGATTAGAATGACCGACATCAGCACAGGCAAGCCCGTACGGCACACCTGCCACCCCAAACCACAGACAGAGAGCGACATGGACACCACCGATCGTCAGGCAGCACTGGATTACCACGAATTTCCCACCCCGGGCAAAATCGCCGTCAACGCCAGCAAGCCGCTGGTGACCCAGCGCGACCTGGCCCTGGCCTATACCCCCGGCGTGGCCGCCGCCTGTGAAGAGATCGTGGCCAACCCGCTCAATGCCAGCCGTTTTACCGCCCGCTCAAATCTGGTTGGCGTCATCACCAACGGCACCGCCGTGCTGGGCCTGGGCAATATCGGCGCACTGGCCTCCAAGCCGGTGATGGAAGGCAAGGCCGTGCTGTTCAAGAAATTTGCCGGCGTCGATGTGTTCGACATCGAAATCAACGAGACCGACCCGGACAAGCTGGTGGACATCATCGCCAGCCTGGAAGCCACTTTTGGCGGCATCAACCTGGAAGACATCAAGGCCCCGGAATGCTTCGAGGTGGAGCGCAAGCTGCGCGAGCGGATGAAGATTCCGGTCTTTCACGATGACCAGCACGGCACCGCCATCACCGTAGCCGCCGCCTTCATCAACGGCCTCAAGGTAGTGGGCAAGGACATCCGCCAGGTGAAGGTGGTCACCTCCGGTGCCGGTGCCGCCGCCCTCACCTGCCTGGACCTGATGGTGCATCTGGGCCTGCCGCTGGAAAACATCTGGGTGACCGATATCGAAGGCGTGGTCTACCAGGGCCGTACCGTGCTGATGGACCCGGCCAAGGCCCGCTTTGCCCAGCCCACCGAAGCCCGCACCCTGCGCGAAGTGATTGACGGTGCCGACGTCTTCCTCGGCCTGTCCGCCGGCGGCGTGCTCAAGGGCGAGATGGTGGCGCAAATGGCCGCCCGGCCGCTGATTCTGGCGCTGGCCAACCCGGCACCGGAAATCCTGCCGGAAGTGGCCCACGCGGTGCGTGACGACGTGGTGATGGCCACTGGCCGTTCCGACTATCCCAACCAGGTCAACAACGTGCTGTGCTTCCCCTACATCTTCCGCGGCGCGCTGGATGTGGGTGCCACCACCATCACCCGTGAAATGGAAGTGGCTGCGGTGTACGCCATTGCTGGCCTGGCCGAAGAAGAACAGAACGAAGTGGTAGCCGCCGCCTATGGCAGTTACGACCTGTCCTTCGGCCCGCAATACCTGATTCCCAAACCGTTCGACCCGCGCCTGATCGTGCGCATTGCCCCCGCCGTAGCCAAGGCAGCGATGGACAGTGGCGTGGCCACCCGCCCCATCGCCAATCTCGATGCCTACACCGAGCAGCTACAGCAGTTTGTCTACCACTCCGGCAGCTTCATGAAGCCGCTGTTTGCCGCCGCCAAGAAACAGGTACGGGATGGCGGCAAGACCCGCATCGTGTTTACCGAGGGCGAAGACGAACGCGTACTGCGCGCGGTACAGGTGATCGTGGATGAAAAACTGGCGCGTCCCATCCTGGTGGGCCGCCCGGAAGTGCTGCTGGCGCGCATCGAAAAATTCGGCCTGCGCTTGCGCTTGGGCGAGGACGTGGAAGTCACCAACCCGGAATACGACGAACGCTTCCACCAGTACTGGACCAGCTACTGGGAACTGATGTGCCGTGATGGCGTGACCAAGGAAATGGCCCGTGTGGAAATGCGCCGCCGCCTGACCTTGATTGGCTCGATGATGGTGCGCCTGGGCGATGCCGACGGCATGATCTGCGGCACCGTGGGCAGCTATCACGACCACCTGCGCTATATCGACCAGGTGATTGGAAAAAAAGCCGGCTCGGACACCTACGCCGCCATGAACATCCTGCTGCTGGACAAGCAGACCGTGGCGCTGGTGGATACCCACGTCAACGACAACCCCACGGCAGAACAGATTGCCGAGTTCACCATCGCCGCCGCCGAGGAAATGAGCTTGCTACACATGAAGCCCAAGGCCGCGCTGCTGTCGCGCTCCAACTTCGGCTCTGGCAGCTCAGCCTCCGGCAGCAAGATGCGTCAGGCTTTGGAGTTGATCCGCGCCCGCGCACCGGAACTGGAAGTGGATGGCGAGATGCATGGCGACTGCGCGCTGGACGAGGCACTGCGCATGGACATCCTGCCGATGTCACGCCTGAAGGGCGCGGCCAACCTGCTGGTCTGCCCCAATGTTGATGCCGGCAATATCGCCTACAACCTGCTGAAGACCGCCGCCGGCAGCAATGTCGCCGTCGGCCCCTTCCTGCTGGGCGTCAACGCGCCAGTCAACATCCTCACCTCCAGCTCCACCGTACGCCGCATCATCAATATGGCCGCGCTCACCGTGATGGAGGCCAATCGCCAGACCGAACCGGACTAAGCGCCACCCGTCGGCATACGTAGGCGTCACATGCCGACAGACAAACCCGGGCCACGGCAGCAACATCAACGTGGCCCGCCACTGACCAACAGACTGGTGCAGGACATATCTGCAACACCCCGATCACCAGCACCAACACCTCGTAGCGACAAGGCCGCGCTGCAATACCAGGCCGCCAGGGCAAGCCCACCTCGCCGCAGGACAATTCACAGCGACATCCATCAACTCTGGCCATGCTAGTATTAGCCCCTTGTATCCACGACCCTCAAGCCGAATGGCCAACCATAAGGGCCCAGACTTCACCATGAACCACTCCATTATTGGCCGCGCCCTGCTGCTGGGCGCCCTGCTGCTGGGCGGCATCGCCCATGCCGAAACCGAAGACATTCCACTGCCTGGCGATGTGCAAAATACCCCGCTCAAGAGCGCCAGAAAACCAGCCCATCACGGCAACAGCACCAGCACCACCGGCAACCAGGGCGCACGCAAACACGCCAGTAAACCAGGCCACAAACACCATGCAGCCGCCAGTCATGGCAAACACCACGGCAAGAAGGCCAGCGCTCACCAAGCCGGCAAAACTCCCAAGGCGGTCGCACACAAAGCCAACACCAAAAAAACCATTTCACATAAATCAAGCAAAAACAACAAGCTAAAGAAAAAAGCCAGCAAAAAGCACAAGAAAATGTATTAGGACGCTTGCCAAGCCACCGGCGAAACGCTATATTGCAGCCCTTCGCCGGTGTAGCTCAGTTGGTAGAGCACCTGACTTGTAATCAGGGGGTCGCGAGTTCGATTCCTGCCGCCGGCACCAAACATAAGGCCCTTGAACCCATTGGATTCAAGGGCCTTAGTCATTTCAGGCCAGCTTGCCCCGCTCTTCTAAAAACCCGCCCAGCCGGCTAAAAATCACGCGATAGCCCTGCCCATAAACAAGCACAGGCCCGGCTCTACCGGGTGCGCTCAACCTTCATTCGCCTCCATCAGCCACCATCAATCCCCTACCTTCAAATGCCATCCCGAGCACTTAGTCATCAAGGGCTCACATCCTTCTTCTTTGCCAGGTATGAAACATCGATAGAAATCGCGTAACATAATAAGAGCCGTACTGGAAGTTATCGCCATGATACGGCTAATAGTAAAGCGGTATCGAAAGGTAAAATAAATGCTTCGTGACCATGAAATAAGAGCCGAATTAAAAGCCCGCTTAAGCAGCATTCACGCTAGCGAGCCAGATACGCTGATTGTGGATGAACTGGGCATTTGCCAAGGCCTGGCCAGAGCCGACATCGCTGTCGTCAACGGTGAAATAAGTGCTTTTGAAATAAAAAGCGACGCCGATACCTTGGCAAGATTACAAACCCAGATACAGTATTATTCAAAAATCTGTGATCGTGCGTCCATCGTTGTTGGCCATCGACATGTAGATGCAGCAAAAATGCTTATCCCCTCATGGTGGGGGCTATGGATTGCTAAAAAACAGGGTGACAACATACGCCTTAAACAGCTACGCAAGGGAAGAATAAACAATCAAGTCGAGCCTTATGCCCTGGCACAATTACTTTGGAAAGAAGAAACATTTTCGTTGCTGGAAAAATATCATGCCGCAAAGGGAATAAAATCAAAGCCAAAAAAAGATTTGTGGGTACGACTGACAAAAACAATTGACCTTGATACATTAAAAGAAGAAGTACGGGCCACATTGAGAGCCCGCACTGACTGGCGCTAGCAATCAAGCTAGATTTGCGATATCACTTTAGCAAAATGATGTGAAAACCCTATCTTCCGCCATATTTCCGCATTAGTGTTTCCCAGTGCTGCAGCACCAGCTGCATAAGCGCTTATCTCGCCATCACCCCAGCTAAATTGAGCACCGGAAAAATATCCTGACACCACCAAGGCTTGACACAAGGTGTGAAACTGCCGATTTCCATCCGGGTGGTACTGCGGCCCCTGTCCCTTTGCCAAATACCAGGCATCATCAAGCGTATAGCGCAGATTAGGGGCGGAGGCACGAGGAATCCCGCCTTCCGGCAAATCCGGGTGATTAATACTGTAGTCACCAAAAGCCGGCAGCCTGGTATAGTTAGACTGATTGATCACGCTTATCCAGTTAAACCAGTCATCCCTGCGAACAAATGTCACCTGATTGGCCTGCATCACCAGGGACAAGGCTGATGGAAATGCTGATGCTGCCAATGTAACCGTTCTAAAGCCATTCAGCTGGAACATGTTCATCAGACTTGATGTTCTCAAGTTGATGATGTGTGCAGACTGGCCAAAAACAGACCTCAAATCAAGTACCAGATCAATTGACCCGATGGGAAGTTCAAAGCTTTGCAAAAGCTGTTGAATCAGATGGGCACATTGGGCATCTTCATCGGTAACACGCAAGCAGCACCCCCGCCCCTGGGAGTGCGCCAGCGCATACATCTGATTTTTGAAAACCGCCGACATATCGTGATGAATCACCACGATGGCTTCTGGCACGCAAGAACCAACAACGCTGCATAGCTGTGCGCTAGTCAGGCAAGCCAGTGCTCCTTCCAAAAAGCTTAAATCCAGAAAGAAACTTCTGCCAACGCCCCATTTGTTTGCCACTTGCATTAGCCGGTCGCCAAGCGCATCTACTATGATTGTCGGATCGGTTTCACCTTCATCAATATTCAGCAATGCCTCCAGCAGTGGCGTCATCGAAGATTTTTCATGTAACGAGGTACCAACAAGAGCATCTAGCTCTCCTCGTTTCATTTTCAAGATGGGTACATAGTGTCGATGCGAGAACATTTCAACCCCCCAATTCAATAAAAAATAACGCTTGGCCATAAAAAATAAAGCACATAAAAAAACTAACCAATAATTGAAATAAATCAACACCAATCAGTACACATCACAAAAATATTGCGGTAATTTTTAACCATTAAATAAAAAACAACAATATGGCTGATCTTGTCGCTTCAGGCAGGAATAAGCACTTACAACTTGACCATGACAGACACTAGCAGCGCTGATCTGCCCAGCCAGGCCTAATTCCTGCTTGATCTGGCCATGAAGGCTGGATGGTGAAATCTGCCAGTTACTGAGAATGTTTCAGCAAACACCTGCCTGTTTGGCTCCATGGCGTGCCTGGCTAACGGTATATCCTTCCCCGGCACTGGAAGACAGCTGCTGAACCAGCCCCTTGCAAGAGAAACCTTGCAAACTGAGATACTGCTTTGCCGATCGCTCGGCCTCCAGATTCCAATCAATATTCAGGCTATCTACGGCAGCTGTGGCATCAGCAACCGTGTAACCATCTCCGGCATCTGAAGACAGTTGTTGAATCAGCCCCGCCCGAGAAAATCCTTGAAAGTTCAAGTATTGTTTGGCTGACCGGATAGCATTTTGCTGTGGCATAGTAAAGTCATGTATCACTTCTGCCTGACGGGAGGAAGGATTTGCTGCCGCCTCATTCAGCTCCATTGCTGCACCGGGAATTGGCGTTTCAGCAGAAACCGTATTTCCGATGTCATTGCCATTCGTCTTGCCATCATTTTTTTCTGGCCACATCAGCCCCAGTGCAAATAACACCACAATGATTCCACCTACCCACTTTATAATTTTCACCATTATAAAAAATTCCGCTCTCTGGAAATGAATAAATTAAAGTAGCTGAGTATAGGCAATATGCTCAATATAAATCACAAGTAAAAAGCCCAGCTGACAGCTGGGCTTTTTACTGCATGGTTATGATCGGAGCTTTACAACTTGGCATCGGTCAGTACCTGCCGGTCTGCCATGCAGGCCGGCGCATCAAGTCAAACCACTACCGATCAAACCACTACCGAAAACAGATGTCTGCACCTGCCAGTCATGCCCCAGGTCACTGGCTTCGATCGGGTCACGATCAATCCGCTGGTAGCCAGCTAGCCACCGCGATGGCTGCTGACATAACCCTATGCTCAATCTGGATATGTTGCTGTGCTAGACGATGGACTTTTGTCTATGCTCCTAATGTAAATGCACGGTCCCGGTAAACGGGTATATCGTTTCAATTCTGGTCGGAGCGTGTGACCTATGCGGCAATCAAGTTGGCCGGAGAATGATGATTTCGAACTACTGGTCACATCCTCTCCCACAGCATCCCAGCGCAGAGCCATGCTGTACCTGTTTGCCGGCTCGGCAGTGCTGTTCAGCGTGGCCGTTCCCTTTGCGCAGCTGGCGCTGGGCAAAGTATGGGCCTTCATCCCGATTTACCAGTCTGCACTGGTCGTCAACGATCTGATTACCGCCGTGCTGTTGTTCGGGCAGTTTTATATTCTGGGTTCGCGGGCGGTTCAGATGCTTGCCACTGCCTATCTGTTTACCGCCTGCATGGCGATAGCACATGCACTGACCTTTCCCGGCCTGTTTTCCACCAGCGGCCTGCTTGGCGCAGGACCACAATCCACTGCATGGCTGTATATGTTCTGGCATGGCGGTTTTCCCCTGCTGCTTGTCGCCTACATGCACCAGGCGAAAAAGACGTCTGCCACTCCAGGCGTAAAAGTAAAAGCGGCCCGAGAAATTGCCCTTGCCATCATGGCCGCACTCTGCCTGACCGTATTGTGTACCCTGCTGGCTACCCGCTTGCATGGCAACTTGCCAAGCATCATGCACGGCAATCACTACACCCCGACCATGCGCATGGTCGTGGGAAGCGTATGGGGGCTCAGCCTGCTGGCATTCCTGCAACTCTTGCGACGCAGCAAGCATACCGTGCTGGATTTGTGCCTGAGCATGGTGATGTTTTCCTGGCTCTGTGATATTGCCTTGTCCGCCATGCTGAATGCAGGCCGGTTTGATTTGGGATTTTATGTAGGCCGGATTTATGGTTTGCTGGCGGCTAGCTTTGTATTGATCATGTTGCTGATGGAAAACAGCTTGTTGTATGCACGGATGCTGAAAACGGCAACCATGTTGCGTGAGGCAAAACTGGTGGCAGAAGACGCGACACACGCCAAATCCATGTTTCTGGCCAATATGAGCCATGAAATCCGCACCCCGATGAATGCCATCATCGGCCTGTCCTACCTCGCGCTGAAAACCGCGCTGGCACCCCAACAGCGAAGTTATGTCAGCAAAATCCATAATGCCGGCACCTCGCTGCTGGGTGTGGTCAACGATATTCTCGATTTGTCCAAAGCAGAAGCAGACCGTATTGAGCTGGAGAATGTCAGTTTCTGCCTGGACGATATTCTCGACCATATCTCATTGCTGCTAGCCCAGAGTGCTGCCGACAAAAACTTGGAGCTGCTGTTCGAATACAACCAGACAGTGCCGCAAGGGCTGGTGGGAGACCCGCTAAGGCTAGGCCAGATCTTGACCAATCTGGTTGGTAATGCCATCAAGTTTACCGATAGCGGGCAAGTCAAAATCAGCATTGGCGTGCTGGAACAAGTGGGAGACAAGCTGAAAATACATTTTAGTGTTCGCGACACCGGCATCGGCATGGATGAGGCCCAGCGTGCCAACCTGTTCCAGCCCTTCCAGCAGGCTGATGGCTCCACCACCCGCAGGTATGGCGGTACCGGACTGGGCCTGGTGATTGCCAAACGACTCATCGAACTGATGGGTGGAGAAATTCAGCTTGAATCCCGCCCGGGTCACGGCAGCGCCTTTATGTTCAGCATCTGGCTAGGGATGAATGCACGGGCAATTAAATGCCTGCAGGATCTGCCAACCAGCCTGAAAGGCAAGCGGGTTCTGGTTGTAGACGATAACGCTTCTGCACGCGACATCCTGTCCGAGCAGTTACGGTCAATGGACTTTTCCGTCAGCGCCACCAACTCCGGCCACAATGCACTGGAATGCTTGCAGCAGGCCAGTACGGACCACCCGTTCGACATGGTTTTTATCGACTGGATGATGCCGGAAATGGACGGCATTGAAGTCAGCAGGATAATTCGTACCCGCTATCCTGAAATATGCATCGTGATGGTGACGGCATTTGGTCATCACGATATCCGTGCACAAGCCGAGGCCATCGGAATCCAGGCATTTCTGGTCAAGCCGGCAAACCAGTCGTCGCTGCTAAATGTCATGCTGCAGCTTGCCGGCATGGAAGCACGCCAGGATTTCAGCCAGAAAACCGCTGACGACCAGTTGCCCAGGCTAAATGGCATGCGGGTTCTGCTGGTTGAAGACAACAAGATCAACCAGCAGATTACGCTTGAGCTGCTGGACTGGGCTGGTGCCAGCACGACGCTGGCAGAAAACGGCCAGCAAGCGATAGATCTCTTGCAGCTACATGGCCCTTCCAGATTCGATATCGTGCTGATGGACGTACAGATGCCGGTTCTGGATGGCATGGAAGCCACGCGCCGTATCAAGCAAGACGCACGCTTCGAGCACCTGCCCATCATTGCCCTGACCGCTGATGCGGTAAACAGGGAAAGGGAGCACTGTGCCAGGGCCGGCATGGTGGACCACATCATCAAGCCCATCGACCCGCATCTGATGTTTGAAACCATGCTCCGCTGGGGGCAAGCTGCCATGAACGACACAAACGGCTTACCACTGACAATGGAAGTACTGGATAAACACGACACCATCCCGGGACTGGCTGAAGTCGCAGGCCTGGACCAGGCGCTGGGGTTGGTCCATGTCGCAGGCAACCAGGCCTTGTATCTTCATTTGTTGCAGCAGTTCATCGCCGAGGAATCCACTGCGGTAACAAGGCTGACCGCAGCACTGCAGCAGGGCGATGCAAGCACAGCCGGGCGCATCGTCCACAGCCTGAAAGGCATTGCCGGCAGCATCGGCTTGTCACGACTGCAGGCCGTGTGCATTGATTTGCAGGAAACAATCCGGCAGGGACAGGATGCAACTCCCCTGCTGTCGATACTGGATCAACAGCTGTCCGAAATCATCACCGCCATGCGCGCTTCCCTGCAGATGCAACAGCAAGCCACGCACACCACCACAAGCCGGCCTGAAACCATATTGCAGACACTGGCGGAACTGCTGGCTAGCGGTGACGGTGAAGCACTAAGCTATTTTCTGGAGATGGCAGTCTCCATCAGGAGCATACTGCCAAGCGATGACTTTAGCGCACTTGAACAGGCAATCCGTCAGTTCGACTTTCTTGTCGCCTTGCATATCGTGACCACGACTCAAGGCCATCTCGACCCAGGATGAGAGCGTTTCACCATGATTTCCATTGCTGAATCCATGGCCCGGCAAACCGTGCTGATTGTCGACGATACCCCGGAAAACCTTACCCTGCTTTACAGTCTGCTGAAAGACAAATACCGGGTATTGGTGGCAAACAGCGGCGAACGGGCCTTGCAATTGCTGGCAGCAGAGGCCCTGCCCGACCTGGTATTGCTGGATGTGCTGATGCCGGGAATCGGCGGCATTGAGGTATGCCAGCAATTGAAGAGCACCGCACGCACTGCGCACATTCCTGTCATTTTCCTGACCGCCATGGTTGAGCGTGAAGCAGAACAGGCTGGGTTTGACGCCGGTGCCGTGGATTACATCGTCAAGCCATTCTCACCACTGGTAGTGCTGGCTCGCGTCAGAACGCACCTGAAACTAAAGGCCGCAGCCGACTTCCTGCAGGACCAGGCCGCCTTTTTGCAGAAAGAGGTAGAAAAACGCACCCAGGAAGTCCAGGTCATTCAGGATGTCACCATCATGGCGATGGCCTCTCTGGCCGAAACCCGTGACCATGAAACGGGCAATCACATCCGCAGGACACAAAACTATGTCCGCATCCTGGCCCTGCAACTGCAATCGCACCCACGATTCCAGCATTTCCTGGACGAACAGACCATCGAATTGCTGTATAAATCCGCGCCCTTGCACGATATAGGCAAGGTAGGCATCCCGGATTACATCCTGCTAAAACCGGGCACCCTGACCGCAGAAGAGTTTGAAATCATGAAAACCCATACCATTCTGGGGCGGGATGCCATTGCTGTGGCTGAAAAGCTGCTTGATGCCCCCAGCAGTTTTTTGCGGCTGGCACGTGAAATTGCCAACTACCACCAGGAAAAGTGGGATGGCAGCGGCTACCCGGAAGGATTGGCTGGCGATGCCATTCCAATCTCAGCACGCCTGATGGCTGTTGCCGACGTTTATGATGCGCTGATCTCACGTCGCGTCTATAAACCGCCATTTCCGCACGCCACTGCCGTAGAGATGATTCAGGCAGGCCGTGGTCAGCACTTTGACCCGGACATCGTCGATGCCTTCTTGTATGTGGCAGATGACTTTCACCAGATTGCCTTGCAATTTGCAGATAAACACGAGCAAGACGAACAGGATTAAGCAGTATCTGCCATCCACAGCACGCAGGCATGTTTCTGCTGCCAACTCACCAGGCGTCACCACCAGCGCCAAGGCCGCAGACATAAGGGAGCAAATACTGCTCGCCATTCAGGAAGAACAAGACCGCATTGGATCTGGTGTTGGGATAAGCACCGATGGCATGCACATCCATACCTGACACCAACAGTCAGCCAGGGCCGCCACTTGCCGCCTGGAAGCCGGATGGTTCAATGCAGCATCACCTGCCGAAAAATCAGCCTTGCATCAAACAAAGCCGGTAAAGACATATTCTTGCAGGAAGTGTGCGCTATGCTTGAGACATTCATTTCAAGTGCATGTCTTCGGGAGATATTCATGACAAAACCAGCAGCACAACAGTCTTGGCTTATCGATTCTTTTGAGAATGCACAGCATTTTGGCAATATGCTGGAAAACATCTGCGACCCTTTCGGCATTGGCAAATCCGCCATACACACCCAGTTGGCCTGGCTATGCCACCCCGGCAAGCTCGCCGAGTCCAATGTGCAGCTGGCACAGAAGCTGTTTGACCTGCAACAGTATGCTGCCCGCCGCTACTGGGGAATGCAGGGGCCGGATGTAGAAGAAGCACATCCCGAAGACACCCGTTTTGTTGAGCCGGAATGGTCGGACAGTGTGTCTTTCGATATTGCCAAACAGTGGTATCTGATTCTCACCCATCACATTCAGGACATGCTGTACGAAACCCCAGGGCAGTCGGTACAGGCCAAGCGACAGACTGCTTTCTGGTGCCGTAACTGGCTGAATGCGCTCTCACCCAGCAATTTTTTCTGGACCAACCCGGTTGCCATGCGTCGGGCGGTGGAGAGTAATGGTGAAAGCATAAAGCGAGGCTGGCAGAACTTCCTGGAAGACGCCAAACTGGGCACGGTACGCATGAGCAGTACCGAGGAATTCAAAGTAGGGGAAAACCTGGGCACCACCCCAGGCAAGGTAGTCTTCCGCAATGAGCTGTTCGAGCTGATTCATTACACCCCTACCGCCAAGGCCGTACATCAGGTACCCGTGGTGATTGTGCCGCCCTGCATCAACAAGTTTTACGTACTGGACCTGACACCCAAAAAGAGCTTGATCCGCTATCTGCTGGAGCAAGGGCTGGATACCTACATCATCAGCTGGCGCAACCCCGGAGCCGAACAGGCCGGCACCACTTTTGACCAATATCTGCAAGAAGGGCTGGATCAAGCATTCCGGGTGGCACGCGAATTGTCCGCTCAGCCACAAGTCAATGCCGTCGGCTACTGCATAGGTGGAGCCATGCTGGCCACATGGCTGGCATGGAGCAGCCAGCAATACGCAGGCAGCGTCAACCCCGTAGCCAGCGCCACTTTTTTTGCCACCCTGGTGGACTACCACAGCCCTGGTGATATCGAAGTATTCATCGACCCGGCCACCCTGGATTGGCTGGATGGAAAAATGGCCGAAACCGGCTATCTAGATGGCAAGGACATGGCCATGTCCTTCCGTATGCTGCGCCCCAACAGCCTGATCTGGAATTACGTGGTACACGGCTGGCTGTATGGCGAGAAGTTGTCGGCCTTTGATGTGCTGTACTGGAATATGGATACAACCCGCATGCCGGCAGCCATGCACTCCTGGTATCTGCGCCAGTTTTACCTGCACAACAATCTGATCAAGCCCAATGCACTGAATGTTGCCGGGCATGACATCAATCTGGAAAACATCACACAGCCGGTATATGCCGTTGCCGCCGTGGATGACCATATCGCACCGTGGAAGCAGTCCTTCCGGCTCAATCACCTGTTAACCGGCGACAAGCGCTTTGTGCTGTCTACCTCTGGCCACATCCTGGGCATTGTCAACCCTCCGGTCAGCCCGCCCAAACGAGCATTCTGGGTGGGTCAGGCAGAACGCCACCAGAGTCCTGAACACTGGAAACAATCTGCCGAACACCACACTGGCAGCTGGTGGGAGGACTGGATGCAATGGCTGAAGCCACAATCGGGCGAACTGGCAAAGGCCCCTGCCGTCAGCAGCCGCCAGTACCCGGCACTGGCTGACGCGCCAGGTAGCTACGTGCTGGAGCCCTGAGCAAGCACCATTGCTCTCACCGCCGCTGCACTGCCTGAACCGGTAGCAAAGCTCATGCCGGCCATCACGGCCTTTGCTGCCGGGCCGGCACATTATCTTGCCATGGCGGCGGCACCAGTGCGTGTACGCTCCAGCAGGCCAGCACGCCCCACAATACCGCCAGTCCATTAGCCAGGGTAAACAGCACATGAAATACCTTGGGCGCAGCAAGCCAGCCTTCCAGATGATTTTCCCCCAGCAGCAATGACAAGCCACAGAGCAGCAAGGTGACATTGCGCTTGGTGTGCAGATCCGGCTGCCGGGCTGCCCAGCCGAAGATAAAGGCGATAAACAGGTCAAAAAAAGCAATTTCCCGCTGCCAGTGCAAAGACATGGCCCAGGTCGTACCCGCAGCAGTCCACCCAGGCAGGACAATATGAGACACGGCAGCACAGAGTGCAGTCACCGCCCACAGCCTCAGCAGAATGTCGAAGCGGGTGCACGCTGACGGGGTGGTTACCTTCATTTTCTGGATTGCCATCAACACGCGCTTTCTGCAGATGAAGTGTGGGTTGCCCTCCTTGCGGGGCAATGGACAACAGCTATTTCTTAACAATAGCTGGAACATGATAATACTTACATGTCATACTTGGCCATTACCAAGAAAATGCCATCATGAAATGTGCTGCCCTGTTCCTGCTCGCCACCCTCACCTGCCAAACACTGCTTGCCCAAACCCCGACCCAGGTCAACAACCAGCCGGTTGAAGCCCAGCTAATCGAACATGGCAGCTATACCAACAAGGATGGCAACAGCGTACACAGCCCTGCCCACAGCAAATCCGGACAAGCCCCGCGCGGTGCTACCGCAAAATGCCGCGATGGCAGCTACAGTTTCAGCCAACACCACCGCGGCACCTGCTCCCGCCATGGTGGGGTCAGCGAGTGGTTAAGCTAACAAGCCATGCCGGCTGCAAAAGCTTTTTCTGATCGGCAACAAGCCAATTAAATGCTGACACCGACCACGCTCCACAAGCGCTTCACAAATTGCCTCTCCAGTCCTGACATGGTTTAAACCTGCTACCACCCCCCGCCCCTGCGTTGCGCTGTCTTGCCAAACGACCGATACCATCTGCATGGCGCACCTTGGCCCGAGTCCTCTTCGAGCTTTGCTCAGCCGCTTTTAGAACACACCTACGTCTCACCCTCTCGACCGTCGGTGCTTTAACGCCCCATTTCACCGGTGAAAATACTTAGTTCACCCAGGTCAGGCTATTTCCCCACACAAAACGAGTGCCTGGCACTTATAAAGAAAACAAAAGATATAGCCGCCACAGAGGAGCACCCCTTATGGCTGCCCTGCCAAACAGACTGTTACCAGCACTGCTGCTGATGCCATGCCTTGCACACGCATCACAACCCGACAAGATCATCGATCTTGAATGTGACTACCTGCCTAACGTCTGCAACCAGCCAGGAGAGCCAACACCGGGCATGATGATTGAGATTGGCAGCGAAGCCATACGCCGGGCCGGCTTTATCCCGCGTACGAAAATTCGCCCGTGGAATCGCGCCATGCGCGAAGTCATTGACCGTCCCAATGCAGTCATCATCTACTTTGCCCGCACACCTGAACGAGAAGCATTATTCCGCTGGATTGCCGTCACCAACACCACGGATTTCAAATTCTTCACCAAAGACGGCACCGCGCCATACCACACAGTGCAACAGGCCGCTGCCGCTGGGCTGATTGGTGTTCGCAGCGGCTCCAGCATCATCAGTTGGCTGACCCAGCAAGGCATCACCCAGCAACAGCTGGAACAAAGCCAGCTTGCCGAAATGGCCAAAATGCTCAAAGCCGGGCGTATCGCCAGTTTCCTTGGCGCATCCATCACCTTCAAAACCATCTACCTGCAACAAACCGGAGCACTGCCGGTAGAAGGTGATGTGGTTTACAGCAGCCAAAGCTGGCTTGCATCCGGCCCGCGTTTTCCGGCAGAACACGCCGCCAAGATTGCTGCCGCGCTAAGCCGCATGAAACAGGATGGCATTGTCGAACAGCTCATGCGCAAATACGGCAGATAGCACAGCGTGGCCGATGCCAGCCACACATATCAAGCCGGCTCATGTGCACAATCACCGTCACAAGTGAATACCCTCCACACTGGTCATAAAAAATTCATCTTCATCAAAAATCAAGCCATTGCAAAGACGGGATAAGCTTGGCAGCAGCAAAATCACACACCCACACACCTTGCTCCATATCAAGATGAAATCCGATAGGAAAAACGATACCGTCAGCAACAAGCCGCAAGTATTTCATAAAACACTGATTAATATACACATGGCAAATCCAGCGCTGCGCATTGCACAAGCAGACATGGCTTGAATTACAATTTTCACCAAGCTCGCCATTTAATATATCCTTACAAAAATTGACATCGCCACATTCAGCGATTGCAAACCAGCCCTCACAGTAAATTTTGCTGGCCCGGTGTCAATACGCCCAGCTACCTGCATAGCCGAGCCGATGTATTTTGCATAAAACATGGCAAAGCCAGATACCTTGCCACACAGACAATAATTCAGATGGGAGAGCGCTTTTGAAAGTACTGCTGATATGCCCCTACCTTGATGACCCCAACATCAAGCGTAACGACTTTCTTCCGTCTGCGGCCCTGCTAAGCCTGGCATCGGTACTGCGTGCAGCCGGACATGAACCGGTATTGCTGGATCTCAACAGCAAACGGACTCACCAGCAGCCCGAACCGACCCGCTACTGTCATGAGCGCATCATCCAGACAATCAGGCAGGAGAGGCCTGGCTTTGTCGGCATCTCTTTTTTGTTTTCCGGCTTCATGCAAACCGCAATGGACTATGCCCGGACAGTCAAGCAGACCGATCCCAGCCTGAAAATCATGACTGGTGGCATTCACGCCACTACCTATCCCAAGGAAATCCTCAGCTTCTGCCATGACTTCGACTACATCGCACTAGGCGAAGGTGAACCGCAAATGGTGGAAATGGCCAAGCGTATTGCCAGCGGTACGCTGGGAAATTTGCGCGAGATAAAATCATTTGCTTTCCGGGATCAGGATGGTGCGGTGCATGTAAACCAGGAGCGGGAATGGATCAACTACGAAGACCTCCCCATGCAGGCCTGGGACATGGTGGATTTCACCGAATTTGAAATGGACCTTGGCAACTACTCCAATTTCAAGAACCATGACATCAAGAATGTGGTACCCGTCATTTCAGAACGGGGCTGTCCATTCAAGTGTACCTTCTGCGACATGTACATCGTGCAGGGAAGAAAGTTAAGACGCCGTTCACCGCAGCGATTTGTTGATGAGCTGGAGTTTCTTGTCAATGAAAAAGGGCAGCGCTTCTTTACCTTCATGGATGACAACCTGACCGTAGACAATAAACATATTCTGGGCATCTGTAATGAAATCCTCCGCCGCGGGCTGGACATCCAGTTCACTACCGCCGGAGGATTGGGTATGAACAGCCTGAAAACAGAAGTAATCGACGCCATGGTTGCTGCCGGAATGACATCTGCACTGTTGGCACCCGAACACGGTTCAGAATATATCCGCAATACGGTTATCAAGAAGGGACTGAAGCGGGATACCATTTATCAGGTAGTGGAAGACCTGAAAAAACATCGCGTCAGCCTGGCGGGAAACTGGATCATGGGATTTCCCGAAGACACCAACGAGACGCTGCAAGAAACCATGGACATGATTGATGAACTGCAGCTGGATCGAAACTGGGTTGGTGCACTCATTCCCTTTCCCGGAACACCAATATTCGATCAGTGCGTTCGGGATAATCTGTTTATTGATGGCATTGACACCAGCAATTTATGGCGCGAACCCGTACGCGCCCATCAGGAAGGCTGTGTCATCAAACCCTATAATATGACACTGAAAGATCTATTCAACTGGCGCCGCCAGTTTATTGACATCCGCTTCAAATACATGCGCCAGCTGTAAAACGGGCAGAGTATCTGCCGCCGCTGGCGGCAGATTTTCATCTGAATACTTCCGAGCTTCAACTCCACTGTCGGAAATCTTTTCCACAATATATCCCGGCCTGCCTTGCAATGACTACATCACTCGCACTGGCCGCACTTGGCCGGCCATGTCGGGATTTACCAGCAACGCGATGACAGCGCCGGTACGGTCCAGATCAAAAGCGACCCCATATGCCATGGGGCTTGCATGAACACCATCGCCCAGCCTGAGCTGCTCCACCTCCATGCGCGTCACTGGCAGTGTCAGGTCGACACAAGGTGCTGCGCATGCCAGAACCATGCGGTATTGCCCCGCCCCCTGATAGGCAATGTCCTTCACCCGATAATGTGCAGCATAGTATGCATTGCCACCACCCATGCTTGAGGTGTAGATACTCAACCCAGACGCATCAATGGAAAACATGCTGCTATCGCCAAGAAATGTCGATGCGCACAGCAATGGGCTGGCAGCCAGCAGTGCCAAAGCCAATAAACCGGTACAAATCGGATTTTGCTTCATGTATCCGCCCACGCAGTGATGAATGCACCATACTAGCGTCACTGCTCAGGCATTTTTAATTACTTGCACAATTTTACGTGCCAGCGCTAGCTGCCGCTGGCGGCAAACGATGGTAACTTTAACTGTATAAAAAAGCAGGCTTTACAATCAATGTTGCCATCCATTTTCCAGCAACAATCAAACCACCATCTATGCGATAGCAGTTTTCAGATGAAGACTAGAAACCGTAAACAATGATCAGCCTGAGAACAGGCCCGTAATTGTATTTATTCACATCACTTCCCAGCTTCTGCTTTTAAATAGTTGCATTACTCTGGATATCTGCACATGCCAAAACACTGATCCAGGCACCACAGCTGGCTGCCTGATCAATGCTGGGCGAACCAGTAAAGTCACCCCTGCATTCCAGGAAAATCCCAAGCCTTTCTTGCTGGATACCGGATTATCTCCGCCAACGTCCAGGCAAGGAGCTATCTTATTATAATAAATAGCGCCATGCAGATTAAGCACATCAGTGGTGGAACAGATTATGCCATTCAATATAACCGTACCACTCATCCCGTCGAAAGTTGCATTAGCATCTGCCTTGTGGCCGTTATACAGAACATCTGCACTCAAGCGAAAGCTACCGCCCTACGAATAATAATCCGCACACATTTCCGCATTAAATAATTTGAAACGGTAATCGTAGTTGATACTACCTGATTTTCTATTATTAATAGAATAATCAGCACCATAAAAGCCAGCACGTACTTTGTTGGAGTCTTTAACGAGAAGATGTGACAATTCCAGACCAAAACCCTGAGTTCCGACTTTGGCAGCAACACCCAATCAAGATCCATGGCATGCTGTTTGCAGCCGCCAAAGTGCCGGTCACAAATAATAACGCCTTCGCAGATTGATGTATTTTCACTTGATATTTCATTGCTTCCGCCCTGTCTGACCAAGCCTGCCGATGCCAGACCAGGCATCCCGCCCTATCCCTTGCCTCTGGTGCAACTTTTGCCCCGACTGCCGTAGCCAGGCCGGCCTTATGACACCAATGAATGCACGCTACCCCGCTTTTGCAAAATCATGTATGATAATGATTATCATTTATAATAATATTATGTCATGAAACCTGCACATCTTCTCTCCACTTCCCTGCTCATCCTGATTCCACTGACTGCCAAAGCCGACGACACCGCCACACTGGAAACGGTCTCTGTCAGTGCCTCCACTGACAGCCCGCCGACACACAGCTACCAGACCCGCGAAACCAGCGTGGCCGGCTACGCCCAAAGCACACTGGATACCCCGCAAGCCGTGCAAAGCGTCAGTCCGCAAACCATTGCCGACAAGCAGGTAAAAACCCTGACCGAAGCAGTCGGCACTGTCAGCGGCGTAGTGGAAAGCAACACCCTGGCCGGCATCCAGGACAGCTTCACCCGCCGTGGTTTTGGCGAACGTAATGACGGCAGCATCCTGCGCGATGGCGTCCGCTCTTACCTGATGAGTAATTTCGATGCCACGACCGAGTCCGTGGAGGTTCTGAAAGGGCCGGCATCCTTGCTGTATGGCATTCAGGAGCCCGGCGGCGTCATCAATGTCATCAGCAAAAAACCGGAAAACTCCCCCAAGACCACGCTCAGCGCGCAAAGCTCCAGCTTTGGCGGTGGCTCTGCCACGCTGGACACCACCGGCCCGGTGGGAGATTCCAATTTTGCCTACCGCCTGATTGCCGACAAACAGGACACCGACTACTGGCGCAACTATGGCAGCACCAAACGCAGCATGATTGCCCCTTCCCTGTCCTGGAGCGATGAGCGCAACAAACTGCTGCTGTCTTACCAATACAGCGACTTCTCCACGCCATGGGACAGAGGCACGGTGTTTTACAATGGCAAGCCTCTGAACGTCGCTCGGGAAACCAGGCTGGGCGATACGCTGGATGTGGCCCAAGGTCATACCCAGGCTGCAACGGCCAGCTTCAGCCGCTTGCTGGGCAATCAGTGGAGCCTGGACAGCCGGCTGGCCTGGAATGAAATCAGCTACAGCAACTACGAAACCCGCGCCACCGCATACAACGCCCGCACCGGCGTGCTGACCAGACGGCTGGATGGCAATGTGGTGAACAACAGCACACTGGCCTTTTCCACCAAATTGCAGGGCGAGCTGTCCATCCTCGGGCAGAACCACAAGCCCGTCATCGGCCTGGATATCACCCAGTCACGCGAACTGCGCTCGGATACCTTCCGTGGCAGTGCCAGCACCGCCACCCAACTCAATGTCAACAACCCGGTTTACGGTGTACTGAGCACGGCCAATACCACCTTGAGCGC
Organism: Aquitalea denitrificans; assembly: GCF_009856625.1. GTDB lineage: Bacteria > Pseudomonadota > Gammaproteobacteria > Burkholderiales > Chromobacteriaceae > Aquitalea > Aquitalea denitrificans. The sequence goes on from NZ_CP047241.1 coordinate 2,452,455, forward strand.
CACTCAAAGTGACAGCCGCAGCAGCATCGACACCCAGTCGCTGCTGCTGATGGACAACTGGGAACTGTCACCGCAATGGCGCACCACCTATGGTCTGCGCTATCAGCATTACCGCCAGGAAGATGGCGTGGGCCGGCCTTATGTGGTGAGCGACCGCAGCGATGGCTATACCGCCCTGCCGCAGTTTGGCCTGATCTACAAACTCAATCCGCACTGGTCGCTGTACGGCAGTTACAGCGAGTCTTTTGTCCCCAATGCGGCCAGTGATGGCCAAAGCTTTGAGCCGGAACGCGGCGTGTCACACGAGGCGGGCCTGAAGCTGGAACAAAATGGCATTAGCGCTACCGCAGCGGTGTTCCACATTGAAAAAACCAATGTTGTCGCCACCGACACCGATGGCATCGACAAAGCCATGGGCAAGGTGCGCTCCCAAGGGGTGGAGCTGGATGTCAGCGGTGAAATCACCCGCAAGCTGTCACTGACACTGGCCTGGGCCTATACCGACGCGGTGGTGACCAGTGATCCGGTCTATGCCGGCAAACAGCTTTACAACGTACCCAAGCACAGTGGCAGCATCAACCTGGCCTACGATCTGGGCAATGACATGTTTGGCAACCACTGGCGCATTGGCGGCGGCACCCGCTATGTAGGCCAACGTCAGGGCGATGCGGCCAACTCCTTCCAGCTGCCATCCTATTACGTGACCGATGCTTTCATCGCCTGGCAAACCCGTCTGCGCGGCCAGAAGCTGGAAATCCAGGCCAATCTGAAAAACGTGTTCGACAAAACCTACTACGCATCCGGCACCGGCACTACCACCAGCAGCAGCAGTGGCAGCGTGTCCACCGTGCGTCTGGGCGATCCGCGTGAGTTGCTGGTCAAGGCCAGCCTGACTTTCTGACACGGCATACAGACAGCATCGGAATACCATCTTGAAACGTTTCATCATCTTGCTGCACCGCTATCTGGGCCTGGGTGCAGCCCTGCTGGCCATCACACTGGGCATCAGCGGCAGCCTGCTGGTTTTTCGGGCCGAACTGCAGTCCGAGATCAGCCCTGACAGCCGACCTACCCTGGCCACGCCCGTCAGCTACCAGGCCGCTTATGCCATGGCGCGGCTGCACTACCCACATGCCGATATCAGCCTGCGTTTGCCGGAAAACAGCCGAGACAGCATTCAGGCACGTGTGCGCAGCAAGGGACAGCCAGATATTACCCTGTGGCTGGACCCGGTCAGTGGCCGCATCCTGCAACAACAGGACAGCAATGCCCAAGGCTGGGGCTGGCTGCACGAACTGCATGCACGTCTGCTGCTGCCGGAGGGCAAAATCTGGGTGGGCTGTGCGGGTGTGCTGATCACCCTGGTACTGCTAAGCGGCATCATTCACTGGTGGCCGAAGAACTGGAGCAAGGCCTGGCGTGTACGCCGGGACAAGGGCGTGGCCATTCTGGTGAGCGACCTGCACCGCACCGCCGGTGCCGCCATGCTGCTCTTGCTGCTGCTCAGCACGCTTAGCGGCCTGGTGCTGGCGTTCAATCAGCCCCTGCGTGACTGGCTGACACCAGCCAAGCAGGGCAAGCCAGGCAAGCACGCCACCATCCAGCCTACCGGCCAGCGCCTGCCACTGGATGTCCTGATCCAGCTTGTCCGAACCCGGCTGCCAGAAGGCAGGATAACTGGCATCAACATCAGCGCCAGATCGGACAAACCAGTGGAAATACGCCTGAAAATGCCTGGGGAGATGCATCCGAATGGCAGTACGCTGGTGCAGGCAGACCCCTATCAGGGCAAGCAGCTGCGTATCGAGAAAACAGAAACCAGCAACCCCTGGCGTCGCGTCAGCAGTTGGGCGCTGGTGCTGCATGATGGCAGCTTTGCCGGGACCGCCCAACGGGTGGCCACCGCACTCACCGGGCTGCTGCTGATGCTGCTGGGCGGATCGGGTGTCTACCAATGGCTGGCGCGCCGCAGAAAACAGGCCGCGGTACGCACTGCCGGTGTAGCAGCAGGCATTGCCGGACCATAACCATGCATAATCTGGTGCCACCTGGTACGAAGTCATGCGGGACCAAGAAATCGGCCCCTGCCGCACAAGCTGCAGGGGCCGGGTAGGCGGAAACAACCAGGCAGAAACGCAAGCAGGGACATACCGCAAGCGTGGAACTAGAAATCGTCCAGCCCGCAAATCTGCGTATCCTGCTCCATTTCCTTTAGCAGCAGGATTTTGATCGGCACCACCATTTCACGGATGTCCTGCTTGGCGCGGTAGACGTCCGCCTCCAACTGACACAGTACCAATTGGTATGCCAGATCCAGCATTGCTTCAATATTGGGAGATTCACCGTCCAACGCTTGTTCCTGCTTCTGTAAAAAGTCCGGTGCTCAAAAAAAGACCGGCGGGTTTGCAAGGTGCAGCCTCGTGGTATCAAAGTATCGGCCATTCGACTTGGCCGCGTCCACTCCATATCAAACAAAACGGTACAAGATTTTTAACATGTCCCGAAATGTATGATTATCAGCCAGGCATCAGGCTACGGATTCAGGGAAGTTTTTATTATCTGGCATGGCATGTTTACCATTCATACCGGAAACCGCATATGTATTCTGGCCCTCAACCTGCCGGAGTAAGGCAAGATTATTTGATCTACCAGAGTTTTCCTGTCCGCAACAATCCGGTCAATTGATGAAAATGCTTAGCACATATCAGCTGGGCTTCTGCGACACTCAGCACGCCAAGTGAAATGAGAGCCGTTCAGTCCCGGTGCACAGGAGCTGACACCCTCCGCATGCCAACAAGAAAAGCAGCCATATCCGCACCACAGGTCTGCTGTTTTGCCAGCAGCCATCCTTGTTGACATGATTTTCCGATATTTACGTCCCCTCCCACTCCCGCCTTCATCCCATAGATAAAAAAATGCCGGATCGCGAGACCCGGCATGAAGAAGAGACATGCAAGAAGGAGAAACAGAGACAACGGTACAACGGACAACAACATCAAACCGGTTGCGGCGTCAGTCGCAGATAGGGCCGTACGGCACGGTAGCCCTGGGGAAACTTTTCACGGATCAGCGCTTCATCCTGTAGCGACGGCACGATCACCACCTCCTCACCCTGCTGCCAGTTGGCCGGGGTGGCCACGCTGTGGTTGTCAGTCAGTTGCAAGGAGTCGATCACGCGCAGGATTTCGGCAAAATTGCGGCCGGTACTGGCCGGGTAGGTGATGATCAGCCGCACCTTGCGTGCAGGATCAATGATGAACAGCGAGCGCACGGTATGGGTGCTGCTGGCATTGGGGTGAATCAGGTCGTAGGCCTCGGACACCTTGCGGTCCGCATCCGCCACGATGGGGAAATTCACTTCGGTCTGCTGGGTGTCATTGATATCGGCAATCCAGCCATGGTGGGCTTCCACCGGGTCTACCGACAGCGCCAGCACCTTGACGTTGCGGCGGGAAAATTCCTGCTGCAATTTGGCGGTGGCACCCAGTTCGGTGGTGCACACCGGGGTGTAGTCCGCCGGATGGGAAAACAGCACGGCCCAGCTGTCACCCTTCCACTGGTGGAAGTTCAGTTCGCCAATGGTGGATTGCTGGCTGAAATCCGGAGCGATGTCGCCAAGTCTCAGAGTCATGCTGGTTTCCTTTAGGGTGTGATTACGTGATGGGCCTACTGTAAGCACTGCCACGCCGGTCGTGAACCAAGTAAAACTGCGTTGCTTATCAGGCGGCGGCTGGATAAGCCTGGCAAAGGCTGCATAAGCCGCCTGCTACACGCAGCAAAAAGGGCCGTCCATTAGGACGACCCCTGTTTGAAATGCAACGCAGCAACTACTGCTGGCTGATGATGGTGCCGGCAGGCTGCGGGCCGTGGTCCAGATAGGCCGACACACGCTCGCCCCAGCGCTCGAACGGGTAGTAGTCCCAGATGGCGTGGTGCTGGGTGGCCCAGTTGTCCCATAGCAGCAGCATGTCCGGCTGCCAGTGAATGCGCGCCTGGAAGGGCTGGTGTTTTTCGATATGGCGGTACAACAGCTGCAATAGCGCATCGCTTTCGGTGCGGCTCAGCTGCACGATATGCGAGGTAAACGCCTCATTCACAAACAGGAAGGGGCGACCGCTGAACGGGTGCTTTGCCACCACCGGGTGTTCGCTGGCATTGAATACCTGGCCCGGCTTGGGTTCGGCACCATAGCCATTGCTCCAGCCTTCCCGCCCGTCATGCACGGCAGTCAGCCCCAGCAGCAGTTGCTTGATGGGTTCGGACAAGGATTCATACGCTAAGTAGAGATTGGCAAAGGCCGTGTCGCCACCGCCGACTTCCGGCAGGCGGGTAACGCGCAGGAAAGACGCCCAGATGGGGTGCGGGTCGCAAGACACATCGTTATGCCAGGCATCACCTGCGGTGTAACGGGTGGTGCGGCCGGTTTTCCAGCCCAGGATTTCGGCGTCGCCACTGCGCGCGGTCAGCTGGGTGCTGTCGCCCAGCACATGCTGGTGCAGGCTGCCAAACAGACGGCCAAAGGCCTTGTGCTGTTCGGCATTGATGGCCTGTCCGGGAAAGGTCAGCACCAGATGTTCGGTCAGCGCCTGGCGGATTTCCTCCAGTTGCGCAGGCGGCAACGGCTGGCTGAGGTCGACACCGCGGATTTCCGCCCCCAGGGCCGGGGACAGGCGCTTGAGGTCGAAGGTCTGGTACTGCTGTTGCGGGCGGGTGTTCCAGCCTTCAATGGCCAGCTTGTCGTTGTAATCCTGATAAAAGCTCATCCTGGCAGCCTCTCAAAGCAAGGGAAATGAAAACACGGCCTGTCATGACAGGACATAACCATGCACATGGAGTGGATATTAAAAAACCATTCCCGCATTCCCAACCAAGAAAAACCGGATTGCTTATTCCCGCGGCCGCATGGGCCGCCACAACTCAGCCTTGCAGCCAGAGCATGCCGCTGATGGAGAAGAACGATGTCACCGTGGCCGCCAGCAAGCTGGCCGCGCACAAGCCCTCATGGCCGTACTTCTGCCCGATGATGGGGTAGATGCTCATCATCGGCGCGCAGGCAAACAGCACCGCCGCCATTTGCAGCCAGGCCGGTACCGGCAGCAGGAAATGCAGCAGCAGGAAGATCAGCAAGGGGTGCAACAGCAGCTTGCCCAGCACGATGGGGGAAATCCGGCGCACGATGCCACGGGTTTTCAGGCCCACCAGCGAGCCGCCAATGACAAACAGTGACAAGGCCACCGAAGCCTGTGCCATCAGCTCCAGCACCTTGCTGAACACGCCCGGTAGCTGCACGCCTGCCAGCGAGCACAACACCCCGGCGCTGATGGCAATCACCAGCGGCGAGCGCAGCAGGCGTCCGCCCACCTGGTGCAGCAGATGCGCCCTGCCCTTGCCGCTGGCGTCCTGGCTTTCCAGCAGGATCAGCGCCAGCGGAAACACCAGCGCATTTTCCACCAGCATGGTCATGGCCAGTGCAATACCGGCCTTGGCGCCGAGCAGCTGCGAGACAATGGGAAAGCCGATGAAGCCGCTGTTGGACATGGACATGCCCAGTCCGAACAGGGCACTCAGACGCAAATCATGCCCAGCCACCATGCGGGCAAACAGCATGCCCAGCCCCAGCGCCAGCAAGGAACCCAGACCGTAGGCCAGCAGGTAGTGCAGGTCCACCACCTCGACAAAGGACTGCCGGGTGAGCGCACGGAAGATCATCGCCGGCAGCGCAAAAGTAATGACAAACTGCCCCAGCGCGCGAATATTGGCCTGGGCAAACCACTGCCGCCAGGTTACCCAGTAACCAAGGGCAATCAGGATGAAGATGGGTCCGGTGATACTTGCAATAGCCAGCACAATACTACTTTCCGCCCCAAGAACCTCTAACAAAAACCCTGCTGCTGCGTTGCGCCTGCTTGCCGTACTCTTGTACTGTCGGCGTCGGCGTGCCTTGCCCCAGGGACACTACGCTATTTTGTTAGCCGTTCGGAGGCAATCAGGTTTCGGAGGAATACCCCAGCCATTCGCGGATATGCTCGCGAATCAGCTCAATGAACAGCTGCTGGGTGAGTGTTGATGGATGACGCAGGCTGATGGCCATGGCCAGCTTGCTGGACAGCACCGGTTCGACAATCTTGCGCACGGTAAAGCGTGAGGCATCGGCCAGCGAGGTCACCGCGCTGCGGGTGAGCACCGCCGAGCCATAGCCATCGGCCACCAGCTCCAGAATGGCGGACACACCGTCGATTTCCAGCTCGATGTGCGGACGGCAGCCGATATTGGCCAGCTCGGACTCCACCAACATGCGGATGGAGTTGGGACGACTGGGGATGATCAGCGGCGTGCTGGCGACATCGCGCAGGGTGATAGTGTCCGGGGCATTGTCAAAGCGGGCCGTCATCAGGAACAGTTCTTCTTCCAGCAAGGGGAAGGTTTCCACTTCGGCAGACGGAATCACGTTGTACAGCAGGGCCACATCCAGCCGCCCGGCCACCAGCGCCTCGTGCATGGTGACGGACAGGCCCTCGCAGATGGACAGCGAGGCATTGGGCAGCCGGGCGCGGAAGGTTTTGGTCAACGGCACCGCCAGTACCTTGAGCAGGCTGGGCGGCAGCCCCACCACCACATGCCCGGCCATGGCACCACGCACCTTGCCCAGCTCCTCCTTCACCCGCTCCACCTGGTGCAGGATGCCCAGGCTGTGCTCCAGCAAGACCTTGCCCGCCTCGGTCATGGAAACACCCCGGCCATTGCGGATCAGCAGGTTCTGTCGCAGCTCCACTTCCAGCATGCGGATCTGCCGGCTGAGTGCCGGCTGGGCGATGTTCAGCGTATTGGAGGCGCGGGTAAAACTGCCCAGCTCTGCCACGCAGGTAAAGTATTGCAACTGTTTCAAATCCATATGCCAAACCTTCTTGTCGATTGGCCAGCCAGCGCTGTCTGGCGGCCATTGCTATTCTGTCCCGGGGCAAAGACCCAAGGCAGAAGCATGGCACTGCCTCTGCAGTCTGTCCAAGTACATGTTGGCATCATGCGCCCTCCTCGCCGCGCTGGCTGAGCAACTGCCCGGCATTGGCCGGCAGCTGCCACACATCCCACAGCGCCAGCAGCGTCAGGCCAGCCAGGATGACAAAGGCAAAATGATAATGCGCCAGCTGGCTGGCAGCCGGCAGCCAGCGCTCCGCCAGGCGTAGCGCAATGGCGGCAATGGCGATGCCGAAGCCATAGGCCATGCGCAGCAGCATATTGAACAGGGTGTTGGCATGGCTCATCTGCGCCTGCGGCACATCGACAAAGGCCAGCGTACTCAGCGTGGTAAAGGTCATGGAGCGGGCCATGCCGGACAGCAGCAGCACCAGCACCAGCCACGGCAAGGGCGTGGCCGGCCCGAAACCGGCAATCAGCAGGGTCAGCAGCACCAGCGCCAGGCCGCTGAGCAGCAAGGTGGTGCGAAAGCCAAAGCGCCGCAGCGTGCTGCTGGTAATCATTTTCATGCCCAGATTGCCGGCAAACAGGATCAGCAGCAGCAGACCGGCGCGAAAGGCATCCAGGCCCATGCCCAGCTGGAACATCAGCGGCAGCAGAAAGGGCGTGGTATTGATGGCGGCGCGCAGCAAGGAGCCGCCAACAATGGTTGTGCGGTAAGTGCGGATGCGCAGGATGGAAAAATCCAGCAAGGGTGCCGTGCTGCGACGGCAATGCCAGCGCAAGGCAAGCAGCAGCACACCAGCACAGGCCAGGCTCAGCATGGTCAGCATCAGCGGCCCCTGCCCGCCCACCTGTTCCAGGCCACTCATCAGCAGCAGGCAAGCTGCACCACACAGCAAGAAGCCCGCCCAATCGAAACGGCTGGCAGCCTGCTCATCGCCCTGTGCCGGAATCAGCCACCATGCCAATGCAAATGCCAGCACACCCAGCGGCAGATTGAGCAGGAAAATCCAGTGCCAGGACGCATAGGTGGTAATGAAGCCGCCCAGCGCCGGCCCCAATACCGGTGCCACCAGCCCGGGCCAGGTAATCATGGCAATGGCTTGCATCAGCTCTGGTTTGGGTGTGTTGCGCAGTACGGCCAGGCGCACCACCGGCACCATCATTGCCCCGCCCACGCCCTGCAACACCCGCGCCAGCGCAAACTGCCACAGGCTCTGCAACACCCGCGCCAGCGCAAACTGCCACAGGCTCTGCGACAAGGCACACAGCAGCGACGCCAAGGTAAACACCACGATGGAAACCATGAACACGCGGCGACAACCCAGCCGGTCGGCCAGCCAGCCGCTGGCTGGTATCAACAGCGTCAGGGTAAGCAGGTAGGCGGTAATGCCGATATTGAGGTCAACCGGATGCACAGCAAAAGATGCCGCCATCGCCGGCAAGGCGGTGTTGATGACGGTAGCATCAAGGTTTTCCATGAAGAACGCGCCGGCCACCAACAAGGGGATCAGCGAGGAAGAAGCGGCATGTCGGGCAAAAAATTGCATGGGCAGTCAGACGGATAAAACCGCAAGGCGGGTTGTCCCGGCCCTGCGGTGGTAGCTGCTTACATCAGGATCAGAAGTTTTTCCACATGCCCACAGCCAGCGAATGCTGCTTGGCAGCACCGGCGGCAGTGGCGCTGGGGTTGCCACCCAGCACGTAAGTGGCGTTGGCTTCATTGTGCAGCTCGGTCAGCAGCACATAAACCTGGGTGGTTTTGCTCAGTACGCGGTTGTAAGCCAGCGAAGCCATCTTGGCACCGCTGTCCTGCACGGCAGCCGAACCCTTCCAGGATGCTGCCTGACCATACTGGGCGGAGAAGATATTGGCCCCGTTGGTATAGGTGCCGATCAGGCTGCCGTAGTTGCGGCTGCGGCTGTGGCCGGTGAGGTTGATGTTGTCCAGGATGTCATGTTCCACCAGGCCACCAACATAGATGCTGCCAAAGTTGTAGCCTGCGGCCAGCATGTGCATCAGGCCGTTCTGGTAGAAGTTGCTGGACATCTGCTGCATGCTGCGGTTTTGCTGGAAGCCATAGCCCACGCGCAGCTGGCCGTCGTCGTAGTTCAGGTTGCCGGATACCAGCGTAGCGCCATGGGTGGCTGTTTCGGCACCGCCGGTGCCGCTGGTGAGCGAGTACTGGATACGTGCGGTGACATTATTGAATTTAGGCGTCTGGTAGCTTACCGAGTTACCGGCACGCACATCGAAACCGCCACTGGCCAGGCTGCCGCCGTTGGCCCACAGTGTGGCATCGTTGGAAATACCGGTGGCGTACTGGAAGTTGTTGCCCGCGATGTAGTGCAAGTCGTCAATTGCCACCAGGAAGTTACCTGCTTTCAGCGTACCCAGCTGGCTGGAGCTAAGACCGATAAAGCTTTCCCGACCGGCCCAGGTATTGGAACCGGTGCTGGAGCCATCGTCGATCGCCACACCGGATTCCACCTGCCAGATGGCTTTCAGGCCATTGCCCAGATCTTCGGTCCCCTTGAAGCCGATGCGCGAGGTATCGTTTTGCACCTTGTTGGTGGTAAATGCTGCCGATGAGCCAGTTGCCGCACCGGATTTGGTATTTTCAAAGTCAGCATGGATACGGCCATAAATGGTAACCGTAGAGTCATCCGCCAGCGCCGCATTGGCCAGCAGCGGAGAGAGAGAAGCCAGCAGCATCAGTTGGGTCTTGTGTTTCACGTCCATCTCCTATCTGTTTATTCACAGATTAATATTTATTTAAAATAAATTCACATAGCGGGCCTGGCATACGAGGGGCTATCCCACCCGGCCCAAACAAACACGCCCTTGCCGGCGACTGCCGCCTGATTGACACCTGTCATCAAAAGCGGTCAGATTCTGCTTTTATTGCCACTTCTCCTTTCATTGGTATCCGGTTTTGACCTCACCAGACTGCCCCACCACACCACTGCCTGCCCGGCGCAAGAACGATCCGGAAGGCATGCGCCAGCGCATTCTGGATGCAGCGCAAAATGAATTCGTCCAGCACGGTTTCAGCGGTGCCCGGCTGGACAACATCGCCGAACAGGCCAACACCAACAAGCGTATGGTGGTGTATCACTTTCACAGCAAGAAAGAGCTGTACATCGCGGTACTGGAGCGGGTGTACGGCGAAATCCGCGACATCGAAAAGCAGCTGCAGCTGCAGGGGCTGCCGCCACGTGAGGCCATGGCCCTGCTCACCGGCTTCACCTTCGACTACCACCACAAGCACCCGGACTTCTGCCGGCTGGTGAGCATAGAAAACATCCACCAGGCGCGGCATATTGCCGACTCGGACATCATCCGCCAGCGCAACCGCAGCGTGATTGAAGTAGTGGAAGGCATTCTGGCGCGCGGCATTGCCGACAAGATATTCCACGACCGGGCCGACGCCATCGACGTCCACATGCTGATCAGCTCGCTGTGCTTTTATCGCGTATCCAACCGCCACACCTTTGCCAGCCTGTTCGGGCGGGATCTCACCCAGCCCGAACACGCTGCCAGGCACCGGCAAATCATCATCGATACCGTACTGGCCTATCTGCAGCAGCCACCGGCCTGAGCCCGTGGCCACCGCTCAGCCACTCAATGGTGCATGGCCTTGCTGCCAGCGCTGACCGACTGAGCCGGCAGGCCCTTGCTGGCCAGGTTCTTCAACAACAGGGACAGCACGATGATGCCAGCCGGTACGGCCAGGGCTGCAAACACCTGAGAGAAGTCCCAGCCCCAGGCCAGCATCTGGCCACCGGCAAAGGCACTCAGTACCGCACCGATACGGCCCACGCCATGCATCCAGCTGGAACCGGTGGCACGTGCCGCAGTGGGGTAGAAACCGGCGGACAGTGCGTTCATGCCGGTATTGGCGCCGTTGAAGCAGAAGCCTACGGCAAAGGTCAGCGCACACAGCATCGGCAGATGGTGGGCAACCGAAGTGAAGCCGAACAGCAGCACGGCACCCAGGGCGTAAGTCGTAGCCAATACCTTGTGCGGGTTGGCACGGTCCATGCACCAGCCCATGAACAGGGAGCCTGCCGGGCCGCCAAACTGGAAGAAAGCAGCAATGAAGGCAGCATCAGCCAGAGTGTAGCCGGACTCTTTCACCAGGGTCGGCATCCAGCTACCCATCAGGTACACCACGAACAGGGCCATGAAGTAGCCCAGCCACAGCATGAAGGAACCAAAACGGTACTGGCTGGACAGCACGGTACGGATGGAATTGCCCTTGGGTGCGGTTTCGGCATTGCCCATGGTGAAGCTGGCATCCTGCATGGACAGGTCCGGTGCCAGACGCTTGACGATCTTGGAGATGCGCGCTGCCGGGGCATTCTTCACTACCAGAAAACGCACGGACTCCGGCAGAAACAGCAACAAGGCGATCGACACCACGATGGGCAGTACACCGCCAAAAATCAGCACGCTTTGCCAGCCGAAGTGCGGAATCATCCAGGCAGACAGGAAGCCGCCACCGGCAGCACCCACGGTAAAACCACAGAACACCACGGTCACCAGGAAGGAACGACGACGCTCAGGCGCAAACTCCGACACCAGTGTGCCGACATTGGGCATGGCAGCACCCAGACCCAGGCCGGTGAGGAAGCGGAAGATCACCAGATGGGTGATATCGCCCGAGGTTGCGGTCACCAAAGTCCAGAAACCGAAGAAAAACACCGACAACACCAGAACCACCTTGCGACCCAGATAGTCAGCCAGCGGGCCGGCAAACAGGGCTCCCAATGTCAGGCCCGCCAGCGCGGCGCTGAGCACCGGCGCCAGTTGCGGGTTGGTCACATGCCACAGGCGTTTGAGTTCCGGCGCGATGAAACCCATGATGGCCACGTCAAAACCATCGGCCGCGATAATGCAGAATCCAAAGAACACCACCAACCACTGAAAGCGGTTGATGGGACGATCGTCGATCAATGTGCGTACATTGATGACATTGCTGGCGTTACTCATCTGTTGTCTCCTGTTGCAGCGCTGACTATCAATCGCTGCCTTGTTGTTCTTACTGGCTGCTCTGGCCGTGCCAGTCAGATCCGCTCTTGCCAGTCACCAGCAGGCTGGCGTTCCTGCTGCTGTCCCTTGCCGGCTCACCTGATGAAATGGAAGCCCGGCCTATCGTGACTGGCCACTGCGGCCATGCACCCTTACCCGCTTGGTGCAGCCCGGGCCGGCATGCTTGTTCATGCATCCTGGGCATGGATTGCATTCTGACTTGGCATGAATTCTGAAAACATACCGCAAAAAATCTATCAGTTATACCGATTTACGATAACAGCGCCCCATCCATGTGCAGATATCCATGTCATGCTTTTGGCAGCCTTTTTTGTAGTTTTATTACGTTAAATCAGGGGATTAAAAAAATACAACAGCCGCTTTCAGCTCGAAAAAACCAGCGCAATGCCCCGTTTCAGTGCGGGAAATCCCTGAGTACTGCCACACCACAAATCCAGGCCTGGCCTGTATTTGCATCTTAGTTCAGCAGCTCCTGCCCCATCGTCCGTGCTTGTCATCCTGGTCCTGGCAGTTCCGGCGCAAAATCTCAAATTTCAAAACAAAGTTATTTTTTTGAATTGCATTCCATTTTTTGCGATTGCATACTTCAGCACCATCAGCCACCACAAATCAGGTCGGCCAGAGGTGGAAGCACTGCAATACAAATCCGCCAGCGCCAGCCATACAGGAGACACTCATGCCACCACGCCAGCTCGCCCTTGCTGCCCTCAGCATGCTGGAGCTATCCCCGCCCGACATGGTCAGCTGTGCCGCTGCTGCCGGCTTCAGCCATGTCGGCCTGCGCCTGTTACCCGCCACGGCCGAAGAACCGCAACACGACATGCTGGGCAACAGCCCGCTGCTGCGCGAAACCTTGCAGCGCCTGCAGGACACCGGCCTGCAAGTGTCTGATGTGGAAATACTCAGGCTCAAACCGGAGGTGGATGTGGTCAGCTATCTGCCCATGCTGGAAAGTGCCGCCCGGCTGGGTGCACGAGAGGTACTGGTGGCGGGAAACGACCCGGACTTTGCCCGCTGCGTGGACAGTTTTGCCCGCTTGTGTGAACTGGGCGCACCACTGGGCCTGAGCATGAATATCGAACCCATGCCGTGGACTGACATCCGCAACATCGCCATGGCCATGCAGCTGCTGCAGCAAGCCGGACAAGACAATGCTGCCCTGCTGGTGGATGCCATCCACTTTGACCGCGCCGGTGACACCCCGGCCATGCTGGCCGAGGTGCCACGCCAGCGCCTGCACTACATGCAGCTGTGCGATGCACCCGCCGCCAAGCCCGACTCCATCGAACAGCTGCTGTACCAGGCCCGTGCCGAACGCATGCCACCGGGCCACGGCGGGCTGGCGCTGGGCGAATTGCTGCTGGCCTTGCCGCCGGACCTGCCGATTGCGCTGGAAGTGCCGATGCACAGCAAGGCCCAGCTCAGTGCCGTGGAACGGGCAAAACTGCTGCGCAGCGCCGCCGAGCAGGTATTGCAGCGCACCTATGGCAGCGCCGCGGCGTTGGCTGGCGCGTAGCAATCTTCCATTTTAAAAAAAATCACAAAACGTACCGACTGGTTGCTTTTATGCAACAAAACGGACGCAAGACAGCAATACGGAGAGACTGACATGTTGTTGCAACTGGAAAACCTGCCGGCACAAGGCGGTGAATATGATGTGGTGGTGATCGGTGCCGGCGGTGCCGGGCTGGCTGCCGCGCTGTTTGCCGGTCTTGCCGGACAGAAAGTGCTGCTGGTGGAGCATACCGAATACGTGGGCGGCACCACCGCGCTGTCCGGCGGCACCACCTGGATACCCGGCACCCTGCACAGCGCGCGGGTGAATCCGCAGGACACCCTGGCCGAAGCAGCCCGCTATCTGGACAACGCCATCGGCGAGCGGGCCGACCCGGCGCTGCGCCAGGCTTTCCTGCAAGCTGGCCCGGCGGTGGTGGCCGCGCTGGAAGCCGCCACCGAGGTGAAATTCCGCCCCTACCCCAAGCACCCGGACTACATTTCCGACCTGCCCGGCTCTACCCTCAATGGCCGTGCGCTGGAACCGCTGCCGTTTGATGGCCGCCTGCTGGGCAAGCTGTTTGCCGTGCTGCGCCCGCCGATTCCCGAATTCACCGTGCTGGGCGGCATGATGGTGGACCGCACCGACATCAACCACCTGCTGAAGCTCAAGTCCTCGCTGCCTTCGTTCAGGCACTCGCTCAAGCTGCTGCTGCGCCATGCCAGCGACCGCCTGTCTTACCCGCGCGGCACCCGGCTGGTGATGGGTAATGCATTGGTAGGCCGCCTGCTGTATTCGCTGTCGAAACTGGGCAAGGTGCAACTGGCGCTGCGAACTCAGGCCAGCGACATCCAGCACGATGAGGGCGGCGTGCACGGCCTCACCCTGCGTCAGGGCAAGGCCAGCCGCAGTATCAAGGTCAATCAGGGGGTGATTCTGGCCAGCGGCGGCTTCAACCGCGACCCGGAACAACGTGCCCGCCTGCTGCCCGGCATAGAGATGGACTGGTGCCCCGGCGCCCCCGGCCATACCGGCCAGGCACAGCAGCTGGCACGCGGCCTTGGTGCAAAACTGGCCGAAGGCAGCCTCAGCCCGGCGTTCTGGGCACCGGTATCACTGCGTCGCCGTGCCGATGGCAGCCAGGCCGTGTTTCCACACTTCATGCTGGACCGCGCCAAGCCCGGCATGCTTACCGTCAATGCCAAGGGTGCACGCTTTGTGAATGAAAGCACCTCTTACCACCTGTTTGGCCTGGCCATGCAGGAGGCCAATCGCAGCACACCCAGCATTCCGGCCTACCTGATCTGCGACGCTGCCGCCTTGCGCCAGTACGGCATGGGCATGGTGCGCCCCGGAGGCAAGGGGCTGGAGCCCTTCCTGGCCGATGGCTACCTGAGCGCAGGCAACACACTGGCCGAGCTGGCCGGCAAGCTGGGCATGGACCCAGCCACGCTGGAGGACAGCGTGGCGCGCAACAACCGCTATGCCGCCAGCGGCGTGGACAGCGACTTCCACCGTGGTGAAACCGCTTACCAGCAAAACATGGGCGACCCCAGCCGTGGCCAGCCCAACCCCAATATCGGCCCGCTCGCCGAAGCCCCGTATTACGCGGTGCGGCTCTATCCGGGTGACATCGGTGCCGCCACCGGCCTGCAAACCGACACCCAGGCCCGCGTACTGGGCCGCGACGGACAGCCCATTGCCGGCCTGTATGCGGTGGGCAATGACATGCATTCCATCATGGGCGGGGTATATACCGCGCCCGGCATCACCATCGGCCCGGCACTGGTGTTTGCCAGTATCGCCGCCACCCATGCCAGCCAACGCAACACCCGCGCCCTGACGCGCGACACCGTTACCCAATAAGGAGAGCACAGCATGACCCAAACCCTGCAACTGGATGGCGCCACCCGCGTACTGGCCATCGTGGGCGATCCGATCGCCCAGGTGAAATCCCCGGCTGGCGTCAGCGCCGCCCTGCAACAGCAAGGCCGCAACGCCATTCTGGTGCCCAGCCATGTCAGCCCGGCCAATCTGGATGCCTACGTCAAGGGCATCAGCCTGGCGGGCAATCTGGACGGCATCATCGTCACCGTGCCGCACAAGTTCGCCATGTTTGCCCAATGCAGCAGTACCAGCGACCGGGCGCGCCGCCTGGGCGCGGTCAATGTGATGCGCCGCAATGCCGACGGCAGCTGGCACGGCGACATGTGTGACGGGGCCGGTTATGTGGCCGCCATGCGTGAGGCCGGCTGCCAGCCGGAAGGCAAGCGCGCACTGCTGGTAGGCGCTGGCGGGGCGGGTTCGGCCATTGCGCTGGCCCTGCTGGAAAACGGCGTCAGCCAACTGGCCATCCACGATGCCGACACCAGCCGCCGCGACCAGCTGATTGCCCGCCTGTCTGCCGGTTTCCCCGGCCAGCTGGCCATTGGCAGCAATGACCCCAGCGGCTTTGCCATTGCCATCAACGCCTCGCCCACCGGCATGCAGGCCAGCGACCCACTGCCGATTGATGCCGGCAAGCTGAATGGCAGCATGTTTGTCGGCGATGTGATTACCGCCCCGGCGGTTACCCCGCTGATTGAAAACGCCCGCGCGCTGGGCTGCCAGACGGTAGTGGGCGGCGACATGTTTGCCGCCGTGCGTGAACTGATGCTGGACTTCCTGCTGGCGCAGGGTCCGCTGGCGCGCTGAGGTTGGCTGTGGACAAGCAAGCACAAGCCAACACCCTGCACTGCGACCTGCTGGTAGTGGGCAGCGGCGCCGGTGGCCTCGCCACCGCCGTTACCGCTGCCAAGCTGGGGCTGAAGGTGGTGGTGGCCGAAAAAGAAGCCGACTTTGGCGGCACCACCGCCTGGTCGGGTGGCTGGCTATGGGTGCCGCGCAATCCGCTGGCCATCGCTGCCGGGATTGAAGAAGACCCGGCCCAGCCGCGCCAGTACCTGCACAGCGAGCTGGGAGAGGACTTCGACGCCGCGCTGGCCGATGCCTATCTGAGCCACGCGCCACGCATGGTGGATTTTTTCCAGCGCCACAGCCTGCTGCGCTTCATCGACGGCAATCTGATCCCGGACTTCCACGGCCACAGCGCCGGGGCGGCCACCGGCGGGCGTTCGGTGTGTGCGGCACCGTTTGATGGCCGCCAGTTGGGCGCGCACATCCATCAGCTGAAAAAACCGCTGGACGTGATTTCGCTATGGGGCATGGGCATCGCCTCCGGCATGGAGCTGCGCCATTTCCTCAACGCCAGCCGTTCGCTGACTTCCTTTGCCTATGTCACCCGGCGCGTGCTGGCCTACTGGCGCGACTGCCTGCTTCATGGTCGCGGCATGCGGCTGGTCAACGGCAATGCGCTGGCCGCCGCGCTGGGGGCCTCGGCCCTGCAAGCCGGGGTGAAACTGCGCCTGTCCAGCCCGGTGCGCCAGTTGCTGCGCGAACAGGACACGGTGAGCGGTGCGCTGCTGGATACGCCCGACGGCCCACTGACCGTACATGCCAGCCGTGGCGTGGTGCTGGCCTGCGGCGGCTTCCCGCACGATGTCGCCCGCAAACGCCAGCTGCTGGCGCATGCGCCCAGCGGACAGGAACACTGGTCTGCCGCACCGGCCAGCAATACCGGCGACGGCCTGCGACTGGGTGAGGCCGTCGGCGGCGTAATGGGCGAGATGGCGTCCCCCATGGCATTGGCTCCGGTATCGCTGGTGCCACGCACCGATGGCAGCACCGCCCATTTCCCGCACCTGATCGAACGCGCCAAGCCGGGGTTGATTGCCGTTACCGCCAATGGCCAGCGCTTTTGCAACGAGGCCGATTCCTACCACGACTTTGTCTCCGCCCTGCTGCGTGCCACACCAGCAGGCCAGCTGGCCGAAGCCTGGCTGCTGGCCGACCACCGCTTCATCCGCCGTTACGGTCTGGGCGCAGTCAAACCGGCCCCCATGCCGCTGGGCAAAATGCTGCGCAATGGCTATCTGCAACGTGGCAACACGCTGCAAGAGCTGGCCAGCCGCTGCGGCATAGCCCCCAGTGCCCTTGAACAACAGGTGGCACGCTACAACCAGCAGGCCACCGCCGGGCAGGACGACGACTTTGCCAAGGGCGACACCCCCTACAACCGCGTGCAGGGCGACAAGGACAATGCCTGGCCCAATCCCTGCATGGCCCCGCTGCAACACGGGCCGTTCTACGCGGTGAAGATCGTCCCTGGCAGCCTGGGAAGCTTTGCCGGCCTGGCCACCAATGCCAGCGCACAAGTGCTGGATGAACAGCAGCAGCCCATCAGCGGCCTGTACGCCGTCGGCAACGACATGCACAGCATGATGGGCGGCCACTACCCCAGCGGCGGCATCACCCTGGGCCCGGCCATGACTTTCGGCTATCTGGCGGCACACCACGCCGCCGGACGCCAACCTGACGCAAATGTTTGAACTTAACCAAGGACACCCCATGTACTACGAACTCGCCACCCTCACCCTGCCCTTTGGCACCACCGCCCAGGCCGCCCAGAATGTACAGACCTACACCAGCGATGCCGCCGCCGGCGGCGAACTGCTGGGCTGCTGGTATAGCGATATCGGCCAGCTCAACCAGTTGCTGATACTGCGCGGTTTCGACAGCCTGGCGGCACTGGAAGCCGAGCAGCAACGCACCCGCCTGAGCGCCGACCCGTACGGCTGCGGCAGCCTCGCCACCAGCATCGACCGCCAGTCCTACCAGGCTTTCCCGTGGATGGCCCCGTTGCGCCCCAGCAGTGAAAGCGGCATCAAGGGCCCGGTGTATGAAATCCGTACCTACGGCATCAAGACCGGCGGCCTGCAGCACACCATGGACCTGTGGCAGGAATACCTGCCGCCGCGCAGCGCCCTGTCGCCCTGCCTGGTAGCCATGTTTGCCCTGCAAGGCCCGCTGCGTTTCACCAATATCTGGGCCTATGCCAGCGTGGACGAACGCAGCCGCATCCGTGGCGAAGCGGTTGCCGCCGGCATCTGGCCGCCCAAGGGTGGCCCGGCCTGGCTCACCACCGACATGCACTCCACCATCGCCCTGCCCACGGCGGTGTCGCCGCTGAAGTAAGCCGCTATGAACAGGCTGCAACGCTGATACGCTCTGCCACGGTTAAGCAATACACCAGGACACCACACAGACATCCTTGTGTATTGCTTCAGCTATTTTCCTCAGCATACCTGACAGTCACTCATCACCGGATCATACATCTGATACCGATATTCGACCTTTCACCCAGCAAACTCCTCCTTGTCTGATTGGCCTGCCAGCGCGAGCGCTTTGATGATTGCCAATGTCATCACTACTGCCCGGTTTCCTTCATGCCCAACCCCTATCAGCTAGCCTTCCCCGATCGCCTGGGGCTGGACCTGTCCGTGTTCGCCTTTACCCTCGACGAAGCCCTCGACACCCCCTTCCTGCTCGAGGTCTCCGTCACTTCCCCACAAGCAGACCTCCCCCTCGCCTGCCTCATCCACCAGCCCGTCACCTTTACCATCACTCCGCCCCAGGCCAATCCGCTGCCCCTCATCCCCGGCCTGACGCCCCCACCCACCCCTGACCACACCCGACGCTGGCAGGGCCTGGTGCGCGCCGCCAGCCGCCTGCACACCAATCAGCAGGAAACCCGCTACCGCTTTCGCATCGGCCCGCCCCTGGCCGCCCTCGCCGATGGCCGCCACACCCGGCTGTTTCAGCAACAGAGCATTCCCGCCGTCATCGCAGCCGTGCTGCAACAGCATGGCCTGGCCGGCAGCGCCCTGCAGTTGGACCTGACTGCCGACTATCCGCTGTTCGAGCACATTACCCAGTATCGCGAGAGCGATCTGGATTTCATCCAGCGTCTGGCCGCCGATGCCGGGCTGTTCTATCAGGCGATCCCCGCTGACGATGGCCGCGCGCTGCTGGCCTTTGGCGACAATCTGGAGCATTACCAGCGCGGCTTGCTGCCCATGATCCCCCTCAGCCCCGATGCCGGCCTGGAGGGCGTCGGCCGCGAAGTGGTGCGCCGTTTCGACTTGCACCACCAGCCCATGCTGCACAGCGTGCAGCGCCGTGACTTCAACTACCGCAGTGCCAGCACCCCGCTGGCCAGCCGGGTGGACAGCCCCGACGATACCCCGGCGGCCCATGGGCTGGATGATGACTGGGGCGAAGGGCAGCGCAATGCCGACGAGGGCCTGCGTCTGGCGCTGCTGCGTCACCAGCTGTCGCTCAGCCGTCAGTGTCGCGGTGAGGGGGCCGGTAATGTACTACGCTGCCGCCCCGGTGCCGTGCTCACCCTCAGCCAGGCCTTTGCCGAGGCCCCCCACGGCTGGCTGCTCACCGCCGTGCGCCATCAGGGCGCGCGCGATCAGGCCTATCACAACCAGTTCAGCGTGATCCCTGCCGACCGCATCTGGCGACCGGCCCTGCGCGACAAGCCACGCATCCACGGCACCCTGCCCGCCATGGTGGTAAGCCCGGCCAACAATAGCTACCGCTATCCCTTTCTGGATGCCGATGGCCGCTACCGGGTGCGCTTTCTGTTTGATCTGGATGCATGGCCCCCCGGCAGCGATTCGCGCCCGGTACGCCTGGCCAAACCCTTTGCCGGCGGCGGCTTTGGCCTGCACCTGCCCCTGCACGCCGGCACCCGCGTCAACATCGCCTTTACCGATGGCGATATCGACCGCCCCTATATCGCGTCGGCCATGCACGACAGCAGCAAGCCGGATCACATCGACAGCGGCTGGCACACCCGCAACGTCATCCTCACCCGCGCCCACAACAAGCTGCGCATGGAGGACTTGCAGGGCAAGGAGCACATCAAGCTGGCCACCGAGTACGGCAAGACCCAGCTCAATATCGGCCACCTGGTGGACGCCCAGCGCCAGCCGCGCGGGGAAGGGTTTGAGTTGCGCAGCGACCAGTGGGGGGCCATCCGTGCGGGTAAAGGCCTGCTGCTGTCCGCCCATGCCCAGCCGGGAGCCAGCGGCCTGCAACGCGACATGGCGCAGGCGCTACAGCAACTGGAGCGGGCCAATCAAAGCATCGACAGCCTGAACAGCGCCGCCAGCCAGGCCAAGGCCGACCCGCTACAGCTGCAAGCGCAGTTGGACTTGCTCAATCAGCAGGTGAAGGACTTGCAGCAGGCCGTGCTGCTGGCCAGCGCCCCCGCCGGCATGGCGCTCACTACCGGTGGCAGCCTGCACGCCGCCGCCGGGCAGGACATCGCGCTCACCGCCCAGCAGCACGTGGGGGTATCGGCGCTGAAGTCGCTGGTGGTGAACATCGGCCAGGCCATCAGCCTGTTTGCCGCCAAGGCCGGCATCAAGCTGGTTGCCAACCAGGGCAATGTCGACATCCAGGCGCAAGGCGGTGCCGTGCTGCTGTCCTCGCGCCAGGACACGCAAATCCGCAGCATGCAGAAGATCAGCCTGGCGGCGCAGGAGGAGATTGTACTGAGCGTAGGCGGCAATGCGCTGCGCATTACCGCCGAGGGCATCAGCACGCTGGGGAAGACTACGGTGTACGGCGGCTTCTCGGTCACATCCAAGCAGCAGCTGAGTGTGGGGCTGCCGGACTTCCCGGTGTCGCAGGTGAAGGCGCCGCTGCCGTTTGTGCTGGCGCAATCGCCGTTTGGCCAGACCAGTGAATGGGCTGGCATGCCCTACACCCTGAAAGCCGGGGCCGCCACCGTGCAGCAAGGGCTGATGAGTGATGCCATGCAGCTGCCGCTCACCCACGAGCCTGGCGTGCAGCACTACACCCTGACGCTGGCCAATGGCAGCGAATACCAGATTCCGCTGGTCAGCGAACTGCGCGATCCGGCCAAGGGCCAGCTGGCCAATGCCGGGCTGCACAAGCAGGTACTAGGCCCTGCTCCCGACTCTGGCCGTGTCACCTATCAAACCGATGCACGCACCCACCAGGCACAGCTACTGAAGAGCAACGATGACGAGGAGCCCCAGGCATGAGCACCAGCACCACCGTTCCCATTTGCACCCGTGGGCCACTAACGGCCACCCTCACCCTGCCGTGGTTTGTGGATCACGCCGAATACGCAACCCACAATTCCAGCCTGCAAATCCTGGTCAATGGTGAACAAACCTTTGCCACCCTGCACGAAACCATGGCCCGCGCCAAGCGCACTATCAGCATCATTTGCTGGGGGTTTCAGCCGTCCATGTACCTGGTGCGCAATGGCCACCACCAGGTGAGCTATGTCATCGACGGCAAGACAGAAGTCTTTCCGGTGCAACTGGGCAAGCTGCTGGAGCACAAAGCGGCCCAAGGCGTAACCGTACGGGTGCGGTGCTTTGCCGCCACCCCATTGAACATGAAGGTTAATGTCACTGGCCATCAGGACGCGGTGGGCGAGTCCAACACCCCAGGCCGCTGGATCGTGCGCATCAAGGACCGCCCGCCCTACGAAGTGGAGGATGCGCCCCCCTCCGACCCGGACCGGCGTGGACAGTATCAGTATGATCAGGACTGGTATTACCGCTACGACGACCAAGCACCCGGCCTGTATGCCGATGACAAAGATGTGCGCAAGCGCAAGGGCGATGTCCGCGCACAACACCTGCATTTCTATAGCCGGGGGTTTTCCGCGAAAGAACGGGCGCGTATTGCCAGCATGCCGCATGACGACCGCGGGCTGAGCTGGGAAACCACCAAGCAATCACTGCCTGGTGGCCCCAGTCACCACCAGAAATCAGTGCTGGTGGACTATGACGATGCCCAGCACGCCAGGGCCCTGGTGATGGGCCACAACCTGCTGGACGAATACTGGGACAGCGACGCCCACCCTTACCGGGTGCGCAAACCCTGGCTGGGCCGAAATGGCAGCGTTGGCCCGCGTGAGGATTTTTCGGCACTGCTGAGCGGCTCCATTGTCGGCGATGTGTTCTACAACTTTGCCGCCGCCTGGAAGCAAGAAAGCGGTGAGCAACTCCCCGACAGCACGTTTTGCGACTACCCGTATTTTTTCAAGCGCGGCAGCAACGATGCGCTGCGCTTCATGATTCCCTGCCCGGTCCAACTGGTGCGCACCCAGGCCCAGGCCAAGCCCATGGTGCAGGACATCAAGCGCGCCTATTACCAGGCGGTGAACAATGTCACCAGCTACATCTTTATCGAAAACCAGTATTTCCGCTTTCCACCGCTGGCCGACAAAATCAAGGCCGCCGCCCGCGCCCAGCAGCAAGCCCGCCGCCAGGCACCCATCTACCTTTTTGTCATCACCAACTCCACTGACGATGGGGTGGGCAAAGGCAGCGTCAACACCTACCGCATGCTGGCGGCGCTGGGCCGCCGCGACACCATGCCCGGCGTCAGCAAGGCCTACGAGATGGACGATGCCCAGGCCCGGCTGGGCCAGGCCGAACAAAAAATGAAACTGGCGCGGCTGGTGCTCAACAACCCCGTGCTCTACCCCAAGAACGAGCCCGCCAGCCAGGCCTTGATCAAGACCCAGTTACAACAGGCCAAGGCCGAATACCAGCAAGCCCAGGCCAGCTACGAACAACGCAAGGCCGAAGCCGAAGCCATTGCCAAAGGCCAGGACGTGGACATCCCCACCGTGGACATCCCCGGCCTGAAAACCCTGATCTGCACCCTGGTGGCACCGGATTCCCCGGCGGGCGACTGGCGCGAAACCTATATCCACGCCAAGTTGATGCTGGTGAACGACTGCTTTACCACCCTGGGCTCGGCCAATATCAACACCCGCAGCATGGAAGTGGACAGCGAACTCAATCTGCTGACCAACCACAGCGACATCGCCCGTGCGCTGCGCCGCAAGCTATGGGGCATGCATACCAGCCGACCAACCGGATTGGGTAGTTCGGATAGTCCTGAATTGGCACAAGCACGCAACAAGGCCAATCCAGAAGGAATGGGACGCTTTGAACCGGCCTACCAAGCCCATGAAGCTTGGCAAAAAATCATCAATGCCAACAAATTTGCAGAGCAGAACAAACGACCACCCATCGCCGCGCTGCGCGGCATGCTGCGCCGCTCCGCCGAAAGGAGCAATAGTGATTAAGCGCACCGCTCTGCTGCTGGCCAGCCTGTGGCTGGCCGCCTGCCACCCTACTGACGCCAATCCGAAAGCTACCGCCATGCCCGCGCTACCCACCGTGCAAGACCAACTTGCCTTTACTTGTGCCTACGAGAAAGACCGCCTGCCCGCGCTCGACCCCGAGGCCGACCAGCTCTACCGCCATGCCCGCTGGCTCAAACGCCAGCAACTGCAACAGGAAGACCCGCTGCGCCATCCGCAAATGGAACGCCTGCTGCGCATCGCCACCGACTATGACCATTACCAGGCCAATCTGGAACTGCGTGGCATGCTGCGTGCCGGCCAGGCAATCAGCGAACACCCGGTACAGGAAGTGGTGACACTGACCGAGCGACTGATCCAGCAAGGCATCCCCGGCGGTTACTACGATATGGCGCAACTGCTGCAACAAGGCTATGGCGTCAAGGCCGACAGCCTGCTGGCGCTGCAATACCAGCGCAAGGCCGCGGACTTGGGTAACCCGGAAGCGCAGTATGCCGTGGGCGACAAGCTGACCGATGTCGATAAACCAGAAGTGTACGCCGTGGGTTATCAAATGATTGCCTGTGCCGCGGAGCAAGGCCATGGTAGGGCCGGGGTGGAATATGGCATACGAATGCAAAGAAAAGGCGAATACGCCGCAGCGGTCAAATATTTCACCTTGGCCACCAAGGCTGGTGACCCATCTGGTGCTACGTGGTTGGCAGACGGTTTTGCCGATGGCCATCCCAAAAATCTGGCCGTCCCCAAAGATGAAGAACGGGCACGGCGCTATAAAGAAATTCGCTACATACTCAACATCTACTCCTACCTGCATCCCAAAGTGCCGGAGCTGGACAGCATCGTCCCCTTGCCACCCGCGCCACTGCCGCCGTGGGATGGCAAGATCCAGTGGCTGCGCGACTTTGAAGCCAACGTCCCGCCACCGCTGCCAACAGAACAACGTATCCGTGAACTGGCCGCAGCCAAGGCGCTGGACCCGGCCACCGGGCGACCCGACCCCAAGGCACAAGCCGCGCAAAAAGCCCAGGCCGCGCAACTGGCCGTTCCACCGCCCACCCCGGACGCCCTGCCCATCGGCACCCTGTGTGGCAGCGGCGAAACCTGCCCGCAAACCGGACACTGGCAAGTGCTGTTTCCAGCGGACAGCATTCAGGGGCAGTATGCCGACCTGCACGCCAACCAGGTGGTACGCATCTTCTTGCAGGGCAACATCCTGCCACCCCACACCACGCACTACCCCCGGCTGTTGCAGCGCTGGCGTGGCTATAAACAACGCATCGAACCAGTGCAGTGGCAACTGGTGGGCTACCTGCGATGAAACGCCCCATCTCCCTGCCTGGGCTAGCGGGGCTGTGGCTGGTGCTGGCGCTAGGGGCGTGCAATGCAGCGGACGCCACCCCGAAAGCCACCACCATGCCCGCGCTGCCCACCGTGCAAGACCAACTTGCCTTTACCTGTGCCTACGAGAAAGACCGCCTGCCCGCGCTCGACCCCGAGGCCGACCAGCTCTACCGCCATACCCGCTGGCTGAAGCGCCAGCAACTGCAACAGGAAGACCCGCTGCGCTATCCGCAAATGGAACGCCTGCTGCGCATCGCCACCGCCTATGACCATTACCAGGCCAATCTGGAACTGCGTGGCATGCTGCGCGCCGGCCAGGCAGTCAGCGAACACCCGGTACAGGAAGTGGTGACACTGACCGAGCGACTGATCCAGCAAGGTATCCCCGGCGGCTACTACGATATGGCGCAGCTGCTGCAACAAGGCTATGGCGTCAAGGCCGACAGCCTGCTGGCGCTGCAATACCAGCGCAAGGCCGCAGACTTGGGTAACCCGGAAGCGCAGTATGCGATCGGGGAAAAACTGATGAATCTCACCATCGACCACCCTGTCGAGTTTGAAATTGGCAAATCCATGAAAAAGTGTGCCGCCGAACAAGGCCATGGCCGCGCCGGACTTGAGTATGGTGTTCAGATGCAAGGAGAAGGCCAATATGCCGCAGCGGTCAAATATTTCACCTTGGCCACCAAGGCGGGTGACCCATCTGGTGCTACGTGGTTGGCAGACGGTTTTGCCGATGGCCATCCCAAGAATCTGGCCGTCCCCAAAGACGCCGAGCGGACACAGCGTTATGAAAAAATAAGCTACCTCCTCGGTGTCTATTCCTATCTGCATCCCAAAGTCCCCGAGCTGGACAGCATCGTCCCCTTGCCGCCCGCACCGCTGCCACCGTGGGATGGCAAGATCCAGTGGCTGAAAGATTTTGAAGCCAACGTCCCGCCACCGCTGCCGCCAGAGCAACGTATCCGCGAACTGGCCGTAGCCAAGGCGCTGGACCCGGCTACCGGGCGACCCGACCCCAAGGCGCAAGCCGCGCAAAAAGCCCAGGCCGCTTCCCTGGCCGTTCCACCGCCCAGCCCGGACGCCCTGCCCATCGGCACCCTGTGCCACAGCGGCGAGACCTGTCCGCAAACCGGACACTGGCAAGTGCTGTTTCCAGCGGACAGCATTCAGGGGCAGTATGCCGACCTGCACGCCAACCAGGTGGTGCGCATCTTCTTGCAGGGCAACATCCTGCCACCCCACACCACGCACTACCCCCGGCTGTTGCAGCGCTGGCGTGGCTATGAACAACGCATCGAACCAGTGCAGTGGCAACTGGTCGGCTACCTGTGAAAAGCCGCCGCATCCGTGGTGAAGCTGTCGCCGCCGGCATCTGGCCGCCCAAGGGTGGCCCGGCCTGGCTCACCACCGACATGCACGCCACCATTGCCCTGCCCACGGCGGTGTCGCCGCTGAAGTAAGAAGCTGGCAATAAAAAAAGGGACACGTGTTACGTGTCCCTTTTGCATCGTGGCAGGATCAGTCCAGCCCGGTCCTATCAGTCATACCAGTTGCTGCGCGCCTGCTGCCGGGCACGCGACTGGGCCTGTGCGGCCAGGCGCACCGCCACATTGGCGGCACCGTATTGCTGGTAACCAGCGCGACGTTGCAGCAGTTCGAAGAAGAAGCGATCTTCAAACTGGGCGGTGTACACATGCAGCATTTCACCGCCTTGTGCATCGCGGTCGTACAGGATGTTGGCCGCGGCCAGGCTGGCGACAAATTCATCCGGCAGATCGAAGCGCGCCGCCAGGTCGTCGTAGTAATTACGCGGAATTTCCAGCAGGGGCACGCCGCTTTCGCGCGCTGCTGCCACGGCGGCAAAGATGTCGTCGGTGGCAAAGGCAATGTGCTGCACACCGGAACCGCGATAGGTGGAAACCGAACGGGCAATGGCGGTATTGCGGTTTTCCGAGATATTGAGCGGAATGCGGATGCTGCCATCCGGGCTGTGCAACACCCGGCTTTTCACCAGTCCGTAGGGGTCGGGCAGCACATGTTCGTTTTCGGCCTTGAAGCCATACACGGCGCGGAAGAACAGCATCCAGGCGTCCATGGTTTCCGCTGGCAGGCCCAGCGCGAAGTGGTCGATGCTGGTAAGCAGGCCTTGCTTGCCTGCGGCACCCGGCAGCATGTCGAAGTCGGACTGGTAAATGCTGCTGCCGTCAGCGCCGGGGTCCACCAGGTATTGCAGGCTGCCATCCGGCGCACGCACGGCGGGAATCTGCCGCTCGTTGGGGCCGACGCGGCTTTCAAACGAGCGGGCGCGATACTGCTTGGCGCGTTGCAGCGCCTGGGCGCTGTCATTCACCCGGAAGGCGGACGCGCACAAGGACGGGCCATGTGCCACGAAGAAGGCGTTGGCGAAGGAGTCCGGCTCGGAGTTGAGAATCAGGTTGATGCCCCCCTGACGGTACAGGTTGACGCTTTTCGACTTGTGCTGCCCGGCATGGGCAAAGCCCAGTTTGCCGAACCAGCGCGCCAGGCGGCTGGCGGCGGCCTCGTCCACGGCGAATTCCAGAAACTCCACCCCGTCGTACTGCGGCTGCGGCGCCGGCACAAACAGCTGCGGCAGCACGGCGGCGGCACTGGGTTCCGCGCTGGCAGCCAGCTGGGCACGGGTGGTTTCTTCCAGATACAGCAAGCCACGGCGACCATCTGCCGCGGTGCCGCCAGTAGGTGCGGCACGGAAGCCGTCATTGAAGATTTCCAGACTCAGCGGGCCCTGATAGCCGCTTTGCAGGATGGGGCCAAGGAAGGCCGGCAGGTCAAACTCGCCCTGACCGGGGAAGCAGCGGAAATGACGGCTCCACTCCAGCACGTCCATATTGAGAATGGGTGCATCGGCCAGTTGCAGGAATACGATCTTGTCGCCCGGAATCTCCGGCAGGCGCGACAAATCATCCTTGAGTGACAGGGTGTGGAAGCTGTCCAGAATCACGCCCAGATTGGGATGGTCCACGGTTTTGACGATATCCCACACCTGACGGTAGGAATTGACATGCTGGCCCCAGGCCAGCGCCTCGTAACCCACCAGCACTTCATGCCTTGCCGCCAGCTCGGCCAGCTGGTGCAGGTCGTCGGCAAGCACCGCGTTATCGCGGATCACATCCGGCTGCACATTGCTGCACACCAGGATGCGGTCGGTACCCAGCTCGTGCATCAGCTCGAACTTGCGTTCGGCCCGTTCCAGATTGTGTTGCAGACGGTCGCGGCGGCAGCCTTCGAAGTCACGGAAAGGCTGGAACAGCATGATCTGCAAGCCCAGCTCCTGACACAGGCGGCGCACATCCCGTGGCGAGCCATCAAAATACAGCAGGTCGTTTTCAAAGATTTCTACGCCCTGAAAGCCGGCAGCGGCAATCGCCTCCAGTTTCTCGGGTAGGGTTCCGCTCAGAGAAACGGTGGCAATACAGTGTTGCATGGTGGTCATCCTCAATGGGGAAACTGGCGCTGGCGGCGCACCGCTCTGGGTCTGTGTGTAGTACTGGCGATGCTGCCGGTTTACTTATTTCGTACCAACAGGTACATTTCAATCTTAGCGTGAAAATTTTCACTGCACCAGTGCGTTTCCCTGTTCCCGCCATCCCGCTCACGGCCTGTGCCGTGTGCGGGGTGCATGCCGCCCGCCGCGGCAATCAAGCAAAAAAGACCAACACATGCCTGCATCCACCTCCGCTGCCAGCACGCTGCTGCTGGGCCTGATCGGCCAAAGCATCCAGGGCTCGCGCTCGCCACAGCTGCATGAAGAAGAAGCACGCCAGCTGGGCCTGCGCTGTCTGTATCAATTACACGACCTGCCGCAGGACACCAGCGCTGCCGAGCTGGACACGCTGCTGACCGCCATGCAGACCGTGGGCTATGCCGGCTGCAACATCACTCACCCGTTCAAGCAAACCGTGCTGGCCTGTCTGGACAGCCTGTCGGACGATGCCGCCGCCATTGGCGCGGTGAATACCGTGCAGTTGCGTGATGGCAAACGCATTGGCCACAACACCGACTGGTGGGGCTTTGCCCAGTCCTTCCAGCAGCAATGGCCGCAGGCCAGGCTGGACAAGGTGGTACAAGTGGGTGCCGGTGGTGCCGGTGCTGCCGTGGCCCACGCCATCCTGACCTTGGGTGCGCAAAGACTGGCACTGCACGATGCCGACCCGGCGCGCGCCAGCACACTGGCACAGCGGCTGAACCAGCGCTTTGGCGCAGGGCGGGTGGTGGTAGCCGACGATGTGGCCGGAGAACTGGCCAGCGCCGACGGGCTGATCCAGGCCACGCCGATTGGCATGCAGGGCCACCCCGGCCTGCCGCTGCCGGTGGAATGGCTGCATCCGGCGCTATGGGTGGCGGATGTAATTTATTTCCCACGCGAAACCGCACTGCTTCAGGCCGCAAATGCGCTGAGCTGCGCTACCATGAATGGCGGTGGCATGGTGGTGTATCAGGCTGCAGGCGCATTCCGCCTGTTCAGCGGCCTGACCCCGGATGCCCAGCGCATGGTCCGGCACTTTGCCAGCCTCAGCGACTGAAACTGACAGATTGAACCGGCAAGCTCTTGTTGAACCCGCAGCCCTTACCAGACAGGTTCCCCATGTCCGACACCCTTCCCTTTAGCAGCCGGCCCAACCCCATGGGCACGGACGGCATCGAATTCGTTGAATTTGCCACCACCGACCCGACAGCCCTTGGCCAGCTGCTGCAGGCCATGGGTTTTCGCTGTACCGCCCGGCACCGTTCCAAACAGGTGCTGTTGTACCGTCAGGGTGACATCAATTTCATCGTCAACGCCGAGCCGGACAGTTTTGCCCAGCATTACGCCCAGCAGCGTGGCCACAGCATTTGCGCCATTGCGCTGCGGGTGAAGGATGCACGCGCAGCCACCTTGCGCGCCCGCGAGCTGGGGGCATGGGAAGTGGACACGGGCACCGGGGTGATGGAATTGCATATTCCGGCATTCCAGGGTGTGGGCGGTTCGCTGCTGTATCTGGTAGACCGCTATGGCGAGCACTCCATTTACGATGTGGACTTCCTGCCGCTGAACCCGGACAGCCAAGCCAAGGATGCCGGACTGAGCCGCATCAGCCTGCTGACCCAGAGCATACCGGGCGAGCGCATTGGCGACTGGCAGGACTTCTACCAGCACCTGTTCGGTTTTGCCGAATCCGCCAGTGACAGCACAGCCGACAGCCGCCTGCTGCTAAGCCCTTGCAGCAAGATCCAGCTGCGCTTGCAGGCCGCCGTGCTGGAGCATGGCATCAGCGAGGGCATGACCGGCGTCACCCTGGCCAGCCATGACATGGCCCTCACCCGCCAGCAACTGCAACAACAGGGGCTGGGCCTGTCCGGCCCGCAACAACTGGTCCGGCACGCGCTGGAGCATGCCGGCTTGCTGCAATTTGCCATCAGCAACGAACAGGGGAACTGAGATGGACGCCAGCCGCTTTGCCATTGATACCGCCCCCTTGCAGGGCAAGCTGCAAGACAAGCTGCAGGCCATGTCCGCCGCCGGTTTCTCCCGCCTCACGCTGTGGGCGCAGGACCTGATGAACGAACAGGAAGGCGGCCTGGCACAAACCGTGCGCACGGTGCGCCACAGCGGCATGAAGGTGATCGGCTTCGAGGCGTTGCGCGACTTCGAAGGCATGAGCGGCCGCTTTCTGGAATACAAGATAGACCTGGCCAAAACCATGATGCGCATGATGCAGCAGGTGGGGGCCGAGCTGCTGGTGGTATCGGCCACCACCTCGCCCAATGCGGTGGGCGACCTGGAAACCACCGCCGCCCATCTGCGCCTGCTGTCGACGCTGGCAACGCCCCTGGGCATCCGCATCGGCTTCGAGCCGCTGGCCTGGGGCCGCTATGTACACGACTACCACACGGCATGGCAGGTGGTGGAAATGGTGAACCGGCAGAACGTGGGCCTGGTGCTGGACAGCTTCCACCTGTTTGCCCGGGGCATTCCGCTGGATGAGCTGTACCGCATCCCCATGCACAAGCTGTTTCTGGTGCAGTTGTCCGACGCCATGAGCGACTACCTGCCGCTGCTCGAAGAAATGGTGCATATCTCGCGCCACCAGCGCTCCTTCCCCGGCGAAGGCGTACACAGCATGGCGGTGGTGGACATGCTGGTACGGCTGGAAATGGCCGGCTATCAGGGCAATTACGCCTTTGAAGTGGCCAATGACGAATTTCTTACCCAGGACGCGCACAGTGTGGCCAGCCGCGCCGCCCGTTCGGTGGACTGGCTGTGCCGCACCGTCAGCCAGCGCCTGCAGGACAGCGGCTGCTAAGCGCGGCTGACAAAACCCCTGCTGCAGCCTTGCGCCTGCTTGCCCTACTTTTATGTACGGTCGGCGGCGGCGCGCCTTGCCGCAGGGACGCTAGGCTATTTTGTTAGCCGCTCTGTATCATCGCGGCAGTTGCGCCGCCAGCGCCTGCTGCGTCACCTGCTCCAGCCGCTGGCGCAGCCAGATATGCAGCGGGTCGTGGCGATGGCGCTGGTGCCATACCAGATACATCGGCATGTCCGGGCAAGAGAGCGGCGGCGCACAACTGGCCAGCCCCGCCAGCAGGTTGCTGGCCAGCAAGCCGGGCAAAGTAGCCAGCCTGCTACTGCCCTGCACAAAAGGCGCGATGCCGGCAAAGCCCGGTAGCCAGGCGGCAATGCGCCGCCTTACCCCCTGCCCGGCCAGAAAATCATCAATATCCAGCATGCGCGGCGGTGTGTAGCCCACCGTAACGTGCTCGGCCGCCAGATAGTCGTCCAGACTGGCCGGTGCCGCACGGCAGCCTGCGTCGTAAAACACCCGGTAGTGGTCGGCAAACAAACGCTTTTGCACGATGTCGCTGCCATCCGGCGGGCGCGGGGTAATCACCAGATCGCACTCATCACTGCGCAGCATCTCCACCGTGGGGATGCCGGAGGGCAGCACCCGCAGCGACACGCCCGGCGCTTCCGCCTGCAACAGCCCCAGCAGGCGCGGCAGCAGCAAATCCCGTTGCAAATCGTTGGCGGCAATGCTGATGGTGCGCTGCAAACGGGCCGGATCAAAACTGGCGGCACTGACAAAGCGGCGCATGTCTTCCAGCAGGCTGCGCGCGTGCTGGGCCAGCGCCTCGGCCCGTACCGTGGGCGAGATGCCGCGGCCGGACTTCACAAACAGCGGGTCATCCACAATCAGCCGCAGCTTGTCCAGCGCATGGCTGACTGCGGACTGGGTCATGTCCAACCGCTCTGCCGCACGGGTGACCGAGCGCTCCTCCATCACCGTCAGCAGTAATTGCAGCAGCCGGCCATCCAACTGCAAATGATCGAAATTTTTCATCTATGCCATTCGGTTTACTGCATTTATCTCCACACATCAAACAGGGACACTGAACTCACCAGAATCAATAAGGGAGAACAAGTGATGGCGGAGCAACAACGCGTTTCCATTCCGGGAACCACCCTGTTTGACGACATTCAGGCGCAGAAGGGTTATGCCCTCAACAAGATGTGCTTTTCCTTCAACGATAAGGCCAACCGCGACGCCTTCAAGGCCGACGAAGCCGCTTACTGCGCCCGCTTCGGCCTGACCGCACCGCAACTGGCTGCGGTGCAAAGCCGCAATGTGCTGCAACTGATTGCCGCGGGCGGCAATGTTTACTACCTGGCCAAGTTTGCCGGCATCTTCGGCCTGGACGTGCAGGACATCGGTGCCCAGCAAACCGGCATGAGCAAAGACGAATTCAAACAGAAACTCCTGAACGCGGGACAATAATCATGGCAAAAATCGTAGGCAGCATCGTTACCTCCCACGTTCCGGCCATCGGCCGTGCCATTGCCGGCAATCTGCAGAATGAACCGTACTGGAAGCCGTTTTTCGACGCTTTCCCGCCCATCCATCGCTGGCTGGACGAAGTGAAACCCGATGTCGCCGTGGTGGTGTACAACGACCATGGCCTGAATTTCTTCCTGGACAAGATGCCCACCTTCTCGGTGGGTGCCGCGCCGCAATACCGCAATGCCGACGAAGGCTGGGGCATTCCCACCCTGCCGCCGTTTACTGGTGACACCGAGCTGTCCTGGCACCTCATCAAGCAGCTGGTGAACAAGGAATTCGACCTCACCACCTGTCAGGAAATGCTGGTGGACCATGCCTTCACCCTGCCCTTGAAACTGCTGTGGCCGCAAGAAGGCGCCTGCCCGATCAAGGTGGTGCCGGTGTGCATCAACACCGTGCAGTTCCCCATTCCCTCGGCCAGCCGCTGCTACAAGCTGGGCGAGGCCATTGGCGAAGCCATCAGTGCCTGGGATTCCGACGCCCGCGTGGTGGTGATCGGCACCGGCGGCCTGTCACACCAGCTGGATGGCGAACGCGCCGGTTTCATCAACAAGCCCTTCGACCTGCAATTCATGCAAAGCCTGGTGGACAACCCCAAGTGGGCCACCCAGTACACGGTGGAGCAGTTGGTGGAGCATACCGGCTCGCAAGGCATCGAGCTGCTGATGTGGCTTGCCGCCCGCGCCACCATCAAGGGCGATGTGCGCGCGCTGCAAAACACCTACCATCTGCCGATTTCCAACACGGCTGCCGGTGTGATGTTGCTGGAACCGGTCGCCTGAGTCACCGGGCAGTTGCAGTAAACCCCTACACTGTTGTCAGCAATTCTCCTCCTTCGCTGAACACCCGGCCTTGTGCCGGCCGGCTGCAAAGAAGGTGATCGGATACGGTTCCACAGGTCCCGGCAAAGCCGGGCCTCTTCATTTCACCTATGGAATCGGCAGCCTCCCATCTATTCCCAAACCCCCCGCCCTTGCCCTGCAAGGGAGCCTCGCCTTCCTGTTAGAAGGCGAGATATGCCAACTGTGGCTTTGCAGGCAAAAAAAGGCCGACAGGAACACCCCGTCGGCATGGGTTCACACCCCAGATGGAAGCAATGGTGTGGTCATCTCCTGCCCGGCTATCAGGCTGGCTGAACAGAAACGCCAAATTCCTCGGTGTCGATTTCCTGCTGGGTGGCAGCGTTGTAGCGCGCACCGCTCACGGTGTTTTCATTGACGATGGTGTCCAGACGGGTCAGCACTTCCATGCCCAGCGTCACCGTATCGGCCGACAGGTTTTCCTGCAGATGCGACACATTGCTGGTGCCCGGAATCGGAATCACCTGCTCGCTTTGCGCCAGCAGCCAGCCCATGGCCAGTTGGGCCAGGGTAAAGCCGGTTTCGGTGGCCAGCCCCTGCAATGCATCCAAGAGGCGCAGGTTGCGGCTAAAGTGTTCAGCCTGGAAGCGCGGCATGGCGCGGCGGATGTCGTTGGCGGCAAAGCCGGACGGGTCACGCACGCCACCGGCCAGGAAACCACGGCCCAGCGGGCTGAAGGCTACCAGGGCCACGTTCTGGGCGCGGCAGGCATCCAGCAGGGCGATTTCCGGATTGCGCGTCCACAGCGAGTATTCGCTCTGCACCGCGGCAATCGGGTGCACCGCCTGGGCGCGTGCCAGCGTGGCTGCGGAAACCTCGGACAGGCCGATGCTGCGGATCTTGCCCGCAGCCACCAGATCAGCCAGCGCGCCAACCGAATCTTCAATCGGCACCTGACGGTCCCAGCGGTGCAGGTAGTAGAGGTCAATCACATCGGTTTGCAGGCGGCGCAGGCTCTCCTCGCAGGTCTGGCGCAGGGTGTCCGGCCTGCCGTCTATCACCCGTTTGCCTTCCACCCCGGTCATGCCGCACTTGCTGGTGAGCACAATCTGCTGACGATAGGGCTTCAATACACGGCCCACCAGCTCTTCATTGGCACCAAAACCGTACAGCGCGGCGGTATCAAACAGGGTGACGCCTGCATCCAGCGCCGCCAGCAATACCTGGCCACCCTGCTCGGCAGACGGTGGCACGCCATAGGCGTGACTGAGATTCATGCAGCCAAGGCCGATGGCAGAAACGGTAAACGGGCCAAGCTGTCGCTGTTTCATGGAACTGTCCTTGCGCTGTCTGACGGGGACCCTGCAAGAAAAAGACAAGGTCAGCCGGTTTGAAACAAACCGGACTGCCTTGCTCAGGAGGGTCGCTTACAAAAGGTATTTCAAAAGAAGCTAATCAAATCAGGAGCTGCCAAGAAAAAAGCGCAGCATCCCTGGGGTGCAGCTTTTTGTCAGCAGCGCCTCACACCAGCTGCTGCTCCAGCGCATGCAGCACCTGATAGCACGGCAATACTTGGCGCAGGCTGGAGTTGGGCTCGCGGCCTTCGCGGATGGCGGCAAAGAATTCGCGGTCTTGCAGCTCGATGCCGTTCATCGATACGGCCACATGCGATACATCGATCTTCTCTTCCTTACCGTTCACCAGGTCGTCGTAGCGGGCAATGTAAGTGCCGGTGTCGCCGATGTAACGGAAGAAAGTCCCCAGCGGGCCGTCGTTGTTAAACGACAGGCTGAGCGTGCAGATGGCACCGTTGGCGGCTTTCAGCTGGATGGACATGTCCATGGCGATGCCCAGTTCCGGGTGAACCGGACCCTGGATGGCATTGGCCTTCACGATGGGGCTGCCAGCCTGATAGGCAAACAGGTCCACGGTGTGGGCGGCGTGGTGCCACAGCAGGTGGTCGGTCCAGCTGCGCGGCTGGCCCAGCGCGTTCATATTGGTGCGGCGGAAGAAATAGGTTTGCACATCCATCTGCTGGATGTTGAACTCGCCGGCGGTAATCTTGTTGTGCACGTACTGGTGGCTGGGGTTGAAGCGGCGGGTGTGACCGCACATGGCAACCAGGCCGGTTTCCTGTTGCAGCGCGGCAGCAGCCTCGGCACCGGCCAGGGTGTCAGCCAGCGGAATTTCCACCTGCACGTGCTTGCCGGCCTTAAGGCAGGCTGCGGTTTGACCAGCGTGCATCTGGGTGGGCGTACACAGGATGACGGCGTCCACTTCCTTGATGGCTAGGGTTTCGTTCAGGTCATCCGTGACATGGGCCACACCGTATTTGTCGGCCACTTCGCGGGTTTTGGCCAGGTCGCGGCCAATCAGCGATACCACTTCCACATCGGCAATATTCTTGATGCCGTCCAGATGCTTGATGCCGAAGGCACCTGCGCCAGCCAGAGCTACTTTGATTGTCATGACAGGGATTCCTTATTCCTTGTTTTCCAGAATGGCGTGACCCACGGCGGTATTGGAGGCCGGCACATGATAGAAGCGGTGTGCCACGTGCGGCAGCGGGCCGCTGCGCTCTCCGTTGTTCACGTCGGCCATCGCGCCGCGGGCAATCAGCCACATCACCAGTTCGATGCCTTCGCTGCCGGCTTCACGCACATAGTCGATATGCGGCACCCTGGCGCAGGCCACCGGGTCGTTGATCATCAGGTCCAGCCAGTTGTTGTCCCACTCGCGGTTGATCAGCCCGGCGCGTGCGCCCTGCAGCTGGTGGCTCATGCCGCCGGTGCCCCAGATATGCACATTGATGTCTTCGTCAAAGCTCTCCACCGCCTTGCGGATGGCCTGGCCCAGCGCAAAGCAGCGCTGGCCGGAGGGCACCGGGTACTGCACCACGTTGACGGCAAACGGAATCACCGGGCAGGGCCAGGCGTCCTTCACCGGGTCCAGCTCGCCGCACATCAGCGACAGCGGCACGGTCAGGCCGTGGTCCACGTCCATCTTGTTGACGATGGTGAGGTCGAAATCCTGCTGGATCACGCTTTGCGCAATATGGCTGGCCAGTTGCGGATGCCCCTTCACCACCGGCACCGGGCGCGCGCCCCAGCCTTCATCGGCCGGTTTGTACTCGGCAGCCGTGCCAATGGCGAAGGTGGGAATCATGTCCAGGCTGA
Organism: Aquitalea denitrificans; assembly: GCF_009856625.1. GTDB lineage: Bacteria > Pseudomonadota > Gammaproteobacteria > Burkholderiales > Chromobacteriaceae > Aquitalea > Aquitalea denitrificans. The sequence continues at coordinate 2,489,150 of NZ_CP047241.1, forward strand.
AGGCGGTGGCGTGATCGTTGTACACCAGGAAAATCACGTCCGGCTTGTTGTCCTTCATCCATTGCTTGGAGAAGTCGTAACCGGCAAACAGCGGCTGCCAGTAGTCTTCCTGCGTCTTGTGCAGGTCCATGGCCACGCCGATGGCGGGCACATGGGAGGTGAAAACGGATGCGGTGATGCGTGCCATATCAGTTGCTTTCCTTTTTACCAGCAGCGCCTTGCGGTTGGCGGTGCGCCTGGGCGTCGCCGTCTTCGCCGATGGTGCGATTGCCTTCCACCGAGCGACCACCGGCCATCATCATGGCACGGTATTCCTCTTCGCTCATGCCGGTCATGGAGCCTGCCATTTGCTGGAAGCTCTTGCCATCCGTGGCGCCGATGCGCGCCAGGAAGTAGATATTGCCGCCCAGTCGCATGCACCAGTTAAGGTCGCGTGCCATCACCGCCAGCTTCTGTTCTTCCGTCATCGGCCATTCGTCGAGATAGGCGCGTTCGTCGGCCAGAAAGCGGGCGCGGTTTTCCGCCTTCATCAGGCTGGTGCAAAACTGGTTCAGCCAGTAGCCCAGGCGGCTTTGCTCGGCATCGAAAATGATGGTGCCGGGCACGTCTTTATACGGTTTGTCCAAAGCCATGGCGGCTCCTCAGCATTCTTCCGGCCAGTACAGGCGCATGGGGTTGGTGACCAGCAGTTGTTGCTGCAACTCCGGCGTCGGCGCGATATGGGGGATGAAATCCACCAGCAGGCCATCGTCGGGCATATGGTCTTTCAGATTGGGGTGCGGCCAGTCGGTGCCCCACAGCACGCGGTCGGGGAAGGTTTCCACCAGCTTGCGGGCAAAGGGAATCACGTCGTGGTAGGCATGGCGTTCGCCATCCAGCGCCTTGGGGCCAGTCACACTCAGGCGTTCCGGGCAGCTGACCTTGGACCAGATATTGTCATGTTCGCGCATCAGTTTCACGAACAATTCAAACTGCGGCCCATCCACCGGCAGGCTGACATCTGGTCGGCCCATGTGGTCCACCACCACGGTGGTGGGCAGGTTGGTGAAGAAGTCCCACAGTTCCGGCAGGTCCTGTGCTTCAAAATACACCACAATATGCCAGCCCAGCTTGGCGATACGGCTGGCAATTTCCATCAACTCGTCCTTGGGGGTGAAATCCACCAGACGTTTGACGAAATTGAAACGCACGCCGCGCACACCGGCATCGTGCAGGCTTTGCAGCTCTTCATCGCTCACTGCACGCTTGACGGTGGCCACGCCACGCGCCTTGCCATTGCTGGCGCGGCAGGCATCCACCATGGCACGGTTGTCGGCACCATGGCAGGTGGCCTGCACCACCACGTTGCGGGCAAAGCCCAGATGGTCGCGCAGGGCAAACAGGTCTGCCTTGCTGGCGTCACACGGGGTGTATTTACGTTCCGGTGCATAGGGAAACTCCGCCCCCGGTCCGAAGACGTGACAGTGGGCATCCACTGCACCAGCCGGCAGGGTGAAGGCCGGTTTGGCCGGGCCGTCAAACCAGTCCAGCCAGCCTGCGGTTTTGCTGAAGTCGCCACTTACGGGTTTGCTCATGCTGTCGTCCTCAGTCGATATAACGCAGACCGGCCTTGGCCAGCGGCTCGCGCATTGCATACATGTCCAGGCCCAGCACGCCGGAAGCCAGCTTGGCGCGTTTTTCGCCCTCGAACGATTCGCGCTTTTGCGCCGCCGCCAGCGTTTCCACTGCACGGGCGGCCGGTACGCACACCACGCCGTCGTCGTCCGCCACAATCACATCGCCCGGATGTACCAGCATGCCGGCGCACACCACCGGGATATTCACCGAGCCCAGCGTGGCCTTGATGGTGCCTTTGCTGCTGATGGCGCGGCTCCAGACCGGGAAGTCCATTTCCTGCAGGGTTTTGACGTCGCGCACGCCGGCGTCGATGATCAGCGCCCGCGCGCCGCGTGCCTGGAAGCTGGTGGCCAGCAGGTCGCCAAAGTAGCCGTCGGTGCATTCCGAGGTGACGCCTGCCACCACGATGTCGCCCGGCTGAATCTGTTCTGCCGCCACGTGCAGCATCCAGTTGTCGCCCGGTTGCAGCAGCACGGTGACCGCGGTGCCGGATACCTGCTTGCCGGCAAAGATGGGGCGCATATAGGGCTTGAGCAGGCCAACGCGGCCCATGGCTTCGTGCACGGTGGCCGAGCCGAGGGCTGCCAGCGCATCGGCGGCGGCGCGGTCGGCGCGGGTGATGTTGCGGTATACCACTCCGAGTTCGTACATGGTGTTGTCTTCCTTAATCTGTTTTATCTGCCAGGTGAACAAAAGCCCTGGGTGTCAGCGGGGCTTTTGCCAGCCTTACCGGCCGCGGGCTTTCAGGGCCGCATCCAGTCGCGGATACACGCGTCGGGCATTGCCTTCAAAGATTTGCTGCCGCTCGGCATCGCTCAGTGCTGCCGCTTCGATGTAGCGCTTGGTGTCGTCGTAGTAGTGGCCGGTTTCCGGGTCGATGCCGCGTACCGCGCCAATCATTTCGCTGGCAAACAGCACGTTGTCCACCGGGATAACCTTGGTCAGCAGGTCGATGCCCGGCTGGTGGTAGACGCAGGTGTCAAAGAAGATGTTGTTGAGCAGGTGGTCCTTGAGCAGCGGCTTTTTCATTTCCTGCGCCAGCCCGCGGAAGCGGCCCCAGTGGTAGGGCACGGCGCCGCCGCCGTGCGGAATGACAAAGCGCAGCGTGGGGAAATCGCTAAACAGGTCCGAAGTCAGGCATTGCATGAAGGCGGTGGTATCCGCGTTCAGGTAGTGCGCGCCGGTGGTGTGGAAGGCACAGTTACAGCTGGTGGACACGTGCACCATGGCCGGAATGTCGTACTCCACCATTTTTTCGTAGATGGGGTACCAGTGGCGGTCGGACAGCGGCGGGCTGGTCCAGTGGCCGCCGGACGGGTCCGGGTTGAGGTTGATGCCGACAAAGCCGTAGTCCTTGATGCAGCGCTCCAGCTCCGGGATGGAGGTGGCCGGATCGACACCGGGCGACTGCGGCAGCATGGCCGCACCGATGAAGTGCTCGGGGAACAGCTGGCTGACGCGGTAGCACAGTTCGTTGCAGATGGCCGCCCAGGTGGACGAGGTGTTGAAGTCACCGATGTGGTGGGCCATGAAGCTGGCGCGCGGGCTGAAGATGGTGAGGTCGGAGCCGCGCTGCTTCATCAGCCGCAACTGGTTGCTTTCGATGGTGTCGCGCAGCTCGTCGTCGGAGATCTTCAGCTCGGAGGGCTTGGGGCCCAGTTCGGGCGTGGAGAGGTTGTCGATCTGGCGTTTGCGCCAGTCTTCCAGCGCCTTGGGGGCGGTGGTGTAGTGACCGTGAATGTCGATGATCATGCTTGCTGTCCTTTCCAGATGGCGGAGGGAATCATGACCTCTCCGCGCATGATGAGCCGTGCAGTGCGCAGCAGCGCTGCGCGGATGACGTGTTGCGGGTTTTCCGGGTCCAGCTCCAGGTCCACGGAGAATTCGCCGGTCGGGTGTTCCACCGACACCAGATGCTGGTGGCCGGCCTGCATCTGCGCGATGCCGTCGGTGACCGAGCCTTCCAGCACGCAGGCTGTGCCGACCGTCACTGCCGCCAGCACGCCGATGGCGTCGTGGCAGACGTGCGGAATGAAACAACGGGTGCTGATGCTGCCGCCGTCGCGCGGCGGGGCAATCAGGCACATCTTGGGATAGGTTTTGTTGCTGACATCGCCCAGGCCCATCAGGTGGCCGCATTGCAGGCGCAACGCTTCCAGCCGGGTTTTCAGTTCGGTGTCGGCATTCAGCTCGGCCACGCTTTCGTAACCGCTGCGGCCCAGATCGGCAGCGCGCAGCATCACCAGCGGCATGCCATTGTCGATACAGGTGATTTCCAGCGCGCCCACGCCGTCCAGCTGCACCACATCCTTCACCTTGCCGGTGGGCAGCAGGCCGGAACACACCGAACCGGCGGTATCCAGAAAGTTGATGGTGATGGGCGAGGCGCTGCCAGGCACGCCGTCGATACGGGCTTCGCCGTCGTAGCGCATCTGGCCGCCCGGCGTTTGTACCGTCACGTCGCACTGCATGCCGGTATTGAGGGTGAGCACGCGGAAGGTGCTGGTTTCGCCCTGCGCCGTTACCAGTCCGCGCTCCAGCGCAAAGGGAACCACCGCCGCCAGCATATTGCCGCAGTTGGGGGTGGTATCCACCGTGTCCTTGTCCGGCTGCAGCTGGGCAAACAGGAAGTCCAGATCCACACCGGGCTGACTGCCGCGGGAGATGATGCCGACCTTGCTGGTCAGCGGGTGTGCTCCACCCAGACCGTCAATCTGGCGGCGGTCGGGAGAGCCCATGACAGCGAGCAGCACACGGTCGCGCAATGCCTGATCCTGCGGCAGGTCGTCTGCCAGGAAGAAGGGCCCGCGTGAGGTACCGCCACGCATGAACAGAGTCGGGATAGAGGTTTGCATGCGAGGATTGTGTTCCCGCGCATTGCATAAAAAAAGAGCGCTATCGCTCTAGCAGATATAGCAGTTTGCTATACATCGAGCACAGCAATGGTAATGGCCCGACTGGCGGGCCAGCTATGAAAAAACAGCGTAAATCAGGACTTGAAGTACAGCGAACCCAGCGAGGCTTCACCCAGCTCGCGCGCGGCATCCTGCAACAGGCTGCCCAGCTCCGGCAGGCGCTCGGCCGGAATGCGGCTGGTGGGGCCGGCCAGTGTTACCACGCCCACCACCTTCTGGTTGAGCGGGTTGATGATGGGCGCAGCCAGCGAGGTCATGCCCGGTTCGTAACTGTCCACCGCCACCGCATGGCCACGCTTGCGGGTGGCATGCAGCACCTCCAGAAAGGCGGCAATGGTGCGCGGGGCATTGGGGCCGTAGTCGTAACCATTGCCAAAGCCCTGCCGGGCGACAATCTGCAAGGCCTGTTCATCGTCCAGCCTGGATAGCCAGGCCGGGCCGCTGGCGGTACAGAACAGCGGCGGGTTGCTGCCCATGTCCGGGTCGTAGCGCAGGCCGGAGCGTGCGCCCTGCGCCTTGGCCACAAAGGTGATCAACTCGTTTTCGATGATGCCCAACCGCGCCAGCTCGCCGGAACTGCGCGCCAGGTTTTCCAGAATCGGCTGCGACACATCGGCCACGCCGCTGGTGGACAGATAGATCAGCCCCAGCGAAACCAGCTTGAGCGAAAGCTGGTATTCGCCCTTCTCCGCATGCTGGCGCACATAGCCCTGCTCGATCAGCATGGCCAGCAGCCGGTGCGCACCACTGCGCGGCATGTTGAGGGTGTCGGCAATGACATGCAGCGGCAGTTGCCCGCCATTACGGGCCAGCAATTCCAGGATTGCCAGCGAACGCTCCATACTGCCTGCCATGTCGTTTCTCCTTGCTGAGTGGTTCCGGATTTGAACACAGTTCAATTTGACCAGCAAGCCGCCCTGCCTGCGCCTTGCCCGTCCCGGAAGCGGTCACACCTGGAAACGGGCAACCGACTGGTGCAAGGCTGCGGTCAGTTGCTCCAGCCGGGCCACATGCTCGCATGCCTGTGCCACCGCGTGGCTGGACTCCTCCATGCGGCCGGATATCTGCTCGATATTCTGCGCCACGCTATTGCTGGCCTGGCTTTGCTCGGTGGTGGCAGTGGCAATGCTGCGCACCTTGTCCAGCGCCTGGGCCGAGGCGGTGTTGATCTGCTGCAAGGCTTCCCCGGCCTGCGCTGCCATGTCCACCCCCATCGCCACCTGCGGGGCCATGGCCTGCATGCCTTGCACCACGGCAGCGGTATCGGCATGCACCGCCTGCACCGTGCTGGCAATCTGCGCGGTGGCGGTGCTGGTGCGCTCGGCCAGCTTGCGCACCTCGTCCGCCACTACGGCAAAGCCGCGGCCCTGCTCGCCGGCACGGGCGGCCTCGATGGCGGCATTAAGCGCCAGCAGATTAGTCTGGTCGGCAATATCACGGATGACGCTGGCGATATCACCAATCTGGTCAGTACGCTGCTCCAGCGAGCCGATCAGGCGCGAGGCGTCACTCACCTGCCCGGCTGCCCGGCTGATCTCCGCACCGGCATGCAGCACCAGGGTGGAACCACGCTCTGCCAGCTCTGCCGCACGGGTAGAGTTGGCCTCGGTGTCGCGCGCGCCCTGGGAAATGTGATCAACACTGACCGCCAATTGTTCGATCACCGCCGCGCTGGAGGAGATCGCTGCCGAGGTCAGGCGCGAGGCATCATTGATCTGCGCCATCTGCCCGGCCAGATTATGCGACAGCTGGCCGACCTGGCGGGCGTTATCCTGGATACCGCAAATCAGCGTGCGCAGATTGTCCTGCATCACCGCAATGGAAGCCATCAGGCTACCCGCCGGGGCAGTCGCATCCAGCCGCCGGTTCAACTTGCCGGCAGCAATTTCGCTGGCCAGCTGCGCGGCCTGTTCCGGCTCGCCACCCAAGGCACGGTAGATTTTTCGTGCCATCCACACCGCTACCGCGCCAATGGCGGCAAACAGCAGCAGGCCAGTTGCCATATACCGCAGCGCCACCTGCCAAAAAGCCGCCTGGATGTCATCGGTCCAGGCACCGAAGCCGATAATCCAGTCCCAGCCATCGATACGGGTTACGCCGTTGATCTTCAGCACCTCGTCGCTACCGCCAGGCTTTACCACCATCAACTCGACAAAGCCGATATTCTGCGTGGCCAGCACATCCAGATAGCGGTTGAAGTCATGGCGGCCATCCGGCAGCGGCTTGCCAAAATCCACCTGCCCCACACCCTTGTCACCCGGCAGCACCAGACCCAGCGCGCCGGTGGTGCGCGCCCACAGATACAGGCTTTTCTCGTAGCGCATGCTGTGCAGGGCATCGATGGCACGGCGCTGCGCCTCAGCACGGCTCAGCTGCCCGGCTTGCTCCAGTTGCTGGAAATACCTTACCTGCTGCCCTGCCAGCGTCAGCACGGTGCGAATGGATTCATGACGCTGCTCTAGCATGGCAGCGCGCAAGGACGCCAGCCCCATGACAGCCAGCAGCAGACCGCCCAGCGCCGCCAGCCCCACAATCAGCCCCAGACGTGTTGATAGTTTCATGTTCTGTCTCCTCGTGTTTTATATGCAGTGCCGGACAGGCTGTGCCATCATCAGCCCTTGTCACACCCGCTCAGCCGGCCAGCGCCTGGCGCGCACCATTCTGGTGAATTCGGAGCGGAGAAAGAAGCCATTGCCAGCCATAACAGTTATAACAACTTGCTATGTCTGACAGCCATGTGGAGACAAGCAGGTGTTTAAGATCAAGGCGGTGATTTTTGATTGCGATGGTACGCTGGTGGATAGCGAAAGCCTGTCGGCACGGCTGCTGGGCCGCATCCTGCAGCAGCATGGCCATGCGCTGGATGAAGAGATCATCCTGCATTATTTCCGGGGCCGGCCCTATGCGCGCTTTCTGGACGACATCAGCCAGCACTTTCCGCAACTGGACCGTGAACGGTTCAGCCAGCAGTTTCGCCAGCAAAGCCTGCAGCTGCTGGGCAGCCAGTTGCAGATCATGCCCGGCGCGCATGATCTGCTGGCGGCGCTACAGCTACCGCGCTGCATTGCCTCCAACGGCCCGCGCGAAAAAATTGAAACCAGCCTGCACAGCACCGGGCTGAAACCCTATTTTGGCGAAGCCATCATCAGTGCCTACGAAGTAAATGCCTGGAAGCCGGACCCGGCGCTGATTCACCACGCCCTGCAACTGCTGCGGGTAGATGCCGCCGATTGCCTGCTGGTGGAGGACAGCGCCTCCGGCATTGCCGCTGGCCTCGCCGCAGGGGTAGCCGTGGCCGGCGTACACCTGCACGAGGACACCGCCGCCCAGTTTGCCGGGCAAATCAGCATCTTCCCCGGCCTGCAACAGCTGGCGGCAGCCTTAGGGCTTTCCCTCCCCCACCGGCAATAGCCAAAAAAAAGCGGAGGAGCCAGGCTCCTCCGCACAGTACTGACTGAGTCAGTTTCGGATTGCTACAGAGAAAAACTTACTACGCAGCGGTGGCAGCCACGGCGGCGCGCAGGCCCAGGAGATAGCTTTCTGTGCCAAAGCCACAGATCTGCCCTTTGGCAATTTCGGCAAATACCGACTGGTGGCGGAATGGTTCACGGGCGTGGATGTTGGACATGTGGATTTCCACGATGGGCACGGTCAGGATGGCCAGCGCATCGCGAATGCCATAGCTGTAATGCGTCCAGGCACCGGCATTGATCAGCACCGCGTCCACGCCATCGGCATAGGCCTGATGGATGCGCTCGCACATTTCGCCTTCGTGATTGGTCTGGAAGCTTTCCACTTCCACATCCAGCTCGCGGCCCAGCGCCTGCAGGCGCGCGTCGATCTCGGCCAGTGTCACCGTGCCGTACTGCTTCGGGTCGCGCTTGCCGAACATATTGTGGTTGATGCCATGCAGCATCAGCATTTTCTTCATGATGCCAACCCTCAGTAATTCAGTGTGGCCACAGCACGCAGCTCTTCCGGCGTGGTGCTGCCAAAACCGAAGAATTCCAGATAGGCCGGAATCATTTCAAACAACATGTCGGTGCCCAGCTGTATCGGGCAGCCCTTGGCCTGTGCCGCCGCCAGCAGCGGGGTGATTTCCTTTTTCATCACTACTTCGCCAACAAAGGTGTCCGGGCTGACACGGTCCATGTCAAACGGCAGCGGGTCGTCGTCCTTCATGCCCAGCGGGGTGGCGTTGACGATCAGCTCGAAACCCGCCGGGTCATTGCTGCCCACCGATACCTTCAACTGCGGATAATGCTGACGCAAGCGCCCTGCCAGTGCTTCCGAGGACGCGGTATTGCTGTCGAACAAGGCCATTTCGGCCACACCGGCAGCCGCCAGCGAGGCGGCAATGGCACACCCCACCCCGCCATTGCCGGACACCAGCACCTTGCGCCCTTTCAGCGCAAAACCCTTGCGCTCCACGCCGCGCACAAAGCCGGCACCGTCAAACTGGTCGCCCAGCAGCGTGCCATCCGGGCGAACCAGAATGGCATTGCAGGCACCGGCAATGGCGGCGGTGGGAGTGATTTCGTCCATCAGGCCCAGTGTAGTGACCTTGTGCGGCATGGTGACCAGTGCGCCACGCAGATTGGTGAACTTGCGGATGCTGGCGACCGCCGCCACATAATCTTCCGGCTTGACTCCAATGGGCATCACCACCGCATCGATGCCCTTGCTATCAAACCAGGGGTTGTAAATCATCGGAGCCTTGAAGCTCTCGGTGGGATAACCCAGATGGGCAATCAGCGTTGTCTTGCCACTAATCACGCATGTCTCCAATCGTTTTGCTATCGTGATGCGCTTGCATCCGGCGGGATCAAACCGTCCCGTCACATGGCTGCATCATGGGCTGTTTGGCCGGGGCATCCAACAGCAAAATCGCTCTAGCTGATATATCAATATTGATATCTCGGTACAGCAACCCTGCACTCCAGGCATAACATGATGACTGCTTCCATTTCACTGCATACCGCAAGGTACCGCGCGCAGCCGTGGCTGGCCGCCGTTAGCAGCAATTCAATAGCGCAATATTTTTAGCAACAGTTGTGCAGCGCCTTATGGTTAAACCACTTTGCCATCATCACTCTTAATGCTTAATAAATATTTTTTAAAAAAATAATATATATATTAAACATTTATCGTAATTAAGATTTATCTAATTTTTTATCCAATCGCGCTTGCTGGCTTAAGCAAGAAATGCAACCATGAGTGGCTTGATCAACAAAGAAATGAGGCTGGCATGAAGCTGACCATTGCACAAAGACTAAGCTGCACCCTGCTGGTTTGCCTGATCGCCATCCTGACCGTTGCCGGCTTTGCCTATCGCAACATGCGCACGGCACAGGAACAGGTGGAATACATCGACAACAATGTGCTGCCCAGCATTCAGCTACTGTACGAATCCACCATTTACGGCGAACGCCTGCGTATCAACATCCGTGACTACATGCTGGCAGGTGATGCCAGTGAGCGAACCGCCGCCGGCGAGCGCCTGCAAAGCAATGCCAGCAAGGTGGAAGAAGGCCTGAACAACTATGCCGCCCACTTTATTTCAGATGAACAGGACAAGCAGCTACTGGCCACAGACAAATCCCTGCTGAAGCTCTACCTGAACAAGACCCGGGATATCCAGGCCATGGCCGATGCCAGCAATATGGAGGGCATGCGCAAGGAAATTTCCCAAACCGGCGAATTCCGCAATCTGGCCATGAAGTTTACCGAGGCGATGGAAAACCACGTTGCCTACAACAACAAGACAGCCAAGCAGCTGACCGAAGATGGTCAGCGCAATTACCATCAGGCGCTCAACCTGTTTGTCACCGTCATCGTATTGGCCATCCTGGTGGCTGGTGGCCTTGGCTTCATGCTGGTACGTGAAATCCGCCAGCGCATGCAGGCTTTCCGCGATGGCCTGCGTCATGTGGCACGCGAACTGGATTTCACCCAGCGCATCAAGATCCACCGCCAGGATGAACTGGGCAACACGGCAGAAGCCTTCAACAAGCTGCTGGATACCCTGCAGAGCAGCCTGCAGTCGGTAAAACAGGGCGCACTGACCATTGCCGGCGTGTCCACCGAACTGGCCTCTACCGCCACACAGGTTGCCACGGCAGCCCAGCACCAGAGCAGTGCCTCGTCCAATATGGCCGCCACCGTCGAAGAAATGACAGTCAGCGTCAACCACGTGGCAGACCGCGCCAGCGAAGCCAATACCGCTTCGGTAAACTCCGGCGAGCTGGCAGAACAAGGCAAGGCCACCATCAGCAAAGCGGCCAGCGACATCCAGTACATTTCCCGTACCGTGGATACAGCGGCAACACAACTGCGCGGGCTGGAAGAAAAGAGCCAGCAGGTGTCCCGCGTAGTGCAGGTAATCCGTGACGTGGCCGATCAGACCAATCTGCTGGCACTCAATGCAGCCATCGAGGCGGCGCGTGCTGGCGAACAGGGCCGCGGCTTTGCCGTAGTGGCAGACGAAGTGCGCAAGCTGGCCGAGCGCACGGCGCAGTCCACCCAGGAAATTTCCTCCACCATCACGGCCATTCTGGAAAGCGCCGAAGTGGCCGTCAAAGCCATGGGGCAGGTAGAAGAAAACGTGGCCGATGGGGTAAGGGGCGCAGCAGAAGCCAATGCATCCATTATCGCCATTGGCAGCGGCAGCCAGCGGGCGGTGGCGCTGGTGGATGAAATCACCAATGCCATCAAGGAGCAAAGCGTAGCAACCACCAGCATTGCCCAGCAGGTGGAAGGCATTGCGCAGATGGCGGAAGAAAGCAGCGCGGCGGCAGGCAATACGGCCAATTCGGCCCAGCAACTGGATAGCTTGTCACGCCAGTTGCAGAGCATTGTCGATGCCTACAAAATCTGACACAGCGTCTTGCATGCAAAATGCCGGCACCAGGTGCCGGCATTTTTTTTAGCTGTCAGGCTGCCTCAGCCGTGCTCAGGCCGTGACTTGCAGCAAGGACTGGCCCAGCCAGGCATTGCCTTCCACTCCGGGCAGGGCAAAGAAATAGCCGCCGCCAAAGGGCTTGATGTATTCCTCCAGCGGTTCGCCATCCAGCCGCTTCTGGGTAGCGATGAAGCCGGTTTGCAGATTGGACTGGAAGCAGATGAATACCAGCCCCATATCCAGTTGGCCGGATTTGGTCAGGCCCAGCGAATAGCTGTAGCTGCGGCGCAGCAGCCGGGCATCGTGGCGGCCATGCAGGCGTGGCTCGGCGCGGCGCATGTGGGAATCCAGCGGCACCTGCCGGCCATGCGGGTCTGCCGCAAAAGCCGGGTCGTCGAATTCGTGCTGCTGGCCCAGCGGCGCACCACTACCCTTGTCGCGGCCGAAAATGCCCTGCTGCTCGCCCAGCGGTGTCCGGTCCCACTGCTCCAGCGTGAAGCGGATCAGGCGAATGGCAATATAGCTGCCGCCCTTGGCCCAGCCTGGTTCCTTGTCCTTGCCATCCACCCACACCAGCGCATTCATCTGGGCGGCATCGGCGGTTTCGGGATTGCCGGTACCGTCCTTGAAGCCGAACAGGTTGATTGGAGTGCTGCTGTTGCGTACCGCACCGGCTGGCAGGAAGCCGTCCATTTTCCAGCGCGCCGCCAGCTTGTCCGGGCAATGCTTGATAATGTCGCGCACCGCATGAATCACCGTCTCGCGCGAATTGGCGCAGCATTGCAGTAGCAAGTCGCCATCACACCAGGCGGCATCCAGCGCATCATTAGGGAAAGCCTGCATCTGGCCCAGATGCCGTGGCCGCTGTGACTGCAGGCCAAAACGCCCGTCAAACAGCGTAGCGCCCACCGCCACGGTGATGGTGAGCCGGTCCGGGGCAACGGTATCGCCCAGCAGGCCGGAATCCGGCGGCGGCAGCTTGGGCGGGCTAACGGCAGCCGGGCCGCCACGGGTGAGAAAGGCAATGCGCTCGGTCAGCAACTGCAAGGTCTGTTGCAGGCCCTGGCGGTCTTTGGCCAGTACATCGAAGGCAATGAAAATGGCTTCTTGCGGCGCAGCCGTGGTAATGCCAGCCTGATGCGCGCCGCGATACGGCACCACTTCGCTTGCCGGATCAGCCGGGCTGGCCAGTTTGCCAAACCAGGCCCCGGCTCCCAGCCCGCCAGCCAGTAGACCGCCGCCAAACAAACCGGCACCACGCAGCAGGTTGCGGCGCTGGGGACTGACTATGGTGGAGGAGTTGGCAATGGCGGGCTTGTCTTGTTCTGTCATGACGTAAGGTCTGTCTGTGTGGTGCTGCCGTGCAGCGTGTTCATTCAACAATCAGTACACCGTGCGGATTGCTCAGCAGGCCGCAGGTCATTTCGTATTTGCCGGGTTCCAGTTTTGCGGTCAGCTTCTGGCTGAAGCCGGGGGCGATGTTCTCGCGCTCCTCCACCACGTACACGCCCTTGAGGATTTCCCATTCCACGGCGCGGGCGCTGTTGTTCTTGATCAGAAACTGGGTTTTGCCGCGCTTGACGGTCAGCTGCATCGGCTCGCAGGCCTCATCCGTCACCCCGACATTGACAACAGGGATGGCCGGGGCCGCACTGGCAGGGCTGGCGGTGGCAGGAGCCGGGCCTTGCTTGCTGCAGGCAGCCAGCAAACCAAGCAGCAGGCACAGGGGTAATGCTTTGATCATGAAGGTGTCCTGAATGCAGCCGGGCAGCCGCTGGCCGCCCTGACTGGCTGACAGAAACTGCCCCGTGCCATGCGCGGCAACGGGGCAGGATGAGGTGGATCAATCCAGGCCCAGCACGCCGCGCAGCTTGGACAGGTCTTCGGCCAGGGCGGTAATCGGGCCCTTCATCGCGGTACGGTCGGCGTCGGTCACCTTGTCGTAACTGACAAAGCCTTTTTTGTCTTCGCTACGGTACTTGTCCAGCAGGCTGTCCACGGTCTTGAAGTTTTCATCCACCTTGGCCAGCAACTCCGGGCTGGCCTTCTGCAGCAGCGGGCGCAGCAGTTCTACAATTTTCTGCGCGCCGTCGACATTGGCCTGGAAGTCCCACAGGTCGGTATGGCTGTAACGGTCCTCTTCCCCGCTTACCTTGGTCTTTGCCACCTCTTCGATCAGGCCGGCCGCGCCGCCCACCATTTTGGCCGGCGGAATATCCAGCGTGGCCACCCGCTTGTTCAGCTCAGTGATGTCGGCCACCAGCTTGTCGGCAAACTGCGCCTGGTCCTTGGTGGTGTGGTCGCCGAACAGGGCTTTTTCCAGACGGTGGAAGCCGGTGAATTTGGGATCTGCAGCCTTTTGCTTGAAGTCGTCTTCACGGGCGTCGATGGCGGCATCCATGTCGGAGAACAATTCGGCAATCGGCTCGATGCGCTCGTAATGCTGGCGGGTAATGGCGTACAGGCTCTGTGCCTTCTTCAGCTCGCCAGCCTTGATGGCGGCGGCAAACGCCTTGGACTGGGTCAGCAAGCCGTCCAGCTCGGTGCTCACATATTGCTTGTAGTCGGCAATCGGGCCGGCCAGCTGGGCGGTGTAATCCACGGCAGGGGCCGATGCTGCTGCGGCAGAAGCTTCAGCAACCGGCGCACTGCCGGCCTGGGCCGCAGGTGCTTGCTCGGTTTTGCCGCAGGCAGCCAGCGTGGATACCAGCAGCGCCACAACAGACAACTTGAACAGGGCATGGTTTGCCATCAATGAATTTCCTTCAGGATTGGTGAGCGGTGATTTCAATGGGAGTGCAGCGTGGCACGGGACGAGCTGGCGGCTGGCTTGCTGCCGCGCATGAACAGGAACAACGCCGGCAGCAGATACAGCACCCAGGCCAGCAGCTCGCTGACGGTGGGGGTGTCGTTGTAGCCGAACATGCCGGACAGAATCACCCCCAGCGGGGTGTCGATGGGTAAGATGTGGCTCAGGTCGAACACCACGCTTTGCAGCTGGTTCCACAGCCCGGCCTCATGCAGGGCCTTGATGGCACCGGCCAGCAGGCCGGCTGCCACCAGGATGATGAACATGCCGGTAAGGCGGAAGAAGCGGCGCAAATCGATACGCACCCCGCCCTGATAAATGCCCCAGCCTATGGCCACGGCAACCGCCAGTCCCAGCAGGGCAGCCAGCCAGGCCAGCGGGTTTTCCGCCTGTTGCTGGAATGCCGCCAGCAGGAAAAACACCGATTCCAGCCCTTCGCGCGCCACGGCAAAAAAGGCCATACCGATCAGCGCGTAAGCCTGACCGCGGCCACGGCCAAGGGCAGCGTCGATGGAGTTGTGCAGCTGGCCCTTGATGGAACGGGCGGCCTGCTTCATCCAGAACACCATGGAGGTGAGGATGCCAACGGCAATCAGCGCTACCACGGCTTCAAACAGTTCCTGCTGCTTTTGCGGGAATTCCTGCTCGGTCATTTCCAGGGCAAAACCCACGCCCAGGCTAAGCAGGCAGGCCAGCACAACGCCCAGCCACACGGCGGGCATCCAGCGCTGCTGGCCGGACTGGCGCAGATAGCTGGCGATAATGCCGACGATCAGCGCGGCTTCCATGCCTTCGCGCAACATGATGAGAAATGGGATGAGCATGATTGTGAATATTCTTAAAATGAGAATCATGCTCATTCGCATTTGAACTGTCAACGAAAATACCTGTCACGCCGCCTGCAGCGCAATACTCCTTAACAAAGCCAGCACCCCTACCCGCCCTGCCATGAAAAAAGCCAGCTGGCACAAGGCCGGCTGGCTGCAGATTGTTAACAAACGCCATCTCGCTTTCCGGAAAGAAAGTGAGGCTCCCTTGCAGGGCAAGGGCGGGGGGATTGGGAATAGACGGGCGCAGGGCTCCGTAACGGAATGAAACTCAGTATTTCCACTTCACCGATACGCTGGCATTCACCGGGGCAGCGTAGTAGGACTGATCCCAGTACACGCTGGTCAGGTATTTGCGGTTCAGCACGTTGTACAGATTGGCGGCCACCGTCAGGTGTTTGTCCACCTCGTAGCTGGCCATCAGGTTCCATACCGAGTAGCCACCCTGATAAGCTGCCGACGTGCTGCTGTAGCGGGTTTCGCTCTGGTAATTGAGGCTGGCACCCAGTTTCAGCTGCTCCAGCTGCGGCACGCGCCAGGTGGTGGACAGCCGTACCTGACGGCGCGGCACGTACAGGCGTACATCGTCGCCGTTTTCGCCGGTAATCTGCTGCGCTACCACGCCCAGGCTAGCCTGCCAGTTGTGGGCCAGCTCGCCGGAAACATCAAACTCCACGCCCTTGGACTTGGCGGAAATCCCGCGGTAGTAAGCCTTGCTGCCCACGTAACCGGCCTGTTCGGCAATATTGTCCTGCTGCACTTCAAACAGCGACAGCGAGGTATTGAGACGGCGCTGGAAGAACTCGCCCTTCAGGCCGATTTCCTTGCCGGTGCCGCGGGCGGCAGCCAGAGTGGCTCCGCTGGCGTCGGTCTGGGTTTGCGGGTTGAAAATCTTGGCCACGCTACCGTAGGCGGAAATCTGCTCGGTCAGGTCTACCACCAGGCCAACGTAAGGCGAGGTGGCCGACTGGTCCAGCGCATGGCCGACGCCATAGCTGTAACCGCTGGAGCTGGCCTGGGTGTAATTGGCCCCCAGCAGCAGTTTTAGCGGATCAGCCAGATTCAGCCGGGTGGCGGCGTACAGGGTTTTGCGGGTATCAACATAGCTGCTGCCATCCACGCTGGCGTCGAAGCTGGGCATGGCATAGCTGCCGTTGAAGGCGGTGGAGCCGAACAGCTCGGTACCGATGCCTGCGCCGTAATGGCTGACATCCGTCAGGCGCGAACGCGACAGATTCACCCCAAGGTTAAAGTCATGCTGGCGTTCGGCCAGTGTGTACTTGCCACCCAGATTGCTGTCGAAATACACCTGTTTGTTACTGCTTTCGTAGCGCGAGGGATAGGCATACAGTCCGCCACCGGTCGTCTTGTTTGGCGTGCCGTACACGTAGAATAGTGCGCTGTCGGTATCAAACTGGTTGTAACCCAACGTGCTCTTCCACTGCCAGCCGTTGTCCAGCGCATGGGCCAGCTCGGCAAAAACACGCTGTTCGGTGGTATCCATATAGGACCAGTCGGTGGCCGTACTAGTACCGACCGGGTAGTTGGTGCTGGAACCATCGCTGTAGGACATCGGCAGCGCACCCCACATCGCACCCTTGCCGTCTTCCTTCTGATAGCTGTAGCCCAGCGTCAGCACGGTTTTGTCGCTCAGCTTGTTTTCCAACACACCGTAAAACACATCGCGGGACGGTTTGTAGCGGTCCAGATAGGAATGGCCGTCCTCATGTGCGGCCACCACACGACCGGTCACTGTCCCCTCCTGGTTCAGCGGGCCGGAAACATCCACGTCCAGCCGCTTGGTATCCCATGAGCCAATGGTAAGGCCGGCGGATGCCTGGAAGTCGTCGGTCGGGCGCTTGCGGATGAAATTGACCGTGGCGGACGGATTGCCGGTGGAGCTGGACAGGCCGTTGGCCCCGCGCACGATTTCAATGCGGTCGAACATGGCGGTGTCGATGTCGCCGTACTGCAGGCTGTAAGTCATCGGCACGCCGATGCCGTCCATCTGGAAATTGGTGATGTCAAAGCCGCGTGCGGTGTAGTAGGTACGGTTGGTTTCCACCTTTTCCACCGTCACCCCGGTGGTATTGGCCAGCACATCGTTAATGGTGTTGAGGTTGAAATCTTCCATCTTGGCATGCGTCACCACCGACACCGCCTGTGGCGTTTCGCGCGGGCTCAGGTTCAGCCGGGTGGCGGAATCACTGTGCTTGATGGTGTAGGTATCCTGCTTTTCCGTCGGCAGCTGTGCGCTTGGTGCTTCGGCAGATACCGTCACCGCAGGCAGTACGGCAACATCGGCGGGCTGGCCTGCGGCTACAGTGGCCGCATCATCTGCGTAAGCCTGACTGGCAACACCAGTCGCAGCCAGCATGACAGCCAGGCAAAGCGGGCGCAGAGTAAAACCGGAAGTAAAGGGAGCATGTGCGGCAGCAGGCCGGTGAACTTGCATGATGTGGGAATCCAGAGTGTTAAAAATCAGAGCGAGCCGTCTGTTTTTTGTTAATGATAATGATTCTGATTTACATTCTCAGTAGAAATACTAAGCATTGTCAATCGCCTTTACATAGCGGCAACAGACATCCCCCTGGGCAGAGCAGGAAAATTCCAATCGATATAGTAATGATTCGCATTTGCATATACACTGCACGCCGCAGCACAAGGCCCTCTCACCAAAGGGTTCGGCCTGTCTGCCGAACCGGCTTGCATCGGCCCGCCCACCCTCCCCTTACCCATGACGACTGCACAAGGCATGAAACCGCATTTCCGACAAAGCGCCGTCCTCATTCACCGCTGGCTTGGCCTGACCATGGCCGGCTTCCTGCTGCTGGCAGGCCTCACCGGTGCCATTCTGGCCTGGAACGAGGAGCTGGATCACTGGCTGAACCCGGAGCTGTTCTTCACCCCGCCCGCCGCAGCCGGCACCCGCCCGCTAGACCCGCTGCAACTGCGTCAGACGGTGGCAGCCGCCTTTCCGGATGCGGTGGCGGCCATGGTGCCGCTGGAACAGCAAGCAGGACGCAGCATGATTTTCTGGCTGTCCGGCCTGCCCAAGTCCGACGGCACCCTGTCCGAGCCCGCCAATAACCAGGTGTTTGTCGATCCGTACAGCGGCAGGATTCAGGGCGCGCGCAAATGGGGTGACATCAGCCAGGGCAGCAAGAACCTGATTCCCTTTATCTACCGCCTGCACTACTCGCTGGCGCTGGGTGACCTGGCCACCACCATCTTCGGCATCATCGCCCTGCTGTGGACGGCCGACTGCTTTGCCGGTGCCTGGCTCACCTTCCCGGCACCGCAACGCAAAGCCGGCAAGCCCGTTCCGGCTGATGTGCAGCAAACACGCAAGAGCTGGCTGCAACGCTGGGCGGTGTCATGGAAAATCCGCCGTGGCGGCGGCAGTTACAAACTGGTGTTTGACTGGCACCGTGCGGCATCACTCTGGCTGTGGGCCATGCTGCTGGTGCTGGCCTGGAGCAGCGTGTCATTCAACCTGCCGTCTGTGTACAAGCCGGTGATGGCAACACTGTTTACCACCCAGACCGAGCCGGATGAGGCCGCGCCAGGCCGCGCCAGCCAGCTGCCACCACGGCTGGACTGGGAAGCCGCCCGCAGCCGGGGACGCGAGCTGATGACCCGGCTGGCTGCCAGCAAGGGCTTTGCCATTCTGGAAGAAGACGACCTGTTTTATGACAGCCGCACCGGCCTGTATGGTTTCAGCAGCCGCAGCAGCCTGGATGTCAGCCACCGCTGGGGCAGCACCGTGGTGTATTTTGATGGCGATACCGGCCGCGACCAGGGTGCCTGGCTACCTACAGGCCGCGCCAGCGGCGATACCATTCACAGCTGGCTGGTGAGCCTGCACATGGCGGCAATAGGCGGCCTGCCCTACAAGGTATTCATCATGCTGCTGGGACTGGTGGTGGCATCGCTCAGCGTGACCGGCGTGGCCGTCTGGTGGAAAAAACGGCAAGGGCGGAAAAAGGCAGCGCACAATGCGATGGAACGTAAGGCAGGAGAACGGGGAAAAGAACAGGCGGCCAGCAGGCAGGAAAGCGCGGCACAACCCTGATGCTGTGCCGGCTAACGCAACTTGCGGCTGTGTTTTACCTGATACATCAGCGCATCCGCCTGGTGGATGGCGGCTTCGATCCCGACATGGTCCGGCGGCAGCGCCGCCACGCCAACGCTGGCACCGCCATAGCTGACGGTTTGGCCGGCAAACTCATAATAGCCCACCAACAGTGCAGACAGCCGCTGCTGCATGTGCCATGCCGCCGCGTCGGCATCGGCTTCGCCCACTGTTGGTCCGGGGCCGACAAACAGGAATTCATCCCCACCCATTCTGCCGATCAGGTCGGCCGAGCGCATGCCAGCCTGCAGCCGCAGGGCTATGGCACGCAGCAGATCATCACCGCCCTGATGGCCGTAACGGTCATTGATGTCCTTGAAACCATCCAGATCGATCACCCCCACCAGAACATGAATGCGGCTGCGGCTGGCCATTGCCAGCATATGCTCCAGTTCGGCAAACATGGCGCGGCGGTTGGGCAGGCCGGTCAGCAGGTCGGTCAGCGCATGCGCAGCCAGCTGGTCATTGGCAGCCTGCAGCTTTTGCACCAGCACTTCCCGCTCAATGAAATTGCCGACGATATTGGCAAACAGCTGGAACAGTGCCTCGACATTCGGCGCAATGGCCAGCTTGCTGGTGCTGGCGGCACACAAAGTCCCCATCAGTTCGCCGTCACCGTTATTGATGGGCGCACTGACATAGGTCTGGATTTGCAACTGTGCCGCCGCTGCCGAATCCGCCCACAGGGCAGGAACGGCATCGCAAGCCAGTTGACCCATCTCCAGCGCCCGCTTGCACAAGGTATCCGCCCAGGGAACCACCATGCCCTCGGCAATCTGCAATGTGCCGCTATTACGGGCAAAACGGATGCGCTGGGTATGCTGTTCCAGGTCGATACCGGTCAGATAGGTCGATTCCATGCCGGTAATGGTGCCAAGCATGCTCAGCATGGGCCGCACCAGCTGATCGATGGTCTCCGCGGTATTCAACGAGGAGGAAAGCTGTTTCAGGATGCGATCCATAAAGCACCTGGAATGGAAGGGTGGGCATGAGAAAAACCGGGATACATCATGCATCGGAATGCCTGCATTATAGGGCAAGTGCCGGCTTGCTTCACCCCTGGCAGCCCCGTTGGCATTGCCTGCCATGTGGTACATACCCTCTCCGGCTGCGACAATTTGCCACAGGCGGCAGCGCAGCTACTTACCTAAAATGGCACTTTTCCGCTTTCCTTGCGGGCAGCACCGGCCTGATGCCTGAGTCCGGCTTGCTCCAGATCAGTTTTCTGCAATCCCATCCCCGGCCTGACTACCAGAGCAGTGGCTGATGCGTTAGCATCCTGCCTCTTCGGCTGGCGCCATGCCGCATCATCCATGCCTTTTGACCCAACAGGAGTTGTCATGCTGCATTTTATCCGTTCATCCATGCTGATTGTTGCTGCCAGCCTGCTCACCACCACGTCTGCCTGGGCGCATGCTCATCTGAAAACCACCGCCCCGGCAGCCAATAGCGTGGTCAGCACCCCGGCCAGCCTGAGCCTGAGCTTTACCGAAGCGCTGGATGTGAAATTCAGCGGCGTCAAACTGCGCAATGCCGAAAAACAGGACATCACCCTGGGAGAGGCCGTACTGAGTAATGGCGGAAAAACCCTTATCGTGAAACCGGCCCAGCCCCTGCCGGTGGGCAGCTATCAGCTGGAATGGCATGTGCTGTCGGTGGATGGCCATAAAACCAAGGGTACTTACAGCTTCAGCGTGGGCAAGTGAGCACTGCAGACTACCTGCTGTGGCTGTGCCGCTGGCTGATCGATGGCGCAGCCCTGTGGCTGTGGGGCAGTGCGCTGTTTCTGCTGGCGCTGGTGCCTGCCGATTTGCGCATGCGCATCTGGCAGGAACAGGCTGTTGCTTACCGGCGGGCCAGATTGGCCATCCTGCTGGCCACCCTGTGCGTCTTGCCCCTGCACAGTGCCATTCTGACCGATGGCTGGGCTGACAGCTGGCAGCCTGCCACCTTGCTGAGCGTGGCAGGCGATACCGGCATGGGCCAGGCATGGTGCTGGCAACTGGCAGCCGCCCTGACATTGTGGCTGTCCGGTCGCCACCGTGCTGGCGTGTCTTCTCCCGGCCTTACTACCCTGACCGGTGCCAGCGTACTGGCCAGCCTTACCCTCAGCGGCCATGCCGCCATGCATGGCGGCGGACTGGGTCTCGCCCACAGGTTTAACGACCTGCTGCACCTGCTCAGTAGTGGCGCCTGGCTGGGTGCCTTGCCACTGGTGCGACAGCTGTTGCGCCAGCCCGCGCCGGCACCGCAAACCGTATTGCGGCAGATCATGCTACGTTTTTCCAGCATCGGCCATGGCGTGGTGCTGGTGGTGATTGCCAGCGGCCTGGGCAATCTCTACCTCATCAACGGCAGCCTGCTGCCGGACAGCTCGTCGCCTTACACCACCCTGCTGGGTCTGAAACTGCTGATGGTGGCCGGCATGACGCTGCTGGCGCTGTACAACCGCTACCATCTGGTACCGCGCATGGCCCGCGACGCCCACGCCCTGCCCTGCTTCCGTCGCGCCGTACGGGTGCAGATTGCCCTCAGTCTGCTGGCGCTCGCCTTGCTAGCCAGTCTGGGTACGCTGGACCCGCACTGAATTCCGCCAGCAGACAACAAAACCTGCCCTGGTTTGCAGAATCAGGCAAGAACACCGCAGGACTGTGATACCGCCCCGTCCTCGCCCCCTCCTACACTGCATGGCTGAAAAAAACCTGTTGTCTGCCCTGCCACCCGGACAAGGCAGCCGCTGCGCCGATGACTTCCGGTGCCGACCTTCAAGGAAATCCCATGACAGAACACAAAGTCAAAGCCTATGCCGCCACCTCGGCCACTGCACCGTTGGGGCCTTATCCGATCAAGCGCCGCCAGCTGCGCGATCATGATGTGGAAATCGACATCCATTACTGCGGGGTGTGCCATTCCGACCTGCATACCGCGCGCAATGACTGGAACTGGACGGTCTACCCCATCGTGCCGGGCCATGAAATCATCGGCAAGGTAGTCGCCGTTGGCAGCAAGGTGAGCCATTACCGCTTGGGCGATACCGTAGGCGTGGGCTGCATGGTGAACTCCTGCGGTCATTGCGCCGCCTGCGACGAAGGCTTCGAGCAGCATTGCCATACCGGTGCCACCTACACCTACGGCTGGCCGGACAGCAGCGAGGAAGGCGGCATCACCCAGGGCGGCTATTCGGAAAAGATCGTGGTGAACCAGAACTTTGTGCTGCGCGTGCCGGATACGCTGGACATGGCCGCCGCCGCGCCGCTGCTGTGTGCCGGCATCACCACCTGGGCACCACTGCAGGAAGCCGGCATCGGCCCTGGCAGCAAAGTGGCCGTGGTGGGCCTGGGTGGTTTGGGCCATATGGCCATCAAACTGGCCCGCGCCCTGGGCGCCGAAGTTACCCTGATCACCCGGTCGGCGGGCAAGGAAGCCGATGCGCTGCGCCTGGGTGCCAGCAAGGTAGTACTCAGCAGCGATGCCGCGCAGATGGCGGCGGTGGCCAATCAGTTTCACCTGATCGTGGACACCGTGCCCTACGCTCACGACCTCAACCCCTATCTGCCCACGCTCAGCCACAAGGGCAAGCTGGTACTGATCGGCTATCTGGGGCCGCTGGAACCGGCGCTGGATTCGGTGGTGATGATCATGGGCGGGCGCAGCGTGGCCGGCTCGATGATAGGCGGCATTGCCGCCACCCAGCAGATGCTGGATTTCTGCGGCCAGCACGGCATTGGTGCGGATATCGAGCTGATCCACATGCAGGACATCAACCAGGCCTATGAGCGCATGCTGGCCAGTGACGTCAAATATCGCTTCGTCATCGACATGGCATCGCTGAGAAACGCCGGCTAAGTACAGCCGGTTACGCAACAAGGCCCCCACCGTGGCGGGGGCCTTGTGCCATCCTGCCGGCCCAGCCTGCTTGCCCGATAGGCTGCAATGCTTGCCTGATCCTGCGGCACAGCGAAAATCAGGCAGACAGCAGCCTGTCCAGCCAGTAGGCTGGGAGGGCTTACTCAGGAAACTGTCCCATGCCCAGCACCCCTCTCCCACTTGCAGACAACAACACGCTGAACCAGCTGCGTCAGATCATTAGCGCGCATACCCATGGCGAGGAAGACAAGAATACCGACATTGCCGACCTGGGATTCTTCCGACGCGAGCACCAGTCGCAACCGTGCTCCTGCATGGTGGAACCCAGCGTGGTGCTGGTGGTGCAGGGAGAAAAACAGATGCTGGTGGGGGATGCCCGCTACCCCTACAACGCCCGGCACTTTCTGCTCAACTCCATCGACCTGCCGGCCAGCTCGCAAGTGCTCACGGCCAGCCCGGCGCAGCCCTGCATGGGGCTGGTGCTGCGGCTGGATCTGCGCATCATGGCCGAGCTGATTGCCCAGGGCGGCATTTGCCCACCAGCCGAACAAGCCAGCCAGCCGGTCATGGCACTGGGCACGGTGACAGCAGAACTGCTGGATGCCTTCAGCCGCCTGCTAGCCTTGCTGGAGCAGCCACAGCACATGAGCGTGATGGCACCGCTGATCAAGCGGGAAATCCACTACCGCCTGCTGATGAGTGACCAGGCTTCGCGTTTGTGGCAGATTCTGGCCGCCGGCAGCCACAGCCAGCGCATCGCCCGTGCCATCGACTGGCTGAAAACCCACTACACCGAGCCGCTACGCATTGACGAGCTGGCAACGCGGGTGCAGATGAGCAGCTCCAGCCTGCACCACCATTTCCGCCAGCTCACCACCATGAGTCCGCTGCAATACGTGAAATGGCTGCGGCTGAACGAAGCCCGGCGGCTGATGCTGAGCGACAAGCTGGAAGCCGCCACCGCGGCCTTCCGCGTGGGTTATGAAAGCCCCTCACAGTTCAGCCGCGAATACGTACGCCTGTTCGGCCTGCCACCCAAGCGTGACATCAGCCAGTTAGCGCAGCTGAATACCTGACACTACCCGTTTTCACTCGCCGATAAAGCTGGATTTTTCCTCCACCACCAGCGCCGGGTTGCCCAGCGACTGCACCCGAAACAGGATGGGATGGCTGCCACGGTCGGCGTATTGCGGATCTACCACCACCCGCACGCCCATGCTCTTGCTGTCAGCCGATTTGATGGACAAGCGCTGCGGCGTGGAAATGGCAATCTCGGGCAGGCCGCTCACGCTGACGCTGAACACCTGATCCTGGCTGGTGGTATTGATGATATTCAGCATATAGCTGTTTTCCAGCCGGCCATCACCGGTTTCCTGCACCAGCGACGCGCGGTCGCGGATTACATCCACCTTGAACGGTTTGCGCAGGGCAAACGAAATGCCCGCCGCGCTGGTGGCTACCAGCAGCAGCAAGGCATATAGCACCACGCGCGGACGCCACAGTCGCGACAGAATGGCGCTGTCCGGATACAGGCCCTCCAGGGCGCTTTCGGTGGTGTAGCGAATCAGGCCCCGCGGGTAGGCCATCTTGTCCATCACCTCGTCGCAGGCATCAATGCAGGCGGCACAGCCTATGCACTCATGCTGCAGGCCATTGCGAATGTCGATACCAGCCGGACACACCTGCACGCAGATATTGCAATTGATGCAGGAGCCCAGCCCCTGCTCCTGTGGATTGCTGCCTTTCTTGCGCGCACCGCGTGGTTCGCCACGGGCGGCATCATAGGAAATCACCAGGGTGTCGGCATCGAACATCACGCTCTGGAAGCGCGCATACGGGCACATATACTGGCAAACCTGCTCGCGCATCACCCCGGCCAGCAAATAGGTGCAGGCAGCGTAGAAGAAGATCCAGAACAGCTCCCATGGCCCGTAATCAAAGCGGGGCAAGGCCGCCAGCAGATCATGAATCGGGGTGAAATAGCCCACCAGAGTAAAGCCGGTCAGCAGGGAAAAGGTCAGCATCAGGCTGTGTTTGATCAGCTTGATGCGCAGCTTGCGCACGCTCCAGCCTTGCTTGTCCAGCTTGCTGCGCTGGCTGTGGCTGCCCTCGGTCCACTGCTCTATCCACAGCATGATTTCGGTATACACCGTCTGCGGGCAGGAATAACCGCACCACAGGCGACCGGCGATGGTGGTCCACAAAAACAGGCCGAAGGCCGAGATGATCAGCAAGGCCGCCAGATAGATAAAGTCCTGCGGCCAGATAATCAGGCCAAACAGGTAGAACTTGCGCTCCACCAGATCAAAATTGACCGCCTGCCGCCCGTCCCAGCGCAGCCAGGGCAGGCCCAGAAACACCAGTTGGGTGAGCACGACAAAGACAATGCGCCAGTTGTTGAAACGGCCATGAACACTGCGCGGGTAGATTTTCTTCTGCGCAGCATACAGCGACACCACTTCCTGCTCGGAGGCAGGTTTTGCGGGGGCGACCTCGATGGGGATTTTCCTGAATGAGCCGGACATACTTTCCTTGGTGGGCAGGGCTAACGACAATGTGCAGCGGGCATTGCACCAGCGGCACGTCATCTGGGCGCATGACAGCCATGCGCTCATCAATATCGCATTACGATATTATTTACCACCTGAATTGACAAGCAAGACCATGCGCTGCCAAGCACGGCCAACCAAGCGCAGAAAGACGCCATCATGCAGCAAGTGTCTGCATATCCGCTCATATTCAATGCAAAACCGGGTATATCTCAGCGTTATCGCCCAGCTCTGACTACGCCGCGCTCATAAATGTGTATTTCAAATACAACATAAAACCAATCCGCCAGCACGTGACAGCACTTGCCGAAGCGCACGACAAAGATAAACACTCGCACAGCAAAACCAGTGCTCTGGCAACCCAAAACAGACGCTGGCATTTCCATTTGGCTCAGCTATGTATAAAGCACGGGTTTAATCACAGGTTTTCTTGCTGCAGGAGCCGGGAGCAATGTCCGCACTATCAGCCAGGCTGACTGCCAGCAGCATCATGCTGTTTTCCCTGGGCACCCAGGCGCAGGACGCAGCCCGGGTCATCGATCTGGAATGTGACCATCTGCCACCCATGTGCAACCAGCTAGGCGAGCCGCAGGAAGGCATGATGATAGAAATCGGCAGCGAGGCCCTTCGCCGCGCCGGCTTCGTGCCCAATGTAAAGATTCGTCCGTGGAAACGGGCCATGCAGGAAGTGACTGGCAGTGCCAGCGCCCTGATGGTCTACTTTGCCCGCACCCCGGAGCGGGAAACGCTGTTCCGCTGGATTGCCGTAACCAATACCACAGACTTCGGCTTCATCACCCGGGATGGCAGCCCGCCACTCGATAGCCTGGATCAGGCCACCGCAGCGGGTCTGATCGGTATTCGTGCTGGCTCCAGCGTACGCGCCTGGCTGCTGCGCCAGGGAATAAAAACCGAACAGCTGGCGGAAAGCCCGCTGGAAGAAATGGCCAAGATGCTGAAGGCAGGCCGCGTAGCCAGTTTTTTTGGCGCAGCCAGCACCTTCCGGCCGATATATCAGCGGCAAACCGGCACATCGCCCGTGGTTGGCGTGCGGATGTACAGCGACCAGAACTGGATTGCGTCAGGTCCGTCATTCCCGCGTGAGGATGCCGCCAAAATTGCCGACGCCATCAACCGCATGAAGCAGGATGGCTTCATCAGCCAGATCATCAGCAGATATTTCCCCTAAGACCCGCCTGCATGACACAAAACAGGCATCAATGCACAGCCAAATCAGCACTATCCAGAAACGGCATCACGTTTTCCATGGCACGCGTCAGGTACTGCTCCTTCTCTCCCACCGGAGCGACATAATGCAGTGCGCTTTCTGCCGCATCCAGCCCCTCCAGCCGGGCGATCAGCCAAAAAGCAAGGTATTGCGAAGCCAGACATCCGCCGGCGCTGGCCACATTGCCGTGAGCAAAAAAAGGCTGGTTCAGCACGCTCACCCCGGCTTCCTCGACCCAGGGCTTGGTAATCAGATCAGTACAGGCAGGTACACCACCCAGTAAACCCAGCTTTGCCAATAGCAGTGTGCCGGAGCATTGCGCCCCCAGCAGTTGCCTGGCGGGGTCCAGTTGCAGCTGTGCCATCAGGCTGTTATCCGCCGCCACCTCTCGTGTTTTCATGCCGCTACCGACAATCACTGCGTCGGCCTGACTGGCCCCGGCCAGATCAATATGAGATTCCAGCACCACACCATTCATGGACTCCACCCGTGCAGCCGGGCTGGCAATGGACACCTTCCATCCCGGTTTTTTCACCCTATTGAGAATGCCCAGCGCAATCAGCGAATCCAGTTCGTTGAAACCATCAAAAGTCAGAATGGCGATATGCATATTGTCCCCCGTGATAGTCAATATTTCCGTCAACAGCCTAAGACACTTGCGGCATGACAGCAAAGAAATCATGCAGCCCTGCACCTGGGCAGCATCGCACACGGCAAGAAATGTCCATGGCATTATTTAAAGCAATGTCGGCAGTTCACCTCGATGGCCATTTCATACTTCATGGATTAGGCTTCCAGTATTGTCCCTGAGTACTGGATCATGGCTTCTCCCCTGATGACCTTCCGCATGCGGCTGACCCTGGCGGTTGGCGGCCTTTCGCTTGCACTTGGTGCTGCCATTGTGTTTTTTCTCAGCCAGGTTGCCAGCTCGCGCATTACGCAAGACCAGCGCGAATCGCTGCAAAACCGGGTACGCGCCATATCGTATGCACTGGCGGAAAACCTGCGCGAACGCGAACGCGAAATAGCCTTGCTAAGCAAAACCGCCCTGCTGACCCAAGGTGACCTGCGTGGCAGCTTGCTGCGCGAGCGGCTTGCCCTCACCAAGAACAGCTACCGCTATTACGACTGGCTCGGCGTTGCCGGCCCCGACGGCACGGTATTGTCGGCAGTCAACGGGCTGCTGGAAGGAGAAAATGTCGGTAACCGCCTCTGGTTTACCGCTGGCAAGCAAGGAAGCTATATCGGGGATGTGCATGAGGCTGTCCTGCTGGCCAAGAAGCTTAACAATCCCAACCCCAGGGAACCCTTGCGCTTTGTGGATTTTTCTTCGCCCATTCTGGGAGTGGATGGCAAGTTGCGCGGCGTACTGGGCAGTCATGCCAACTGGTCCTGGGTGGGAGATGTGATTGCCGGTGCCATTGGCGAAGATGGCATGGCTAATGGCGTGGAAATTTTCCTCATCGCCAACAACAAGCAAATTCTTTATCCCTTTACAGCCATCGGACAGATTTCAGTCCCGGCCAACTTGCCTGCCAACCACGAAGAAGGAGAAATTAGCTGGGGAAAAGAGGGACGCTTTCTCACCGCGCAATCCACAGTCAACCCGCTGACGGCAACCAATCCGGCCTGGCATGTACTGGCAGGGCAGCCCATGTCTCAAGCCCTGGCAACGGTGCATGCCATGCATGTCACCCTGCTGGTGGCAGGCCTGATTGCCACCATCCTGTTCATGACTTTGGTATACCGCCTGGTAAGCAATTTCTGCCGGCCACTGGAGCAACTGGCCGATTCCGCCCAGCGTGTCAGCAGCGGCGATGAACATGCCGACTTTCACACCAGCAGCAATACCCGTGAAATCAACAATCTGGCCCAGGCTTTGCAACGCATGTCGGTTACCCTGCAGGCACGCAGACATGCACTGGAAGAAAGCTACCGTTCGCTGGAACAGAAAGTCACCGAACGCACACAGGAACTGGCCGATCTCTACAACCAAGCCCCGGTAGGCTATCACGCCATCGACCGGGATGGTGTCATCGTCCAAATGAATGACCGCGAACTGCACTGGCTTGGCTATACGCGGGATGAGGTCATCGGCAAGATGTCGATTCGCCAGTTGCTGCCCGCGGATTGTGATGCAATTTTCCTGGAGCGCCAGCAACGCATGCTGACAGGGGAGCAGCTGCCACCACTGAATATCCAGCTGATCGGCAAAAACGGGCGGCAGATTCCGGTACGTACCAGCTCGTCGGCAGTGCTTGATGCCGCCGGACATTTTGTCATGTCCCGTACGGCCGTGATGGACGTTACCGAGCAGCGGGAGCTGGAAGTCGCCCTGCACAAACAGGAAGCACTAAGCCAGGCCATCATTCATGCCACGGCCAACGGCCTGCTGCTGTACCGGGATGACGGCCAGTGCATCCTGGCCAACAAGGCTGCAGCGGAAATCATCGGCACCTCGGTGGAAAACCTCTTGCAGCAGAACTTCCACCATATCGATTCCTGGAAAGTGTCCGGCTGCCATGCTGCTGCCCTGCAGGCACTGGCCGGAGAGGAAGTTCATCTGTTGCTCAGCACCACCAGCAGCTTTGGCAAGGCGGTGGACTCCATCGTCACGCTGATTCCACTGCAGCATGACGGCGAGAAGCTGCTGCTGGTGGTGGTGAAGGATGTATCCGAGCTGATAACCGCAAACCGGGAACTGGAAAAACTGGCACGACGCGATGCCCTGACCGGATTGCACAACCGCCTGGCGCTGAATGAACGGCTACGTGAGGAGTTTCTGCGCATGAAGCGTAGCGGCCATGCCTATACCATCCTGATGGCGGATGTCGACCATTTCAAGAAAATCAATGACAACTACGGCCACGAAACCGGCGATGCAGTACTACGCCGGCTAGGTCAGCTGCTGTTGCATACCGTGCGCGCCACTGACTTTGTGGCGCGTTATGGCGGCGAGGAATTCCTGTTGCTGTTGCCGGACACCTTGGCGGAGAATGCCATCCGTGTTGCCGAGAAGCTAAGGCAGACCATAGAAGCCGAGTCCATGCCCGGCGTGGGCAAAATCACCCTCAGCATCGGCCTGGCAACGGCACGGCTGGAAGATATTGCCGAAGGCCTGGCCCTGAAACTGGCTGACAACGCCCTGTACACCGCCAAACACAGCGGTCGCAATTGCGTGAGAAGTGCCGATCGTCCAAACCCTGCTACAACCGCTGGCGAGCACATGACGCCAAACCAGCCGCCGCACGGTGCCTAATTCAGCGATACGCCCTTGCGGGCATTCTTGACGGCATACATCTGCCGGTCTGCCAGTGAAATGGCCTCCTCGATGCTGAGCATATCCGGCGCAACAGCCACCACGCCGACACTAGCCCCAGCATAGCTGACCGATTGCCCGGCCAGGCAGAAACAACCCGTTGTCGCATCGGACAGGCGCTGTCGCATGCGCTGCGCGACACCAGTCGGGTCCTCCTGCTCTGCGCCGGCCGGCCCTTCCGACACATAGGCACGCGCCGGGCCGGGACCGATAAACAGGAATTCATCACCACCAAGCCGGCCTACCCGGTCACCGGCACGCAAACCATTGCTCAGCCGCTGCGCCATGCCTTGCAGAAAGCTGTCACCACCCTGGTGGCCAAACTGGTCATTGATCAGCTTGAAACCATCCAGATCAATCACCCCGACCAGAATGGTGTAATGGTTCCGCCGGCCTTGGGCAAACAGGTGCTCCAGTTCGTCAAACATGGCGCGTCGGTTAGGTAGCCCGGTCAGCAAATCCGTCAGCGCATATGAGGCCAGCTGTTCGTTAGCAACTTTCAATTGCTCAACCAGGATTTCCCGCTCGATAAAATTGCTGACAATGCTGGCAAACAACTGGCACAGCGCTTTCACCTGGGCAGAAACAGAATGCTGTCCGGTACTTGCGGCACAGAGCGTACCCAGCACATCACCACTGCTGCTTCTGATCGGCGCACTGACATAGGAGCGGATGCCCAGTTCGCTGGCTGCCTGCGAATCCCCCCACAACGCTGGTACGCAATCAGTGGCCAGCGTGCCGGACGCCAGTGCCCGGCAGCACAGGGTGTCCTGCCAGGGTACGGTCAGGCCTTCAGGAATCTGCAGCTTGTCCTTGTTGTTGGCAAAGCTGACGTACTGGGTCTGCAAATCCAGATCTATGCTGGTGAGATAGGTAGACTCCATCCCCGTTACGCTGCCCAGCATATCGAGAATGGGACGCACCAATTGTTCTATCGTCTGCGCCGTTGATAGCGAGGAGGACAGCTGTGTAAAGATGAGATCCATGCAATCACTCTGCCTCCGACATCCGCGTGGTACAGAGCGAGTATAGGAAACAGTTTGGCATTTTGCATTTTGCATATACTGCAACGCCCGCTTGCCGAGGGGGCGTTGCAGTATATGCAAAACCTCATCCTGCCAATATGGAGTTTTACACGATCAGCCCAGCACTGAGCAGCTTACCGACCACAGCGCATGCGGTGAGTCGGTCGGGCGGTAGGGATTGCTGTTCGGCATGAAATGTTCAAACTGGTATTTCAGAAACTGCTCGATTTTGTACTCCATATCCTCCAGTTCAAAACGCACGCCATCTTCGATCACGTCATGTTCTATCCGGATGAAAACGATATACCGCATGCCGGCCTGATCGGCATTTGCTTCGACAGGCCAGCTCACATTGAACAACCAAGTGCGATGACCGTTGCCATACCCGATCACACTGGCTGCCGGAGGCATGTGTTTTGCAATTACATTTGTAATCGTTTTATACATAACAGGGCGCAATTTAAATGTGTTTTGTTAATTATTAGCACTATGTCATTGCACTGTCAAAATCCGCCCGCTACATACATCTACTCCGCAGCTTTTGATTCAACTCCATACTTTCATGACAATGGAAATATGGAATTATAAAACGCTGTCCATATCCTTACTGCTCCAGGGCATGAGCCCCACCTCGCCATCCTTCGCCTGCAGGTGGAGCCAGTTCCGAAGGCATGAACGCAATTGCCAGCGGCGAGCAACCGGGCATTCCCAATACCACCCGGCCTTTCCAGCTGACCCATCTGGGCCGTATCGGCGTGCCAGTCAAGCTGCTGGTGGTCAAGGAAGTGAATGCATCTCGCAGCTGGCATAAAAACCCCGCATGGTTGAGGAGAACCGCACACCAGCTTTGCATAATTTTGCATAATGCTGCTGGAGGTGTTTGACCCGACAAATCCAGGCCTGTGCGTCAACTCCAGCAGCGTCATCATCAGCGCTGATGCTACCGCCCTGACTGGTGTAAATGGCAGCTCTTCATCCAGGATCAGACGCCGGGATCAGACTTGGTGAGCTGCTCCGGTCACTGGATCGACCTATGGCATGATTTCGACATACTCATACACTTCGCAATCACGCACTTGCTTGCGCACCTCCAGGCTGGCGGTGTCGAACCAGTCTTGGGGATTCTGCCTGTCGATTTCCTGCCCCATGAAGCGTAGCAGTTCGCAAATCGGCTCAACAACATTGCTGCGATACCGGGCATCGCCTTTCTCATAACCCAGGTGCAGGTTCTTCATGCAGTTGCCCCGGCACCAGCTGAAGGCTTCACACCCCTGGCACGGCATGGTGGCGGTGTGCTGCAAGGGACTGTGACGCAAGCTGTTGTTCTTGATATCGCCCATTTTCATGTTTGGTAAATACATCATGTCAGGACAGGGATAGATCTCCCCGTTCGGCATGATATTAAGCAGATGGGTGGAAACGCGGCATTGGGTACGGCCTGCGTATAACTCCTGGGCGCGGTCGGGAAACAGCTTGTTGCGGACGATGCCCATCACCGGAATCAAGGGATAGAGCCGGGACGAGGTGGCAAAGAAGCGCGCGATCAGCTGGGTGACTACCGCCTTGCGCTTGTCGATCGAATCACCCGCATACATTTCATCGGCGACAAATTGCCAGTAGAGATAATCAAATGGAGAGTCGTCGCCAAGGAGCTGGTCCAGCTCCTCAAAGCTGGTATCGGCATTACCCCAGGTAACACGGGCAGTGAGGCTGCCACCCAATTGCTTGCGCACCCGGGCAAGATTGCGCAGCACCTGGCGGTAGATGCCACGGCCACGGTAGCCGTCGGTAATGGCTTCGCCGCCATCAATGGACACCAGGACATTGGATAGGCGGGCCAGCGCCCATGGCGGCACATCGTCCAGCAAGGTGCCATTGGTTTGCAGCTGATAACGGAAATGGGGAAAACGCTGCATCACCTCCAGCACCAGCTTCATATTGAGCGTGGGCTCCCCTCCGTAGAAGGTTACGTAAACATCTTTGCCAAGCAAGTGTGTATCAATAAAAGCCGCCAGCTGATCGACATCATATTCAAGCTCGGTTTGCGAGCCCAGTACATCGCCAACGCCCAGCGAGCAGTAAGTACATTTGAGATTACATTTCAGCGTGGTGAGTAGTTGTAGCTCGACACGTGCGCCGATGATGGGCGGCTCTGCGCCGGCTTTGGGAGGGCAGGAATCATGAACGTGGATTGGAAAGGTCTGTGGCATTGCTGCGGTCATCGGAATACTCCGTGGTGGAAAACCGGCAATACTGTCGCCACGATGCGATCTGCACCTTGATCTGCACCAAGCGTGCTGTGCAAACGCCCCCGATCAGGCGTTGAATTGCGCCAGAAACAGCAGATTGCGTGTTTTATCGCACGATCGTGCCCAGCCTCAACAAAGGGAAGAAATCCTCCGCCAAAACATTGACGTGGCAGCTGCCGCAGCACAAGGCGCATGCCTGTCACTGGCGAAAACGCTTCATGACATTTTGATTTCTCGGATTTCGATTCCCAATGCACGCCCCAGTCCTGCCGACGGCACCAGCAGGTCAGCCAGGGTATGGCGTGACAATTCGGTGTAGAAAGCCTCCTGAGCCGCTTGCAGCACACTCATGAGGCGGCATACCGAGGCGATGCGGCACTGAGAGTGCTGCGGATCGAAACACTCGACCATTACGTTGTCGGTTTCAGCTGCCCGCACCAATTTGCCCAAGTTGACTTGGCGTGGCTCCTCGGTCAGGCGGACACCCCCTCCTTTACCGCGCACCGTCACCAGGTAGCCATGCTGGCCGAGAAAAAACACGACTTTGGTCAGATGACTGGCAGAAATGTTATATGCCTGGGCTATCTCGTTGATAGTCACCAAGCGATTGCCCGCTAGTGCGCTGTACATCATCACACGCAAGCAGTAGTCGGTAAAAGCCGTCAGTCGCACGATCGGAAGGATTCCATGGGATTGTTCACATCAGCACACATGCAGATGGATCGGGTATTCATTTTAACCTGATGGCTTCCTGTCGGTAGCCATGCCCACTACATTTCACTGCCCTTCCATGCCTCGTCGCGCAGCAAATCCATTCCGCGCTTGACCCACATCAAGCCAATCAAGGATATCCATAAGATTCATTTACTATGAATGTTATGTCCTATAAGATTCATTTCACACGAATCTTATAGAGCAAGGAGCTTTCCAGCATGGCTTTCATTGTCAAAAACAACATCCAGTGGGTTGGCAAACAAGACTGGGAGCTGCGCGAATTTCATGGCAGCGAATACAGCACTCACCGCGGCTCCAGCTATAACAGCTACTTGATTAAAGAAGAAAAAATTGCCCTGATCGATACCGTCTGGGCTCCATATGCCGAAGAATTTGTTGCCAACCTAGCCAAGGAAGTTGACCTGGCAGCCATCGACTACATCATCGCCAACCATGGCGAGATCGACCATAGCGGTGCCCTGCCGGCACTGATGGCGCGCATTCCGGATACACCGATCTACTGTACTGCCAATGGTGAAAAATCCCTGCGCGGCCATTATCACCAGGACTGGAATTTCCAGATCGTCAAAACCGGAGACAGTCTGGACCTGGGCAACGGCAAGCAACTGGTGTTTGTCGAAATGCCGATGCTGCATTGGCCAGACAGCATGGCCACCTACTTGACCGACGACGCCGTGCTGTTCAGCAACGATGCCTTCGGCCAGCACTACGCCAGCGCCCAAATGTTTAACGACCAGTGCGATCCGGTCGAGCTGCAAGAGGAGTGCATCAAGTATTACGCCAATATTCTTACCCCATTCAGCCCACTGGTGACCCAGAAGATTCATGAGGTTCTGGAACTGAACCTGCCGATCGACATGATCGCCACCAGCCACGGCATCATCTGGCGCGATAACCCCACCCAGATTGTCGAGCAATACCTGAAATGGGCTGACGATTACCAGGAGAACCAGATCACCCTGGTGTACGACACCATGTGGAACGGTACCCGCATGATGGCCGAAGCAATTGCACAAGGCATACGCAAAGCGGACCAGGAGGTTGTGATCAAGCTGTTCAATCTGTCCAACAGTGACAAGAACGACGTTCTGACCCACGTATTCAAGTCCAAGGCCATTTTGGTTGGCAGCCCGACCGTCAACAATGTGATGTTGCCGCATGTTGCCGCCCTGCTTGAGGAAATGACCGGCTTACGCTTCAAGAACAAGGCAGCTGCATCTTTTGGTACCCACGGCTGGAGTGGCGGCGCGGTGGAACGTATTACCAGGCGCCTGGACGATGCCGGTTTTCGTGTGCTCAACCCCGGAATCACTGCCGAATGGCGCCCTACTGACGACGCCCTCACCCAGGGCGTGCGCTTTGGCGAGACGTTCATCGAGCAATTGGGTAGTCCTGGGCAGAGCACGGCGAATACCGCTGGCACTTGCTCGGGCAGCGACAAGATGCGCTGCAAGACTTGCTCGTGGACTTATGACCCGCAACAGGGTGAAGTCGCCCAGGGTGTTGCTGCCGGCACGGCCTGGCAGGACGTACCAGAAACCTTTCTTTGCCCGGTGTGCTTCATGGGCAAAAGCGACTTTGTCCCCGTATAAGGCCCCATCCAGGAGAAATTCGATGAAAATGCCTCTCGTTATTATTGGTAGCGGCCATGCCGGCTACACCCTGGCCAGGGCCTTCCGTCAACACGATACAAGCACACCGGTGGTTGTGCTTACCGAGGATGGCGGCGAGTACTACTCCAAGCCACAGTTGAGCCACGGATTCGGTCACCAGACCAGTGCCGCACAGCTGATCCAGAATAGTGCCACCGGCATGGCCGCCGAACTGAAGATCATGGTGAGGCCGCATACCCGGGTCACTGCGATTGATTTTGCAGCCCAAAAAATCACTGCGGGAGCAGCGCAAATCCCGTACAGCGACCTCGTTCTGGCAGTAGGTGCCAAGCCATTCGTGCCCCCCATTGAAGGTGACGGTGCACAAGATATCCTGACGCTGAACAATCTGGAGCAATACCGGCGCTACTTCGACACCCTCAACCGGAGTGAGCATGTACTCGTTATCGGGGGCGGCCTTGTCGGCACGGAAATCGCTCACGATATCGCACAACACAAGCGTGTCACCCTGGTAGATATCGGCAGCCGCCTGCTTGAGCGGCTGGTGCCCGAGCCTGTCAGCCAGCGCCTGCACAGTGTCATGGACCAAGTCACACTACGCTTTGGCACCGTCGTGGCGCGGATAGACAAGGTGGCAAAGGGCTACAGCGTGACAATGGTTGACGGGGTGAAACTCACGGTAGACGCCATCATCTGCACGGCGGGCCTTAAGCCGAGGCTCGATCTGACGGCGGGGCTGGAAATACAGCGCGGCATCGTCGTCGATAGCTATCTGCGTACCTCACAAGCTCATGTCTACGCCCTTGGTGATTGTGCCGAAATCGAGGGGCAGATCCTCCCCTACCTGCAGCCAATCACACTATCTGCCAATGCATTGGCCAGTACCCTGGCCGGTAAACCGACGCCCGTGCATTTTGGTCCCCTGCCGGTGGCAGTAAAGACGCCACGCTACCCCATCCAGCTGGCAGGGCTTACACAGGGCAGCAACCTGGATTGGCAGATAAACGAAGGTGATGATGGGCTGACGGCTCTCGCCCATCGTGATAACAAGCTGGTTGGCTACGTAACCACCGGCAGCCGTAACGGTTTCAGCCTGTTGCCCACCTTGATGCGCTAGGGTACTTTGCCATTGCCCATGTTCATGTAACTCCTGCGGCCTCATTCAGACTGAGCGCTGCCGGAGTAACAGCAAGGCCAACCCGGCAATGGCAGCACCGGCATAAAAGGTTGTCGATGCACCCCAATACTGCCACAGGCAGCCGGCGAGAATGCTTGCCAACAGCATGGCCAGGCCACTTAGCAGATTGAAGACGCCAAATGCCGTCCCCTTCATGTCGCTGGGCGTCGTATCGGCCACCAGGGCAGCCAATATGCCCTGGCTGAACCCCATGTGCAGCCCCCACAGCGCGGCACCTACATAGACGGCACGAACAGACGTAGCCTGACCCAGTGCCAGATCCGCGATCACCAGCAAGCCCAGGCCGTAGCCCAGCAGATGCCGACGGCTGATGCGATCGGATAGCCAGCCCGCAGGATAGGCGGATGCCGTATAAAACACCGACATGACCACCATCACCAGCGGCACCCAACTGCTGCCAACCCCCATCTGCTGGGCACGCAGAATCAGGAAAGCCTCGCTGAAACGGGCCAGGGTGAACACGGCACCAATCAGGACAATCCACCAGTAATCTGCACCAAACCTGCGTAACTGCTCACGGCGAATGGGAGAACGGAAGCACTTTGTACCCTCCTCCTGTACCGGTTCCTGTACTCCGACCACAATCAGCACCATGACCAGTGCCGCCGGCACGACAGCAAACCAGAGTACCTGCTGGATGTCGTTCAGCCACAGCATCAGGACAATGGCCAGGCCAGGCCCCAGAAAGGCACCAACCGTATCCATGGATTGGCGCAGCCCAAAGCAAGCTCCGCGAATTTCTACAGGAGCCACATCCGCCACCAGCGCATCACGGGGGGCTCCCCGAATACCTTTGCCGATACGATCCAGAAAGCGTGCCGCCAGCACTGTCTCCACGGAGTGGGCCAGCGGGAACAATGGCTTGGTCAGGGCGGCCAGACCATAGCCCAGCAGCAACAGGCCTTTGCGCTTGCCGATGTAATCGCTGAGCGCGCCGGAAAACACTTTCACAATCAGGGCAGTGGCTTCGGCAATGCCCTCGATGACGCCGATAGACAGTACGCTAGCCCCCAGTGTGCTTGCCAGGAAAACCGGGAGCAGGCTATGAACCAGCTCCGACGACAGATCCATGCACAGGCTGACAAATCCCAGCGCCCATACCATCCGGGGAATGGCAGGCAAGACCGTTTTTGGTGTGGTGACCGGACTTTCCATCTGTGTCCTTAATGCGGGTTGATGGTAACGGCGAGGAGTGCGACCAGCTTGGACGATGCAAACCGTTCGGCTTACTTGATCAGCAACAGCCAACAGATTCTGGCATAGATTTTTTCCATAACAATGTCCAGCCGTATGTCATATTTGCGATAATGCAAAAACTGCATGAGCAGCCAAGCCGTGGAGAGAGCTGGTCGTGCTTTTCCAATCAGCAAAGTTGAATACCTGTATCAACCAGAAACACCAGAAGAGCGTCGGTCGAAACAGACGACAGCAAGCATTGGCGACCATGTTGCCTACCCTTTTGCAGTCATCAGGAAGTGTCCAGAGAAGCTGGGGCGATCCACGACCCTTTGCATGCCTGATGGAAAACGGCTGCATTCACATTGCAAATAGCCACAAAAGTCTTTAACAAACAAAGGCTTTTACGATGCATGCTATCGCATCGGGTAAGATGGACTCTTCATGCGGAAGGAGACCCCTCCATGGCGTCGCAAGCTATGCTGAAGCTACAACTGGCTCCTCGTTACAACGCGGCTTTTCGTCGCTTGATCGAAGCAAGTGCTGCGATTGCTGGCACCCGGACCACACAGATCCGAGAGCATTACGACACACCAGCCATGGCGCTGAATCAGCGGGGCATTGCCCTATGCCTGCAACAGACCGCTGGCGAATGGCAACAGTTATTGTTGCAGACCGGCCCTGAGCGTGATGGCCTGCATCACCAACGTGAGCTGTCCATTGCCATACCAGACCCTGCATTGAAAATTGAGCAATTTCCCCACGGCAAAGCAAGACGCTTTCTGTCCAAGAAAAGCATTTCCTCAACACTGCAGCCCATCTTTACCGTCAGCCTGAAGCATGATTGTTGGGTTCTGCGCGATGAGCAGGACAATCTGCTGGAAATCTGTCTGGAACGGGGGAAGCTCAAGGGGATAGGCTGGTCAGAGCAGATCAATACCGTCAACATCACGCTGAAACAGGGCAAAAATGCCGCACTGTTTGCATTCGCACTCAGACTTGCCGATAAGCTGCCTGTGTGTCCAACGCTGCAGGACACGGTAGCAAAAGGCTGCATGCAGGCCGCTGGCAATGCCGGACTGCCCGTCGGTGCAAGGCTACCGGCCCTGTCACCAGACATGAGCTTGCATCAGGTACTGCAGCTACTTGTTCAAGAGATATTGCGCCACCTGCAAGGTAATGTGCCTGGTGTACTCCGCGGCGAGGAGATGGAGTATGTCCATCAGGCACGCGTGGCACTGCGTCGTCTGCGAACCGTGCTGGCTGCCTTTGCGGCCATTCTGCCGCCGGACAGCAGGCATGTGATCACGCTGGATGTGCAGTGGCTGAGTAACAGCCTGGGGCAGTTGCGGGATGTGGATGTTTTCCTGACGGAAACATTACCGGCTATCGAAACCACAATGTACCCGATGGCTGACTTTGCAACCCTGTATGCGGCATTGCAGAGTCACCGTTCACACTGCCGGGATAGTGTTCACGCAGCGTTGTGCTCACCACGCTACGGCACGCTGCTGTTGCGCCTGCTGGCCTGCCTGCACACCAATACAGCAAGGTCGCCAATCAAGCTGCGTCAGCTGGCTGGACATGCACTGAGCAGACCTTGGAAATCACTGATTAGCCTTGCCGGACAATGGGAGACGCTGAGTCAGGTGCAGCGCCATGACCTGCGCAAGCGGGCAAAGAGGCTGCGCTACACCTTGGAATTTTTTTCACCACTCTTGCCTCACAAGGCGGTGCTGCGCACACTCAAACAGTTGCACTGTTTGCAGTTGGTGCTAGGGAAAATGAACGACAGCGCAGTTGCGCTTACCTTGCTGGCTCGGCTGGGAGAGGACAATGCTGAGCTGGCAAGCTCTGTGGGGCTGGTAGCAGGCTGGCTGGCATATGAGGCCCATTGCAAGCTTGAAAAGCAGGCTCAAGTCATAAAAAAATTGAGCCACATGCCGACATGCTGGTGAAGTACAAGCATGTGCATCATACGTAAAACAGGTTGCAATCCTCCCTGGACCACCCTTTCTGTGCAATGATCATTTTGCTGCGATGAAATATGGAGTTTCTGAATGAATGCTGCCAAAAAAATCCGCTTGCTGATCGATTCGGGAGAGAGTCCTGAGCAAGTGCAAGTCTTGAAAGAGATGGCCATTGCCTTGCAAATGAAGGACAACTTCAGCATCGACAGGCTATACCAGATTGACCAACGCTATTTTGATCTGGCCATGGATCTGCTCAAGGAGTGGCGCTTCGACCATCACATTGCGTCACGCAGCAAGCTGATTGACATGCTGATTTCCTCAGCCATGCCGGCAGTACTTGCCATAAACAATGAATCTGAACCAGCCCGTTGAACCCGGCGACACCCGGCCTGCAAAGGAGGCAATGTGTGCCGACGATGTATCCTATCGCGGGCGGAATATCCGGATCTTTGCCATCTACCACGCAGGCGAAGACAAATGGGAGGGATGGTCGGGTATCAGCTTTACGGAAGCTGACCATTTCATTGGCAGCTACTCGGGGCTGCTGGATTTGCGTGCGACCAAAGAGGGGGCATTGGCGATGGCACTCTATGTGGCCATGGCATGGCTGGATGCATTCGAACTGGGTTTGGTATCTTCCATGCCCGGTGACGCATTGGTCGAGCATGCAGTCTGATCGCCCGCATAGCCAGTAAACTGTTGAGCCAAAAAAAACCCCTGCTTACAGGGGCATAGCCAGTCAGAGAGAGGCCACAACAGGTTTAATCAAGGCGACGACAGCTTATATGGCCAATATGACGCGAATATTATCGAGTGCGGCAAGCAGGCTATCGCCCGGCACGTTATGACGGGGCTGATCTGCTGCCTTCCAGATAAATCCGTTTACCAAACTCGATAAGTACTGTCTGCTCATAGGCATCGAGCGTGTCCGCAATAGAAGTAACAACCTTTGCTACGCTAGATGCCAGTCATGGATGTACTCCAAGAGCCCGACACGGAGACTTCCAACGCTCCTTCAACCCGAACCAGGAAGCCCCGTAATCATGACTGACAAAGTGTCTGCACCCTTTATCATCGAGCGTCGCTTCGCTGCGCCACGCGAACTTGTGTACGCCGCGCTGACTGAAGCCAAGCATCTGGCCGCGTGGATGAGCCCTCCGGGAATGGAAATGTCCCACTGCACTGTGGATGCACGAGTTGGCGGCGTTTTTCACTACGCAATGAAACCAAGCGGTATACCGGACGCCCCAGTGATGTGGGGCAAGTGGACGTTCCGAGAGTTGACGCCGCCCGAGCGGATTGTGGTTGTCGTACAGTTCAGCGATGCCGATGGCGGAGTGACGCGGCACCCGTTGGCCGCAGAGTGGCCGCCGTATACGCTATCGACAACCACCATCAGCGATGTCGAGGGTGGCACATTAATGCATCTTGAGTGGCGAGCACTGGATGCCAGTGAAACCGAAGAAGCCGTCTTCGACGCGTCCCACGCCAGCATGTCTCAAGGCTGGGGTGGCGCAATGGACGCACTCGACAAATACCTCACGCAGCAACAAGCCGATCGCTGAACCGAGAGACAAAAAAGAAGCGCACATTAGGTGCGCTTCTTTTGTTTATGACGATGAAAAAGCGTTAGTGCCATCCAGTAATCAATGGTTTCGCCACCCATCACCATCTCGCCAGCTCACACGAACCGGCTGGTGGAACATATGACTGAGGCTCGTTCGTGACGCGCCGTCAGGGCCAAGCAACATCAGAAAACCGCTCGGGATCGAAGGTGGGTGTTGCTCAAATCAGAAAGCCGACCCTGGGCTTTTATGCAAAGAAAATGGCTACGTTTATCCCAGTAAAGGATGCGCAGCGAAGGGGTGGCGCAGGACCAGCAAGGCCGTCGACCTGCAGTTGACCGGCGGATAGCGCCAACAGATTATCGGCCAACTCAGTGGTTGTTTACTTCTTCTCGCTGGAATCCGTCCCCTGGTCATCACGCTGTGCTCCAAATATCGTGGATGCTTCGGCGCGAATCAGGTCGATAAAACGGCGCAGCCGGGCTGGATAAAAACGGGCGTAAGGATAGACCAGACTGACCGGTAGTGGTGCTGCTTGCCACTTGGGAGCCAACTGGATTAACTGCCCTTGCGCCAGGTACTCGCTCATTACCCAACGAGAACCGATACCGACACCCACACCCTGCAATGCCGCACTGCGCAAGGCATAGAGGCTGTCAGTACTAAAGCGCGGCCTTATCTGGATACGCTTGCTTTTGCCGGTCTCGGCATGTGTCAACAATACTTCATTGCGATAAAAGGTACGCAGAGCCAGCCAGGGAAGAGCGGCCAGATCGGTAGCATCTTGCGGTAAGGGCTGGCCATCAAGCAGAGAAGGTGCTGCCACCACAATACGTGGGACTTCCGCCAGTGGAAGGGCAACCAGTCCTGGGTCAGTCACTTCGCCCACCTGAATGGCACAATCGATACCGGCGGCGATGTAATCCTGAATGGCACGGTCATCATGCAGTAACCACTCCACAGACATCCCCGCGTGTTGCTGCAGATAGTGCGCCAACGGGCCGATCAACCGTTCCTGGCCGAAGGCATGCGGCACGATCACGCGCAGAACGCCCGCGGGTTCCTCTCGTGCACCTTTCAGTTCTGACTCGAACCTAGCCCAACCGGCCAGCAGATCCTTGGCACGTTCATAACAGTGCTCGCCGTCCTGGGTTAAGCGCATGGTATGTGTGGTGCGCTGGAGCAAGCGCAAACCCAAGGAGC
Organism: Aquitalea denitrificans; assembly: GCF_009856625.1. Taxonomy (GTDB): domain Bacteria; phylum Pseudomonadota; class Gammaproteobacteria; order Burkholderiales; family Chromobacteriaceae; genus Aquitalea; species Aquitalea denitrificans. The sequence goes on from NZ_CP047241.1 coordinate 2,532,054, forward strand.
GCTCCAGCATTTGCAGCCGACGGCTGACGGTGGGTTGGGTCGTCCCCAGCAGTACAGCGGCAGCAGACAGGCTGCCCGCCTCGACGATTTTGAGAAAGGTCAGCATCAACTCAATGCGCTCACCCGTACCCGCTTGCAGCGGCATGGCCATACGTAGCGGCGTGTTCGGGTCTTGATTGTCTTGCATCTATCTGGTTCTGAGCTTGTTTATGTGTTGTACGTATAACAGATCTTCCAGCTGGCCGCCTACACATACACGCAACACACAGCCATGATGTGGCCGTTATCTCTTAATCAATGAGGCTGCATATGTCATCCACAAAAGTCCTGCCGCACGCTGCGCTGCCTGTGGCTAACCAGGCCACGGATCAATCCTTGTCACGCTCCCGTATATGGCTAATGGCAGCAGGAGCCGGGTTGTCGGTGGCTTCTCTTTATTACAGCCAGCCCATGCTGGGTGTGCTGGCTGGCGATATCGGTGCTTCGGGTCAGGCGACCGGCCTGGTACCTACCCTGACCCAACTGGGATACGCCTTGGGCATTCTCCTGCTTGCCCCCTTGGGTGATCGACATGATCGGCGCAGCATCATGCTTGTCAAAGCAGCATTGCTGGTTCTGGCCCTGCTACTTGCTGGGTTATCACCTTCGCTGTCCATACTGCTGCCCGCCTCCTTCTTGATTGGACTGAGTGCAACGCTGGCACAAGATATCGTGCCAGCTGCAGCCACACTGGCAGCAGAAGAGCAGCGCGGTAAAGTGGTTGGCACCGTAATGACCGGCTTATTGACTGGAATCCTGCTGTCACGTGTCATCAGTGGCTTGGTGGCTGAACAATATGGCTGGCGGGCCATGTTCTTCATTGCCGCAGCGACCATTCTGCTGACCGGTCTGGCTATCCGCCGCTACCTGCCACGCTTTCAGCCCAGCACGACGCTCCCTTATCTATCCTTGCTGGGCTCATTGTTCACCTTGTGGCGCAAGCATGATGCCTTGCGCCGTGCAGCAATCGCTCAGGGCTTGCTATCGGTTGGTTTCAGCGCATTCTGGTCCACGTTGGCCATCATGTTGCACAACAGTCCTTTTCATATGGGCAGTGCCGCCGCGGGAACGTTTGGCCTGGCCGGTGCAGCAGGTGCCTTGGCTGCGCCACTGGCAGGGCATCTTGCAGATCGACGAGGGCCTGAGATCGTCACGCGTACTGGTGCAGCGCTTGCCACCCTTGCCTTTGCAATGCTTAGTCTGGCCCCCTTATGGTCAATGAGTGTACAGCTTGTACTGCTAGCGCTAGGGGCGGTGCTGTTCGACCTTGGCGTGCAAGCCAGCCTGATCGCGCACCAGGCGGTGATCTACCGCATTGATCCGGCAGCGCGTAGCAGACTGAATGCCATGCTGTTTGTCTGCATGTTTATCGGCATGTCGCTAGGGTCGGTACTCGCCAGCCTGCTTTTAGGAAGTTATGGCTGGAGTGCAGTGACGGCATTGGCTGCCATCGCCTCATTGCTGGCCTTGGTCGTGAGGTGTTTGAAACCTACCGGTAACTGAACACATTATGTAGCTGGACTCGCTTTCTGGAGATGGCGAATCCGGGATCCGGGTGTGTACTGAATGTTGTGTAAACGGACATTTAGCAGGAAGCTGCCCCCTTTACCTCGACGGTATCCCCGTGAAGGTACGTGAGGGGGCTGTACGCATGAAAGCCGTCTATCTCGCCATTGGTATCACCCTGGCTGGAGAGAAGGAAGTGCTGGGCATATGGCTGGCTCAGACGAAGGGAACCAAGCTCTGGCTTCAGGTCGTGACCGCGCTGCGTAACCGGGGCGTACAGGACATCTTTATCACCTGCGTCGATGGCCTGAAGGGTTTCCCGTAACCATTCCGTTTGAAGAACGCATTCCACAGGCGTAACCCAAGCCCCGTTTACACAAAAATTCGGACAGGCCAGTCACTAAACATTGACAGGCAGGTTGCCAAACTTCAAATCCGAGCCGCGATTCTGAATCGTTTTACGGCCTTGGGTGCGCCGCAAACGGTCCGTATGGGATAAGTCCGTCAAGGGATCAGATAACTCGGCTTTAACTGATTTGGCAACAAAGCCTCCAGCATAAGCAAAGTGCGGGCTAGTCATCCCCAAGGAACCGCGTGCATATGCCGGCATCGTCAATGGGAGTGATCTGGGGTACAAAGGATTGAAGAAAATGCGTTATTTCTTCGGCGGGTATCGGTTTGCTGACCAGATAACCCTGCATGACATCACAACCTAGCGAGCGCAAGTAACGGGCTTGATCAACCTCCTCAACCCCCTCCGCAATCACTTCAAGACCGAGGCTATGACCAAGCGCGATCACTGCCTTGACAATGGAGGCATTGCCACTATTTTTTGTCATGTTACGTACAAAAGAAATATCGATTTTCAGCTTGTGGACTTCCAGCTGCTGCAGGTAAGCCAGTGATGAATAACCTGTCCCGAAATCGTCAATAGAAAGACGAACCCCAAGCGCCTTGAGATCGGCAATCACCTTGAAAGAGCGATCACGATCGGCCATGACAGAGCTCTCCGTGATTTCCAACTCCAGCTGCTCTGGAGAAACTCCACTCTCACTCAGCGCCTGACAAACCACGCCAAGTAAATCTCCACGGCAGAGTTGATCTGCAGAAACGTTAACCGCAGTTTGCCTAGGTGCCAGACCGGCATCAATCCACAACCTGATCTGGCGACAGACAGATTTCAGAACCCAATTTCCCAGCTGGACGATCAGCCCGCATTCTTCTGCCAGAGGAATGAAAGTAGTCGGTGCCACCATCCCGCGTGTTGGATGCTGCCAGCGCGCCAATGCTTCCACACCAATAATTTGACCGCTAGTCAAATCGATCTGAGGCTGATAGTGCAGAGACAATTCACCTTGACTCAACGCATGGCGCAAATCAGCCTCCAAAGACAGGCGCTCCTTGGCACGCGTTGTCATTCCTGGTGATGAAAAACGCAGATTACCACGCCCCTGCATCTTGGCTTCATGCAACGCCGCATCGGCATTGCTTTGCAGGGCTTCCGCCGTGACGCCATCTGCTGGATAAAGCGCGACCCCTGCACTTGCTCCGATATAGACACTCTGCCCATCGAGTTGGTGCGCCTGGCCCAATGCGTCGAGCAGGTGATGAGCGATAAGATCGATGCCTGGAGCATTGGCATCGCACGCGATGATGATATTGAACTCGTCGCCACCAATGCGAGCAACTGCCTCAACACCCGGCAACAACGTACGCAACTGGTTAGCAACTTCAATCAACAAGCGGTCGCCCGCACCGTGTCCGAGGCTTTCATTGATTGTCTTGAAATTATCGAGATCGATAATGAGAAGTGCAAATTCCGACTGCGTGTATTCAGCCTGGCGAATTGCCTGATCCAGCATTTCTGAGAACAAAGCCCGATTTGGCAAACCAGTCAGAGGATCACGATGAGTATAGAAATCAAGTTTTTGTTCCGCATGGCGGCGTTGGGTAATATCGCAATACGACCCCCGCAGCCCGAGCATCTCACCAGCATCGTTAAAAACCGGTCGGGCAACATGTTCGACCCAGCGCTCACCACCATCTTTCCGGCAAATACGCAGGATCAGTGGAACATCCACCTCAACATGCCCTCCCCCCGGACCATAGGTTATCCAGGCATTCAGATCATCAGCATGGATGACACGCTCCATCAAGCGGGCATCGGAAAAAAACTCGGCGGGAGCATAGCCCGATACCGTTTCGCAGGCGGGTGAGACATAACGAAAACTACCATCCTGCGCCAGCCAGTATTCCCAGTTTGGGGAGTATTCAGCCAGGATGCGGTATTTTTCTTCGCTCTGCTCAAGCAAGGCCGTCCTCTGCGCCACCTGCTCCTCAAGAAAACGACGCAGGCGGGATAGCTCCAGATGCGTACGCAGCCGGGCTCGCACCTCATCGATATCGAAAGGCTTGGTAATGTAGTCGGCAGCCCCCACGCTAAAACCTTTGACTTTCTCCTGCGTTGCGTCGGCCACGGTTACGAAAATGACCGGAGTACGATTGCCAATCGTGGTCATTTTTATCCGCTGGCATGTCTCATAGCCATCCATCTCTGGCATAACGACATCAAGTAGAACAAGATCAGGCGGCGTTTCTCCGTCAATCAACTTGAGCGCCTTGATACCACTATTGGCCACCATAATCCGGTAATCATCTTTAAGTGCCTCAAGCAGCTCATGGATATTTTCCGGAATATCATCGACAACAAGCAGGGTGGGTGGTTGCGCGGAGTCGCAATGTTCAACAATATTGAAACGTAGCGACTCATGGCGATATCGCTGCAGCTCAAGTTGCGTTCGCAGGCGGAGTTTCAATAGCTCAGGATTGACTGGCTTGGTAATGTAATCAGCAACGCCAAGTTTGAGACCACGCGCTTCATCGGTCACGTCTGCTAAGGCGGTAACGAAGATGACCGGAATATTCTCCGTTTCTGGACTCGATTTCAAATGAGACAAGACCGAATAGCCATCCATTCCCGGCATCTTGACATCAAGCAGAATAATTTGTGGCGCGGGCTGTCGACGAGCCAACAAAAGAGCCTTTTCACCGCTTGTTGCGGCGCTGATCGCATACTCATCGCGCAGAATATTCATCAAGACATGCAGATTCTCATGCACATCATCGACAATCAAAATACGCGGTCGTTCTTGGGCAGATTCGTTCATGGTCATATCCAGCTCAGACACTCGGCTTCAAGCGATCACACAAGATTTTTATCAATTCCTGTGCTTCATCAATGGAAAATTCATCGACTTTTGCCGCGATTTCATTCATTGCAATTTCGATGTCATCGCCGATCACACCAGATCTCAATTCCATCAGCAGCCCTTCTGCCGCCCCCAGATCTGCATCGAGCAACTTCCGCAAACGCTCCAGACGCTCTAAAACTTCAGCCACACTAAGCGGAGTACGTCTCATCACCGCTGGTGGTTCGGTGACGGTCAAACGATCAATATCAGCAATCACCTGTTGCAGAAAGTTGCTCATTTCTTGCAATTTGGCTTCTTCCGGCACATTGCCCTGTTTGAGCAAGGTACCGATTTCACTAATTTTTTCATACAACAGCCCGGCACCGATATTGCCGGTTACCCCCTTCAAAGCATGACAATACTCCTGAGCACCCTCAAAATCCTGCTGACTGATCAAGCGCTGCAGTTCGCTATCGGCGTTCGGGTAATGTTCGCGGAACCGGCGCAGTTGCTTACGATAAGCCTCGACCTTTCCACCTATACGGCGTACACCCTCGAGCGTATCGATGCTGGTTAGCGCCAACAAATCTTCGGGAAACCCAGGCTGCTCAGCAGCGACACGCTTCCGCGACCGTATCATCCGTTTATCCTCGGGGACGTGCACGCACTTGGCCAGTGCGGCCAGCAACTGCGCAGGAGCAATCGGCTTGGTCACATGGTCATTCATGCCGGCCTCCCGGCTTTTCTCGGCATCATGGGCCATCGCCAAAGCTGTCATGGCGATGATAGGCAAACTGGAGAATCGTTCACCCGACAGCGCCCTGATGGCGCGCGCTGCCTTCAAACCATCCATGACGGGCATCTGGATATCCATCAACACCGCGTCGTAAGTCCTCTGCTGGACTTTGTCCACAGCTTGCTGACCATTCACGGCCTCGTCGACCTCCATACCCTCGCTGCGCAAGAGCTCGCTGGCGAACTCGCGGTTGATGTCGTTATCCTCGACTAGCAAGATGCTGGCGCCAGCCAAATTGGCAGCCGCTCCCGGATGCGAGGCAATCGGGCCTTGTTCCCGACTGAGCAGCCGGCCTCTACCAAGCACCGAAAGCATGGTATCGAGCAAGGTTGAAGGCGATACAGGCTTAATCAGGAAGCTGCTAACACCAGCCTGTTCCGCCAATTTCATCACATCCTCGCGACCATAAGCGGTGACCATGACAATCTTCGGTTGAGATGTGATGGCCGGGTTGCCATGAATACGTCGCGTCACTTCATCACCATTCATGCCGGGCATCCGCCAATCCATCAGCACGAGATCAAAAGGTTTGTCACTGGCCGCCTCGAGTAAGGCCAGTGCCGATGGCCCACTGGCAGCGACATCGACGTCAAGATGGAAAAACCGCAACATCTCGGCCAGAATTGCGCGAGATACCTCATTATCATCCACAACAAGGACACGCACTCCTTGTAGCAGCGGGCCTACTTGAGCCACCAGCTCGCGCCGATGGCATTGAGCCTTCTCTGCGACTTTGAGTGGGACCGTGAAGCAGATTGTCGTGCCCTTGCCCAGTTGTGAGTCTTCGACCCAGATCCGGCCTCCCATCAGTTCGATGAGCTGCTTACTGATAGCCAGCCCCAGCCCTGTTCCGCCAAAACGGCGCGTGGCGGACTGATCCAACTGAGTGAATTTCTGGAACATCCTTGTCTGCATTTCAGCCGTCATGCCAATGCCGGTATCCCTCACACAAGCCTGTATATTGATTTCTGCATCGCTTGTCGTCAGTGCACGGAAAGCCAGCTCGACTTCGCCATGATCGGTAAATTTGACCGCATTGCCACAGAGGTTAAGTAGTACTTGCCCCAAACGCAGTGGATCACCGATCAATGTCATCGGAATGGCGGGGTCGTAGCGGATCAGGAATTCAATGCCCTTGAGTTCAGCCTGATAGACCAGGGCATCGGTAAGCCGTTCAAGAACGGTATCGAGTCCGAATTCAACCTGATCAATATCGAGCTTACCTGCCTCGATTTTCGAAAAATCAAGAATGTCATTGATAATGCCAAGCAAGGAATGCGCCGCCCCCTGAGCCTTGAGCAGGTAATTCTGCAGTGTCGGTGGCAAATCCGTCTTCAGCGCAAGGTAGAGCATGCCAAGAATTGCATTCATCGGAGTACGAATTTCATGGCTCATATTGGCCAGAAACTGACTTTTAGCCTGATTAGCCTCGTCAGCCGCATTTTTTGCTAGCTGCAACTCCCCTGTTCGCTCAGCTACCGTCTTTTCGAGGTTCAGGTTCATCTCATTGAGTTTGTGCAGCGAATCGGACAAGCGTACCCGCCCATCGTTGAGCGCATCTATCAAATTGCCAAGCTCGTCCCGGTAAGGGTAAATGATTTTCTCGACAGGCTCTTCCCCTACAGAGAACTGCCAGCTGGCAACTTTTCTGGCAACAGCTGTCACGCTATCCGATAGTCGAAAGCGGACGACCCAGGAGAAAATGAGCCACAGGCCGGTAGTGACAATCAATGCATTGAGCAAGACAACCAGAAAGCTGTATTTGACACGATCCCACAGTACCGCAGCACTGGAATAAAGGTTTAGATAACCGATAAGATGACGGTCTCCTTGCAGCCCATGGTGGAACAGCGGAACAACTTCCAGTTTGTACTTATCCGGGAGAAAACGATTGCGCTGCTCCTGAACAGCCGGTACATCACCATCCTTGACCAGACTGTCGCCTTTATCCGTGGCAATCCTTACCCCGGTGACAATGGCATTTTGCCTAATCCCACGCGCAATTGAAGTTAACTGCTCCGAATCCAGCTCCCAGACAGCCCCGGAGACTCCCGGCTCAATCGTACGCCCCAGCGAGGCCAAGTCGTCAGCAATTGTATGACTCACGGTCCAATACTGGACGACCAACTGGACCCCAGTGACGCAGAACGCCAGCAGCAAATACCAAGGCAGCATGGTGTAAAGCAACCGTCTAGCCAGTGTCTGGGTTGCACTCATCGCAGCTTCCTGTTGAAAAACCCAACACCACCAATCGGGATGAAAAAAGTGTGTCGATCAAATATCGTCACCGATTCACACCCTCTGCAGGCCACCACCAGCTCGTATCCGGATGTTGAGCACCGATGGGAAGTGTCGGATTATCGAGCAAGAGCACCTGACGCTTATCTTTTTTCAAACTTGCAATCTCATTTGCATGATAGCTCTCAAACAGCTGGCGAAATGATCCATCTGCCAATGACAATCGGAGACCGCGCTCAATGGTCTTGGCCAATGTCACCTCGTTCTTGTTAACCCAGAAATAGATGGGATAGGGAAAATACAAAGCTTTGGTTTTTTCAATTGCCAGCTGCGGGTAATTCTTTTTGCGCTCATCGAGTTCGCGCTGGGCTTCGTTCAAGCCTCTCGGAAAAGCATCGAAGCGGCTGACCGCAAGCATTTCAAACAAGTTTTCATAATTTGCCGAAGTGGTGACAACAAATCCATTCGCCCGCATGATGGGCAGATCTGCCCATTGGCTGTTGAGGCCGAATATTAATTTCCGGCGTAACGACACTGCATCCATTTTTGCGAGGCGCGCCTGGTCTGCAGCCCTGATTACAAGCAGCCTGAAGCCCACAATACCACGCAAGATATCAATTCGAACGGGCAGCATCTTGCTTTCGCGCTCGGCGTTCGTCCCTAGTGCAATGACATCTATACTCCCCGATTGCAACAAAGATATGCCGCGATTCTGGGTCACATCCTCGGCATAAGGCTCCAAGCGGAATACCCCTTTCTCTGCCTTGACATGTGCAAGAGCCAGCTCGAGAAGTTTCCAGCGATACTCGTAAATCGGCCCGCTTGGGAAATAACGCAACACGGTTTCCCCGGCCATTCCCTGCCCGGCCACACCGAGCCAAAGGCAAATAACCACCGGACATTTTGCTAACGGCACCATTAGCTGCTTAATTGTTGAGAAATTCATGTGCAGTCCTTTTCCATGGCAACAAATCAGCACCTGACTCTCAGTTGGAAGCCACAAGAATATTACATTAGCATCCATTCGGCAAACTGCCGCCAAGGGCAACAACTTTCGAATAGGTACAAGATGGAATCCCTCAAATTACGGCCTGAGAGATACACTGTCGCTACAAGCCATTTTGCTCAACAAGTTGTTGTTCATGCCCCAAGTATTTGCTCAGCATGGTCGACAAGGCAGCAATAGATAGCGGCTTGGTAAGAAAGTCATTCATGCCGACTGAACTGGTTTTTTCCTGTTCTTCCACACCGGCATTTGCGGTGCAGGCAATGATGATGGTGGGCGGTCTGGATGGGTGTTCTGCCTCGTAATTACGGATCAGCCGTGCCAGTTGGTAGCCATCGGTATTCGGCATCTGGCAATCGGTCAATAGCAAGCTGTAGTTGCCGTTTTGCCATTTGGCGTAGGCCTCTGCGCCGTCTTCGGCCAGTTCCACCCGATAGCCTAGTTTTTCCAGTTGCCTGGTCGCCAGCTTGCGATTGGTGGGATTATCTTCAGCAAAAAGGATGGGCGGCAGAGCCTGGTCTTGATTACCTAGCAAACCGCCAGAAGCAGGGGTTAGCTGTTGCGCCGGTTCTTCCAGTTCATGAGCATCTGCCACGACCACCACCAGCAACAGTGAGGCACAGCTGCCATGCCCGACCCCACTCTCCAGCGTCACCTCTCCCCCCATCAGCTTGGCCAGACGGCGACAGATGGTCAGCCCCAACCCGGTACCACCAAAACGACGTGACGTATCGGATTCTGCCTGGGTGAATGGTTGAAACAGCTTGGACAGGCCCTCGGCACTGATGCCGATACCACTGTCTTGCACTTCAAAACGCAAGGTTTGCGAACGGCCTTCTTCCTCCAGCAGCAGCACGCGCAATGCAATCTGGCCGTGTGCAGTAAACTTCACGGCATTGCTGACGAAGTTCTGCAAAATCTGTCGTACGCGCAGGGGGTCGATCACCACCGCAGCGGCTACCCGCGGATCGATTTCAAGTACAAACTTCAGCCCTTTGCGCTCCGCCGCCTGCGAATACAGGGTATGCACCTGCTCCAGCATCGGTCGCAGCGCAGTCGGCGTCATCACCACCTCAAGCTTGTCGGCCTCGATCTTGGAAAAATCCAAGATATCGTCGATCAGCCTTAGCAGAGTGCGGGCCGACTCCTGAATCGTATCCACCGAGTCCTTCTGCTCCTCATCAAGCGGTGTCATGGCCAGCAGCTCAAGCATGCCCAGCACGCCATTCATCGGCGTGCGGATTTCATGGCTCATGGTAGCCAGAAAGGCGCTCTTGGCCTTATTGGCCGAGTTGGCCTGATCACGGGCTTCCAGCAATTCACGCTCGGCTTGTTTTCGCTCGGAAATATCGATACATGCCAGAATCGCCCCCAGCTGGGGTTGATCGGCAAATAAAGTCATCCCTTCAAACAAAACCCATATCGACGCGCCCGTGTTCGTCTTGCACTCAATCTCACAGCCGACCTTGGTCTGGTTTTGCACCATGGCATTCAGTTGGGAGGTCAGTTCAAACCAGCCCTCGTCAGACAGCACCAGTTCCATCAGATGGCGCCCTGGCAATGGTTCTTTGCCGTTATGGAAGATTGCCTCAGCCATCGGGTTGGCACGAATAATCTGCATGCTGGCATTCAGTCGCAACAACCCCACCGGCGAAGCAGAATATATTGCCTCTTCCTCCTGCAATACGGCTCGCAACTGCGCTTCCGAATTAAGGCGGCGATCTTCCTCGTCATAGAAACCCAGAATACTGGCACAGGAACTAACCAGGGGATGGATATCCTTATTGACCAGTTGCGGGTCGGTACCGCGCAAACAGATGAGGGCGTGAATCTGCTCATCCTGCTCTACCGGCAAACTGATCCACGCAGGCTCGTTAGCCAAGACTGACATCAGATAGCTGACAGGATCCAGCTCCTTTCTGATGTTGTCGAGTGATGGAAAATTTTCCGGCCATTGCCCTGCCTGTAAATTGATATTGAGAGATCCATTACTGTTATTGAGCAGCGCCAGCAAGAAACCGTCCGCGGCTAGCGCAAAACGCTTGAATTCGTCCAGCAGACGGCACATGACCTGCTCGCGCGGCCAGCGACACAACATCAGGTTTTCCACATGGGAGATAGCAGACAGCATGTCCAGGTTGCGTTCCAGCGAGCGCTCGGCCAGCCTGCGCTCGTGCTCATCCCTGACAATCAGCAAATACAGCGTATGGGCCGCTCTGTCCTGAAATCGTGTCAGGGTCAGTCCGGCAAAAAAACAGCGCCCGCCACTCTCCATGCCCAAACCCTGCAAATTGATCCCCACCTCCCCCTCGGCAAGCTGCATGACCTGGTCCAGGTCACCCTCCATGCGCAGCAGTTGTGCAATCGGCAAGCCGACAAGCCCCCCTTCCGCGTAGGCAAACATGCGCTCGGCACCAGCCGCTGCATGCTGGATCACCCCTTGGTCGGTAATGGTCATGATGGCATCGTCGGTAGCATCCAGCATGCGCTGCTGCTGATTGAGCGGCTGCAGCACCTTGCGCACCATGAAGTACAACAGGGCCACGCCTAGCGCCAGCAAAAAAATGCCCAGCAGGCTATCGCGCAGTAACAGACGGCGATAGTGCTGTCGGTTCTGCTGAATATGCACTTCAGTCATGTCCATCAAGAGCATGAATGTGTCGCGTGCAGTATTCTGAGTTTGCGCCAACTGCCTTTGCAGCTGCTTGATTGCCAAGGGGTTATTGCCATGCTCCCGTAGAATCTGGGTTTGCTGCTTGGTCTGAATGTTCAGCTGCAACGCCAGCGCGGAAAACTGTTGCAGGCGCTGCGTAAGACGCGGGTCATTGATATAACGGGCATCTGCTCGCAGCTTTTCCAGCAATACGCCGGACAGCTCCAGTCGGGCGCGCAGATCGTCTTCCTCGGTTTCGCTCAGCATGGCATTGAGTTCCGCCCGCAGCACCAGCCCCATCGCAGCAGCGCGCAGGCTACGTGCCACCAACCAACCATCTTGCTTGATCGTATCCAGCTGATTGATGTCTGCGTTACCGCTGAGGTCGATACGGTTGCCGATTTCCACCATCATGGTGCTCAGCGTGCTCTGAACATTGCGTATCGCCAGCTCCAGCGCGTAGCTCAGTGTCTCGTCGCGAACGAAGGACTTGTTCAGCCGGGTATTCACTTCCTTACGCAACCGTTCGAAATTCTGCAATTGCCCTGAAAATTGCACACCATAATGGCGGTCATCCGGCAGTCTCTGGAATGACTGCAAAACTTGCCCGGTCCAGAAATCCGCTCCCTGCTGCAAACGCAACAAGGTGGTGCGTTCCGCATCATCAGGTGCCATGCTGCGGTTCAGCATGAGGCGAGCCTGAATGGACTCACGCCGCAACAGGTCGGCAGTCATGAATAATTGCCTGCTGACATTGTTCAACTGCATCACCTGCTCGGCCTGTTGATAATTAGCCCAGGAGGCGGCCAGCAACTCGGCAATCCACGCTAATTGGATTCCGCCCAGCATGATGACAATCAATACAACGGCCCGACTGATAGACAAAGTCTGCAGTGCTTTGCTGCTTATTTTTTTGCGCATGATCTACTTTCAGTAGTCATCTGGACAATTGAACTTACCTTTCCCACACCGCCGGTGTTTTGCCTGCACATGATTTCCAGGCAATCGACAATGCTTAACCTTAATAAGGTATAGCCATTCCTGAAGAATAATGACGTTTAAATCTAGCGCCCCCAGGCCTCGTGTTTACCCGGCCCTGACATCTCACCAGCCAGGTTGCAGGAGCCCAATTGCCGCAAAGGGTCAACTCTGTTGGAAAGCTGTTTCAGCCAACCAGAACAAGCTGATTTAATAGACTTTTGCCTGCCTTTTGATCAAAACACAGCTTTTTTTAAGGCGAATCAGAGCAGGGGTAGATCGTCCGGCCGCTAAGGCCGAACTACCGCCAGCCTGGATGAGAATGTAATCAAGATTTTTTCAGCCACCTATCACTCCCGTTGGGTTTTCTGCTGCAAGCCATGGTGGCTGGTGACATGTCCAGCAGCGAGTTCACCCTGGCTCAAAAAGTGACAACTGCGCTCCAGACAAACAAATACTGGTACATCACCTTGATGCTGAATATCGGTTTGATCCTACCCGCAGGAATACACCCTGGCGTATAAAAATGGGAAAGGCATTGCCCTGATTGACGTACCGGGCGCTGGTGAAATTATCGGCAGGGATCAGGAATACACCGAGCGGTATCAGCGGCTACTCCCGAAACTGGATCTGATCCTGTGGGTGGTCAAAGCCGATGACCGGACACTGGCCATTGATCAGCAGGTGTTCAACAATGAAAACCACGGCTATACACATAATTTCGCCTCCCGGCTAGCCGGATGGGCAGGCGGCCTCATGCAAAAGCCAGTCGTGGAACATCTGCATGGCCGGCGACAAGCTGCGTGATTTCAACCAAGTAAGCCAGTAGCTGCCGGTGCGTACTTCCAATTCAAAAGGTTGCTCCAGCACACCCGACTGCAGCTCACGCTGGAACATCCGTGCTGGAGCCAGCGCGATACCTGCCCCTTGCATCGCTGCTTCAACCATCAAGCGCGAGGAGTCGAAGATCGGGCCACTGATGGTCCATGGTTCCAATCGTGCTACTTCGAACCATTGCATCCATTCTTCGGTACGGTAGGAGCGCAGTAAGGTTTCTCTGGTCAAATCGGCCGGCACGGCAAGCCGCCTGGCAATCTCCGGGGAGCAGAGCACCGAGAGCGGAGCATCGAACAACAAAGCATTCTCGGTGCTTGGCCAACCTCCTTCACCGAAGCGAATTGCAAAATCCAGCCCTTCGGTGGCATGGTCGACCAGATTGTTATTGGTGAGCAGCCGCAGATCCACAAAGGGATGAGCATCGCGAAATAGTTTTAGCCTAGGCATCAGCCAGCCAACGGCGAAGGTGCCGACCACGCCTATGGTCAGCACCTCGCTCATATGACCACCTTCACATTGCTTGAGTACCGCTTCGATACGGTTGAACGCATCGCTCAGCACCGGCAGGATCGCCCTGGCTTCGTCCGTCAGTCCCAAGCCGCGCGGCAGGCGCTTGAATAGCGGGGTACCAAGCCAGTCTTCCAGCATTCGCACCTGCTGGCTGACCGCCGCTTGGGTAACCTTCAATTCCAGCCCGGCTCGGGTGAAGCTCAGGTGCCGGGCCGAGGCCTCGAACGCCCGGAGAGCATTTAACGGTAAATGTGGGCGCATTGGGCTTATGTATAAGAATTTCTATTGTCTAATACAAATTTTCCTCGCTTGTGGTTGATACGGCAAGACATGAAAATCCTTGGCGCAATCAATACATAAACAAGGCTAATGAGTCGGGGTGGCCTCCCACAAACAAGACGCAAGGAATAAAGTCATGAAATCCAACATCAGGCGCTTCGCCGCAGTGGTCTGTGCAGTGTTCTGTGCGAGCGCCACCGTCAGTCAGGCGTCCGATATGCCACAAGATAGAATCAAAGGTTTAGTGGACAAAGCGATCCACACCTTGATGGCCAAAGACGGCATTCCCGGCATGACCGTTGGGGTCACAGTCACGGGGAAGACCTACGTATACAACTATGGCGTGGCATCGCTGGAAACGCGCCAGCCAGTCACGCACGACACATTGTTCGAGATTGGCTCAGTGAGCAAGACGTTCACCGCCACGCTGGCCTCTTATGCACAAGTGAGGGGCTACCTCTCACTGCAGGACAAAACTGGCAAGTATTTGCCGTCGCTAAGGGGGCATCCATTCGGTGAAGTAAGCCTGCTCAATTTGGGGACGCACACGCCTGGCGGCTTGCCATTACAGGTGCCGGACAACATTCATAATGACGTGCAATTACTGAATTATTTCAAGGCGTGGCAACCGACTTATACCCCTGGCACCTACCGTACCTATGCCAACCCCGGCATCGGCACGCTCGGTTGGATCACGGCAAAAAGCATGAAGCAGGATTTTACTGCGCTGATCGAGCAGAAGCTGTTTCCGGCACTGGGGATGAACAACAGTTATATCAATGTTCTGGCTGCCAAAATGGCTGATTATGCGCAAGGCTATAGCAAGACCGGTGTGCCGATCCGCATGAGGGATGGGGTGTTGTCGGCCGAAGCTTACGGTGTCAAGAGCACGGCAGCGGATCTGCTGCGCTTCGTAAATGCCAATATGCATGCGATCTCACTGGACGAAAAGCTTCAGCGTGCGATTGACGAGACGCATACTGCTTACTTCCGGGTCGGGCCAATGACTCAGGACCTGATCTGGGAACAGTATCCGTATCCCGTCGCTTTACCTACGCTGCTAGAAGGAAACGGGTCGCGCATGGTAGAAGCAATACCGGCGACCGAGATCAAGCCACCTCTGGCACCGCGTGCAGATGTCTGGATTAACAAGACAGGTTCGACTAACGGTTTTGGCACGTACGTAGCGTTTATACCCGCCAAGCGCGTGGGTATTGTGATGCTGGCCAACAAGAACACCCCGCTGGCTGAACGGGTGAATGTGGCGTACCAAATCATGTCGCAACTTGCCACCGGGGGCAGCGCACGCCCTTGAGAGAGAAAGGCGGTGGTACCAGAGGTCTCAGCTACTGGGCAGTCCATTTGATCCACGCACGGCTACCACTGTCAAACAGGCCGATAAACAGTACCCTGCCGGCCAACCCACATGGTATCCAGTAGCGGTTGCGATCAAGTGTACCTGGCAGATGCGATTGGCCTTGCCAACGTTTCCACCGGCGAGCTTTTGAAACAGCACAGCCTCAATCGTCCGACGTGTGGCTTGCAGCGGCGCTGGCCCAGGTTCGAGTTACCGTCTGCTTAGGCCAAACTGCCGAAGCGGATATCTGAGAAAAGCCTCTCAAATCGAAGCGTTATACTGCTCAATCGCCGACCGGTTACTAGCGCTAAGCTGATAGTCGTTTGGACTGGCAATATTTTTTGAACTGTCCCCGGACCAGTTCGATTAACTTCACCACTGCTGGATTGGGTTTATACCCGGATCGAGTGATAAGACCAATTGTTCTCGATATTTGTGGATCTTCCAGCGTGATGCCGACCAGTTTATGCATATAAGCTGGTGTCAAAGAGAGTTCGGGTACGATCATCACGCCAAGACCGGCCATGGCCATTCCGTAGGCTCCGTGCAAGTGACCGGCTTCATAGTGGACTCGGGGCCGCTCGGGCAGGCTGGCCAGATGATGATCCAGCAGCAGGCGGTTGCCGCTGCGCTGAGACACGCCAATCAGCCGCTCGCCCACTAAATCTCTCCATTCAAGTGTGGTACGCCCCCCTAACGGGTGACCCTGCTGCATCACGGCGACATAGCGCTCGGTCAGCAATGGCTCAAAGTCGATATTGGGGTCCTCGGCACCAATGAAGTTGATGCCGAAGTCGGCATGCCCTGCCAATACCTGCTCCAGCACCTCTTGTGCGCCCTCATCAAATACCCGCAGGCACAGCGCCGGGTAGCTGGCAGCCAGCTCGGCCAGCGCAGCGGGTAACAGGTGCTGCGCCACCGACGGAATGCTGGCAATCGACACCAAGCCGCTGCGCCGTTCTGCCCGCTCACCCAGGCCGCGCATGGCCTGTTCCAGTTCGTCCACCACATTCTGCGCATGCAACAGAAAATGCGCGCCCTCCTCGGTCAGCCGCACGCTGCGCGTGGTGCGCTCCAGCAAGCGTACCTGCAGGGACTGCTCCAGTTTTTCGATGCGTCGGCTCAAGGCGGGCTGCGACAGGTACAAGGCCTCGGCTGCGGCCTTGAAACTGGACTTCTCCGCCACCGCCAGAAATGCCTGCAATTCATTGAGTTCCAGATTGATGCGCGCCATCGATTAATCCATGAAATAAAAGCAATTAAACATTTATTGCATCTTGTGCATTATTTCAGCACAACACATACACAACAAGAGGAGATCTTCATGGCAATGAAATGGAAGCCAGGCTGCGGCCTGGCCGCGCTGCTGCTGGCGTTTTCCTGCACCCAGGCAATGGCAGACCAACTGACTGTGGTCAGTTCCGGCGGTTTTGCCGCGGCATTGAAGCTGCTGGCACCCCGATTCGAACAGGAAACCGGCCATCAGCTGAAACTGGAATGGGGCCCGTCCATGGGCGACACCCCGCAGGCCATTCCGCAGCGCCTGGCGCGCGGTGAAAAAATCGACGTGCTGGTGATGGTGGGCAGCGCACTGGACCAGTTGCAAGCCCAAGGCCGGGTGGTAGCGGACAGCAATACACCGCTGGCTGCATCGCGCATTGCGCTGGCGGTGAAGCACGGCAGCCCGCAGCCGGACATCAGCACGCTGGCCGCATTGAAACAGACCCTGCTCAACAGCCATTCCATTGCTTACTCGGACAGCGCCAGCGGGGTGTTTTTGTCCACCGTGCTGTTTTCCCGCCTGGGCGTGGCCGAGCAGATCAAGGACCGCAGCCGCATGATTCCGGCCGAACCGGTGGGCAAGGTGGTGGCACGCGGTGAAGCCGAACTTGGCTTCCAGCAACTGAGCGAGCTGATCCCGATTGCCGGCATCGACATTGTCGGCCTGCTGCCGGAACAGGCACAGCAAGTCACCACCTTTTCCGCTGGCATCAGCCGTGACAGCGGACACCCTGCAGCGGCACGCCAGTTGCTGCGCTTTCTTGCTTCGCCGCAGGTTGCGGCAAGCATTCGCCAGACCGGGATGACACCGGTCAGCACCTCCGCTCAATGACAAGGACGACGACATGACCACTGCCAGCCCACGCCAGTCAAACCTTTCCATGGTGTTACGTGTTACCAGCGGTAACTTCCTGGAAATGTTCGACTTTTTCCTGTACGGCTTTTACGCCACCTATATTGCCAAAACCTTTTTCCCCAGCGGTAACCTGTATGCTTCGCTGATTCTCGCCTTTGCCACTTTTGGTGCCGGTTTTCTGGCGCGTCCCATCGGTGCCATCGTGCTGGGCAGCTATATCGACCGCATCGGCCGCCGCAAGGGCCTGATTGTCACCCTGGCCATCATGGCCTGCGGCACGGCCCTGATCGCCTTTGTGCCCGGCTATGCCAGCATCGGCCTGGCAGCACCCGTACTGGTACTGCTGGGCCGCCTGCTGCAAGGCTTCTCTGCCGGGGTGGAACTGGGCGGCGTGTCGGTGTATCTGGCTGAAATGGCCACACCGGGCCGCAAGGGCTTCTTTGTCAGCTGGCAGTCGGCCAGCCAGCAAGTGGCCATCATGTTTGCCGCCGTGCTGGGCTACCTGCTGCATCAGGCCTTCAACAATCAGCAGATCGACCAGTGGGCATGGCGCATTCCGTTTTTCATCGGTTGCATGATCATTCCCTTCATCTTTGCCATTCGTCGTTCGCTGCAGGAAACCGATGCTTTTCTGGCGCACAAGAACCACCCCAGTTTTGCCGACATCCTGCGCTCCATTGCGCAGAACTGGCAGCTGATCACCGGCGGCATGCTGCTGGTGGTGATGACCACGGTGAGCTTTTACCTGATCACCGTCTACACGCCGACTTTTGGCAAGAGCGTGCTCAAGCTCAGTGAAAACGACAGCCTGCTGGTGACCTTCTTTGTCGGCCTGTCCAACTTCATCTGGCTGCCCATCATGGGCGCGCTGTCCGACCGCATTGGCCGCTGGCCGCTGATGCTGGGTTTCAGCCTGCTGGCCATGCTCACCGCCTACCCGGCGCTGGCCTGGATGGTGGCCTCTCCCAGCTTTGGCCACATGCTGGTGGTGGAGCTGTGGCTGTCCTTCCTGTATGCCAGCTATAACGGTGCCACCGTGGTGGCCCTGACCGAGCTGATGCCCAGTCACGTGCGAACCGTGGGCTTTTCGCTGGCCTACAGCCTGGCCACGGCAATTTTCGGCGGTTTCACCCCGCTGGTATCCACCGCGCTGATTGATGCCAGCGGCGACAAGGCCGCCCCGGGCTACTGGATGATGCTGGCCGCAGCCTGTGGCCTGGCCGCCACCCTGATGCTGTACCGCAAGGACATCCGCAGCCGCTTTGTCGGCAAGGCTGCCACTGCCTGAGCCTTACACTCTCTCCGTGTGCTTTTGCTTGCCAGTCAGCACATGCCTGGCCTCCTCTCGGAGGCTCCAGGCTGCTGACGTGGTGATTTGCTTCGATTTCACCGGACCCGGCAAAGCTGGGCCTTTCGACTCACTGATTGATTCCGCAGCCTTCCCGTCTATTCCCTATCCCCCCGCCCTTACCCTGTAAGGGGGCCTCGCTTTCTGTTCAGAAAGCGAGAGCGTATTCGCCAATAATCTGCAAGCTCAACACATAGGCTTTTCACGCCTGCCGCCGATTCGGCAGTAGACTGCGCCTTGCACGATCAAGCCGAACTGCAGCAAGAGGACAAGCAATGGAGTTAAGGCAATTACGCTATTTTGTCAGCGTGGTGGCGCAAGGCAGCATGGGGCGCGCCGCGCTGGAACTGGGGGTGGGTACCTCGGCACTGAGCCAGCAGATCAGCCGGCTTGAGGGCGAACTGGCCACCCGGCTGTTGCAGCGTACCTCCAGCGGCGTGGTGCCCACCGATGCTGGCCTCGCGTTCTGGCGGCAGGCGCAACTGGCCATCCGCCATGCCGACGACGCCATGCGCGCCGCCCAGCTGGCCCGGCTGTCCGGCCATGTCAGCGTGGGCATGGCCCCCAGCACCACCGGCGTGCTGGGCCTGCCCTTCATGGCAGCCATGCGCGAGCGTTACCCGGACATCCGCCTGCATCTGGTGGAAAACCTGTCCGGCAATCTGGCCACCATGCTGGGCGCACGCCAGTTGGATCTGGCGGTGCTGTTCCAGGAAGAGCGCACCCGGCGCTGGAGCGTGCTGCCGCTGCTGGAGGAAAAGCTGTTCCTGATCTGCCGCCGCGACCTGCCCGCAGCACCCACGCAGGACCACATCAGCCTGGCCGAGCTGGGCGATATTCCGCTGATCATGCCCAGTGGCCCGCATGGTTTGCGCGCCCTGCTCAACAACGCCAGCAACCAGGGCGCGCACGCGCTGAACATCTGCGCCGAAATCGACGGCCTGCCGCTGTTGATGGATGCGGTAAGGGCCGGTTACGGCGCCACCATCCAGCCCGGAGCCGCCATTGCCCGCCTGCCACCGGAGGAATTCCGCCTGATCGACATCCTCGACGACAGCGTCAGCCGCCCCAATCTGCTGGTGAGCCTTTCCGATGACGAGCTGTCCCCGGCAGGGCTGGCCACCCGCGTGGTGCTGCAACAGGTGGCCAGCGAACTGGCCCGCAGCGGCCAGTGGCCGGGAGCCACTGTTTACAAACGCTAAACACCTGTTGCCCGATCCGGTCTGGCGGCCGGCCTGAGGGCTTTTTACAGTCTCCGCTTGTCTCAGGGAGGCTGTACCCATGTTTGATGTTCTGATCATCGGCGGCGGCAACGCCGCACTCTGCGCCGCACTGATGGCCCGCGAAGCCGGGGCCTCGGTGCTGCTGCTGGAGTCCGCCCCGCGCGCCTGGCGCGGCGGCAATTCACAGCACACCCGCAACCTGCGCTGCATGCACGATGCCCCGCAAGACGTGCTGGTAGATGCGTATCCGGAAGAAGAATACTGGCAGGACCTGCTGCGTGTCACCGGCGGCCAGACCGACGAGGCACTGGCCAGGCTGGTGATTCGCGCCAGCGGCAGCTGTCGCGACTGGATGCGCCGTCACGGCGTGCACTTTCAGCCCTCGTTGTCCGGCGCTCTGCATACGGCGCGCACCAATGCCTTTTTCATGGGCGGCGGCAAGGCCCTGGTGAATGCCTATTACCGCAGCGCCGAACAACTGGGCGTGGTGATTCGCTACGACAGCGCGGTTGAACGGCTGGAATTGCAGGATGGCCGCTTTGTTGCTGCCCATCTGTCTGGTGGCGAGCGCATCACCGCGCGCAGCTGTGTGCTGGCTGCTGGCGGTTTCGAGTCCAACCGCGAATGGTTGCGCAGTGCCTGGGGCCAGAACGACCAGGGCGACTGGCCGGCGGACAACTTCCTCATCCGTGGCACCCGTTTCAATCAGGGCGTGCTGCTCAAGTTCATGCAGCAGGCCGGGGCCGACATGGTGGGCGACCCGTCGCAATCGCACTGTGTGGCTATCGATGCCCGCGCGCCGCTTTACGATGGCGGCATCTGTACCCGGGTGGACTGCGTGTCGCTGGGCATCATGCTCAACCGCCATGCCGAGCGCTTTTACGACGAGGGCGAGGATTTCTGGCCCAAGCGCTATGCCATCTGGGGGCGGCTGGTGGCACAGCAGCCGGAGCAGATCGGCTACTCCATCATCGATTCCAAGGCCATTGGCCGCTTCATGCCGCCGGTATTCCCCGGCAACAAGGCCGACACCCTGCCGGAGCTGGCCCGCCAACTGGGGCTGGACGAGGCGCGCTTTGTCGACACCATCCAGCGCTACAACGCAGCCTGCCAGGCCGGGCAGTTCGACCACACCGTGCTGGACAACTGCCACACCGACGGCCTCACCCCACCCAAAAGCCACTGGGCCTTGCCGCTGGATACCCCGCCTTATTACGGCTACGCGCTGCGCCCTGGCATCACCTTTACCTATCTGGGCCTGAAAACCAATGCCGACGCCGCCGTGTACTTTGCCGGCCAGCCCAGCCCCAACCTGTTTGTGGCCGGCGAAATGATGGCCGGCAATGTGCTGGGCAAGGGCTATGTGGCCGGTATCGGCATGGCCATCGGTACTGCTTTTGGTCGCATTGCCGGCAGCCGTGCCGCGCAGGCGGCTCAGGCTGCTTCAAAAGGAATCTGACATGCAACAACTCACCCGCCTGATCGACGAGGCGCAACAACTGGCTGCCGGCCAGCCGGGCTCCCTGCTGGACAAGGCTGAGGCCGAAGTGGCGCGCGATTTGCAAATCTGCAATGCCTGCCGTTATTGCGAAGGCTTTTGTGCGGTGTTTCCCGCCATGACCCAGCGGCTGGAATTCGGCCAGGCCGACATCCATTACCTGGCCAACCTCTGCCACAACTGCGGCGCCTGTCTGCATGCCTGCCAGTACGCATCGCCACATGAATTTGCCGTCAACATTCCCAAAGCCATGGCCCAGGTGCGGCAGCAAAGCTATACCCGCTTTGCCTGGCCGGGCGCGCTGGGGCGGCTGTATCACCACGCCGGGCTGACCGTTGCGCTGGCACTGGCCATCAGCCTTGCGCTGTTCCTGCTGCTGTTGCAGGCACTGGCCCCGACAGTGAACAGCGGCAATTTCTACGATTACTTCCCGCACCATCTGCTGGCCGGGCTGTTCGGCCCGGTATTCGGCTTTGCCGTGCTGGCGCTGGGCATGGGCGTGCGCCGCTTCTGGCGTGACATCAGCCCGCAAGCGCCGGATGTACCAGCGGTGCTGGATGCCGGTCATGCAGTGGCCACGCTGAAGTACCTGGATGGCGGCCACGGCCAGGGCTGCAATAACGCCGACGATGCCTACACCCTGTGGCGGCGGCGTTTTCACCACTTCACCTTCTACGGCTTCCTGTCCTGCTTTGCCGCCACCATCGTGGCCACCGGCTACCACTATCTGCTGGGTCTGCCAGCCCCCTATGCACTGAACAGCCTGCCGGTGCTGCTGGGCATTGCGGGTGGTATCGGCCTGCTGATTGGCCCTGCCGGCCTGCTGTGGCTGAACCTGCAACGCGACCCGCAGCATGGCGACGTACAGCAAGGCCCGATGGACCGCGGCTTCATTGCCCTGCTGCTGCTCACCAGCGCCAGCGGCCTGCTGTTGCCGTTTGCTCGCCACAGCCATGTGCTGGGCAGCCTGCTGGCCGTGCATCTGGGCGTGGTGATGGCGCTGTTCCTCACCCTGCCCTATGGCAAGTTCGCCCACGGCATTTTCCGCAGCACGGCCTTGCTCAAGTGGGCCATCGAAAAGCGTCAACGCCGCTGACCGTCCGTCAGTAAAACATCCAGAAAAGCAATAAATACAACGCAACAAAGGAGAGTACTCATGCAACAAACGCCTACAAGCCAGCACCCTGCCCAGTCCCGACTGGGTGCGGTACTGCGCGTGACCAGTGGCAATTTTCTCGAACAGTTCGATTTCTTTCTGTTCGGATTTTATGCCAGCTATATCAGCAAGGCATTTTTCCCCACCAGCAGCGAGTTTGCCTCGCTGATGCTGACCTTTGCCGTCTTCGGTGCCGGTTTCCTGATGCGCCCGCTGGGTGCCATCGTGCTGGGCAGTTATGTGGACCGCATCGGCCGCCGTCAGGGGCTGATCGTGACGCTGGGCATCATGGCCTGTGGCACGGTGCTGATTGCCTTTGTGCCGGATTACAGCCAGATCGGGCTGGCCGCGCCCTTGCTGGTGCTGCTGGGCCGCTTGCTGCAGGGCTTTTCCGCCGGGGTGGAACTGGGTGGGGTGTCGGTGTATCTGGCCGAAATTGCCACGCCGGGTCACAAGGGCTTTTACACCAGCTGGCAGTCGGCCAGCCAGCAGGTGGCCATCGTGGTGGCGGCTGCCATCGGCTATGGCATCCAGCTGTGGCTGAGCCCGGAGCAGATTGCCGCCTGGGGCTGGCGCGTGCCGTTTTTCATCGGCTGCCTGATCATTCCGCTGATTTTCCTGCTGCGCGGTTCCTTGCAGGAAACCGATGCCTTCCTGGCGCGCAAGCACCGCCCCAGCCTGCGTGAAATCTTTGGCACCATCGGCCTGCACTGGCGCACCATCGTGGCCGGCATGTTTCTGGTTTCGCTCACCACCACACTGTTTTACTTCATCACCGTCTACACCCCGACTTTTGGCAAAAGCGTGCTGCATCTGAGCGCGCAGGACAGCCTGGTTGTCACCCTGTGCGTGGGCCTGTCCAATTTCTGCTGGCTGCCCGTTGGCGGGGCGCTGTCCGACCGCATTGGCCGCAAACCGTTGCTGCTGGGCATTTCGCTGCTGGCCTTGCTGACCGCCTACCCGGCCATGGCCTGGCTGGCAGCTGCGCCCAGTTTTATCCGGCTGCTGACGGTGTTGCTGTGGTTCTCCTTCTTCTTTGGCATGTATAACGGTGCGATGGTGGCGGCGCTGACCGAGGTGATGCCGGTATATGTGCGCACCGTGGGCTTTTCGCTGGCCTTCAGCCTGGCCACCGCCATTTTTGGTGGCCTGACCCCGGCAGTATCCACCGCGCTGGTGGAAATGACGCATAGCAAGAGCTCGCCTGCCTGGTGGCTGTTGTTTGCCGCCGCTTCTGCCTTGATTGCCAGCCAAGTCTTGTTCAAATCGAAGCAATCTCAAACCGACAAATAAGCCAACAACGCATTCATTGGATTTCAATCATTCCAATGACTTCAGATTGCGCCATGCAGCCAAGCCGTCCCGGACAACGGTCTGCGACAGCTTGGTTTTACTGCGATTTTCCATCAGACGATAACAGTCCATCCAGCCGCAAAAATTGCAATCACACCCCGGCATGCAACACCAGAGATGTGATTTCATGACTGTTGGCTGTGCATCCTGCGGCGGTAATCCACCGGGGTCAGGCCCATGGCCTGTATGAAGGCACGCCGGAAGGCGGTTTCATCACCATAACCACACTGGCCTGCCACCTGCTTGATGCTGATGCCCGGCGTAGCCAGCAACACGCAGGCTGTTTCGATACGCACGCGGGTGATGAAGGCTTTGGGTGACTCACCGGTCAGTTGCTTCAGGCGGCGGTGCAAGGTGCGCTCGCTCAGGTGCAAGGCCTGGGCCAGCGCCTCCGCCGTCATTCCGGGGTGGGCATGGCGGATGATTTGCTCTGCCTGCAACAGCAGCGGGTTGGCCGTGTTGACGAAGCCACGCGGGGCATACAGCAATTGCGGCAGGGGCAGGCTGTCGGCCACCGAAATGTCCGCCGCCAGCCTGGCCAGCTCCGGGCCGGCCAGACGGCGGATGACATGCAGCGCCAGGTCCACCCAGGACAGCGGCCCTCCGGTGGTAATGATGCCGTCTTGCTCCTCCAGGGCGCTGCCCCATACATGGCAGGCAGCCGGAAAGCGCTGCTTGAACACATGGTGTAACCACCAGGTGGTGGTGCAACGGCGTCGGTCGAGCAAACCGGCTTCGCCCAGCACAAAGGTACCGGCACAGGCGCCGCCAATCAGCACGCCAGTCTGATGGCGGAATGACAGCCAGCGGGCAGCCTGTGTGTGTGCCGCGCTATGCGGCGGCTGGCCGTCAGGCCCCAGTGCCATGCCGGCAATCAGGATGGCATCGTAGGCTGTTTCTGCATCAAACGCGCCATCCACCGGAATCCACCGCCCTTGCGGGTCGCGCAGCGGCTGGCCATCGGCACTGACAATCCGGGTATGAAACAGCGGGCCGGGACTGCCTGCCAGGGCTGTCACCACTCCCGGTGGCGGATTGCGGCTGGCCTGATTGCAGATCCAGAACATGTCCGCCAGGCCGCTGATGGCGGATAACAAACTGCCTTCCAGTGCCACGATGGCGATCTGCATGATCTTCCCCTTACCTGTTTGGCGAATTTTGCATGAACAATGTCTGATTCGCCATCTTATTTGCCTGTATCCACCCGGCTACACTGCATGACATTGATTCGCCGGATGAAAGAAATGTCACAAGCAAATGATTCAACAAGATTTTCAAGCCAGAATGCCAGCGCACGGCAAGCCCGCAACTGGAAGCAGAAACTGCTGGCCCTCGCCGGTGTGGTGCTGACGCTGGCCAGCACGCCGGGCCAGGCCGCGCCTGCCATTCGCAATATCGTGCTGGTACATGGCGCATTTGCTGATGGCTCCAGTTGGGCTCCAGTCATCAGCCGGCTGCAGCGGCTGGGCTATCACGTTACGGCGGTGCAAAACCCGCTGACTTCATTGGCGGACGATGTTGCCGCCACCGAACAGGTACTGCAGCGCCAGACGGGAGATGTGCTGCTGGTTGGCCACTCCTGGGCCGGAGCCGTCATCACCCAGGCGGGCAATGCTGCCAATGTGAAAGGCCTGGTCTACCTGTCCGCGCTGGTGCCGGATAACGATGAATCGGTCAGTGATTTGCTGACCCGCCTGAAGGCCCCGATGGCAGGGCTGGCTGCCGACGCGCACGGCATGCTCTGGCTGGACCGGCCGGCCCGGTTCCGCCAGGTGATGGCTGCAGATGTGCCACTCAAACAGGCGCGGCTGTTGGCCGCCGTACAGCAGCCCATTGCCAGCGCCAGTTTTGGCGGCAAGGTGGAACATGCGGCCTGGCACGACAAGCCCAGCTGGTATGTGCACACCACGCAAGACCAGGCCTTGCCGCCCGCGGTACAGCTACGCATGGCCGGGCAAATCGGTGCCACCGTGTGGTCGGTGCCATCCAGCCATCTTTCGATGATTTCCCACCCGGCCACCATCGCCAGCCAGCTGGACCGGGCAGCCCAGGCTGCCAGTCGTTAACACCTCACCCAGCTAGATATCCGTATCAACATGCTGCATATCGCGGCAAGTCACATCCCCTGCAGTCCCCTTCAATACCGGAGAACAAACATGCTATTTGCCATTACCCTCAACTATCTGCGCCCGGAGCAGGAAGTCCAGGCACAACTGGAAGGCCACAAGATATGGTTGGCCGACAATATCCGCCAAGGTCGCATCCTGTTTGCCGGCCCGCTGCTGGGTGGCACGGGCGGATTCATCCTGGCATACGGCGAGCAGGAGGCGGAAATACAGCAGATGATTGCAGCCGACCCCTTTGCCATCCACCAACTGGCCGGCTTCAGCACGCAGGCCATTGCACCGGCCATTCGCGCCGGGCAATTCCCCCAGATATGGGCAAGTGAAGCCAAGACAGTGGCTTGAAGTAGATGCGTGGCATTTATGTATGGCTGGCTCTTAGCTAATGATAAAAAGTCCTTGATTTATGTTTCCATGGAAACTATATTCCAATAGTTTCCATGGAAACCAAATCATGAAAAAACCTGACACCCCAAAAGTTAGCGAACTCGAATCTCACCTTGGCTTCTGGTTACGTTTTGTGTCGAACCAAGTCTCTAGCCGTTTCGAAAATCTGTTAGCAAAGCACGAAATTTCAGTGGCAGAGTGGGTGGCGATGCGTTCCCTATATGGCCGCGCAGATAGCACCCATGCAGACCTGATTAGTGCTCTTGGCATGACCAAGGGAGCAGCCTCGAAGGTGATTTCGAAGCTCGAAGCCAAGGGATTGGCCGAGCGACAACTTTCCAAAGATAGCCAGCGCGCGCAGGTGCTATGTCTGACTGAGTCCGGACTAGCCATGGTCCCGAAGTTGGCAGTTATCGCAGACGAAAACGATGCCCATTTCTTCAGCCATATGAGCGATACCCAGCGCCAATCCCTAGCAACACTGATGAGAGAACTGGTTGAGCATCACCAGTTGACACAACTCCCCACCCGATAGCCTCAAACCAAGTAGGAAAGCAAAATGGAACACGCAATCGAATCTCTCATCAAAGAAACATTGAATGCATCAAACGAAGGGCGTATTCACTTTGGCCAAGTTGTCGGAAATCTGGTCAGCGCAGGTGTTGAATCCTACGTGGTTGACTACCGAACAGGCCGGGTAACCTACTACATGCCATGTGGCGAAACGCTCACGCTTGAGCAGGCTCCTGCCAATAACCAAATCGCAGTTGAATTTTCAGGCCCGGCAATCAAAGAGGCAATTCTCGGTGCACAGCGTGGTGACCTTATGTACCCACAATTCAAACAACTATCGCAGGCCGCCGGGTGTATCAGCTATACCGTCTGGATTACTGGCCGGCACGTTAGCTATTACGGGCGCAAAGGTGAGACACATGTCGAGTATTTCCCCGACTGATTTAAGCGCATTTCAGATTTCTGCCATGCCTAAAATCGTTCTTCCTTGACGCTGTGCTGCCAACACTTTTTCCCGGATCGGGAATGGTGTTAATGAAACTGAGCATGCAATGTTCGAGTATTGTGAACTGTCTCCTGACTACACATTGCCCGCCCTCAGGGTTGCGGCGTGAGCCAAGGTATTGCACGCCTTCTGTGGTCAGCGTCATCGGCCAGCCCTTATCCTGCCACTTGCGAGCACAGTGTCTGAACTGCTTCGAAGTAAGCCACAAGGTCGGTTTGCTTTAGCAATCCGATAGGTTTGTCGCCCACGATATCAACCAGCAGCGACATGACGGCAGTAACCTTGCCCAGCATCGTGACTTTATCCGGCTTCTGGTAGCTCTGTGGCAGCTCTGACAACATCGGCGTATCCAGCGTATGCAAGTCGGCAGGAATGGGAGACATATTACAATACAAAAACAACACGTATAATCCCGATCAAAGCGCATACTGCATAGCGCAATTCCTTTACCACACCTGGATACCCATATGGAACTTTTGAATCTTAGCTTGGCTGAACTGCAAGCACTACTTAATACAGTTCAGGCAGAAATCAAGCATCGCGAAACTGAAGAAAAGGCCAATGCCAAGAAGCAGATCCTGGAGCTGGCCAAGTCTTATGGTCTCAGCCTGGATGATGTACTAAGTAAAGCTACGGTTGCTGTGCGCAAGCCGGTAGAAGCCAAATACAAGAACCCGAATGATGAATCCCAGACCTGGACTGGTCGTGGTCGTAAGCCTGCTTGGGTACAAGCTCAGCTGGATGAAGGTTTCAGCCTGGAAGATCTGGCAATCTGATTCGAGCATCAATGGCATAAAAAGCGCTACTTTTAAGTAGCGCTTTTCTTAATTTACAGCCTTGATTGGCCGTGGACTAATATTGTCATTTTCTGGTTAAAATTTAACGGATCAGTCAAAAAAACCCACCTGCATTCGCATTGGTTGATCAGCCTGGCTTAAGCCACTCCCAGATAGGCATTCTGCACCGCGGCATCATGCATCAGCTGCTGCGCCGGGCCGGACAGGGCAATCCGTCCGTGTTCCAGCACATAGGCGTCGTCAGCAATGCGCAATGCCGAGCGCGCATTCTGCTCCACCAGCACCACCGTCACCCCGTGCTGGCGGATGGTTTCGATCACCCGGAAAATCTGCTGCACAAACTGCGGTGCCAGCCCCAGCGAAGGCTCGTCCAGAATCAGCAGCCGCGGTCTGGCCATCAGCGCCCGGCCTATGCACAGCATTTGCTGTTCGCCACCGGACAGCGTGCCGGCCAACTGTTTGCTGCGCTGCTGCAGGATGGGAAAGATGTCATGCACAAAGGCCAGCTCCCGCTGCCAGTCCCGCTGCTCTCCGGCGCCCAGTTGCAGGTTCTCCCTGACCGTCATGTTGGAGAAGATCTGCCGCCCTTCCGGCGCATGCGACAGGCCGCTTTGCACGATGCGATGGGCAGGCTGGCCATGGATGGCGGCACCGTCAAACCGTATGCTGCCCTGCTCCAGCGGATAGATACCGGAAATGGCGCGCAACAGCGTGGTCTTGCCCGCGCCGTTGGCACCCAGAATAGTGACAATGCGCTGCGGCTCCACAGTGAGGGAAACCTCACGCAGAATCGGCACCCCGCCCAGCGTCACGCTGATGTTTTCAACTTCCAGCAATGCCATCAGGCCTCCTCGCTGCCAAGATAGGATGTAATCACCGCCGGGTCGCGCATCACCTGCTCCGGGCTGCCTTCGGCCAGCAAGCGGCCGGATGACAGCACCAGCACACGGTCGCAGATTTTCTTGACCAGGCTCAGGTCATGTTCCACCAGCAACAGGCTCAAGCCTTCCTGGCTTAACTGGCGCAGGAAGTCGGCCAGGGCGGCGGTTTCACTGTCATTCAGCCCGGCCGCCGGTTCGTCCAGAATCAGCAAGCCCGGTTGCAAGGCCAGGGCGCGGGCGATTTCCAGATACTTACGCTTGCCATAGGACAGATTGGCCGCCAGCTCGAACGCCAGCCCATCCAGCCCGGTACGGCGCAGCGCCGCCCAGGTGGCAGCACTCACCGCCTGCGCACTGTGCTGCTTGCGGCTCCACAGCGCACGCCAGCCAAAGCGCTGCTGGCTGAGTGCGCCGATGCTGACATTGTCAAACACCGTCATGCCGGGAAACACCCGCAGGTTCTGGAAGGTGCGTGCAATGCCCTGGCGGGCGATTTGCGGCACCGGCAGGCCGTCAATGCGCTGTCCGGCATAGTGGACCTCACCCCGACTTGGGCGCGAAAAGCCGGTAATCACATTGAACAAGGAGGTCTTGCCCGCACCATTCGGCCCGATCAGCCCGGTAATGCCACCAACGGGCAAGCGCAGAGAAATGTCTTCCAGCGCATGCACACCACCATAGCGCAGTGTCAGCTGTTTCAGTTCCAGCAAGGTTTCGCTCATGACTGCTCCAGCGCTTTGAGATGGCTGCGGAACACCCGCAGCGCCGAGTATTCGCCAATCAGCCCCTTGGGCAGGAACATGATGAAGCCGAACATGATGGAGCCCACCACCAGCATGCGGTAATCACCCAGGCTGCGCAGCAGTTCCGGCAACAGGGTGAGCAACAAAGCCCCCATGATGGCACCGGGCAGGCTGCCCAGCCCTCCAATCACCACCATGGCCAGAATGGTAATGGATTCACTGAAGCGGAAATCGCCCGGCGACACATAGCGGGTGGAGTGCGCCCACAGCGCACCGGCCAGACCGGCAATGAAACAGCCCAGCACCATCACCTGTATTTTCAGCCGTGCCGGGTCCAGCCCCATGGCGGCCACGCACTGCTCGTCCTCACGCAATGCACGCAGCGCATTGCCGTAGTAAGAATGGATGGTGCGTTCCAGCAGCAGATAGCACAGCAGGAACACCAGCATCACCAGCCCCAGGTTGATGGCCGGGCTGGCCGTACTGAGCGGGGCGATGTCGGTAATGCCCATCGGGCCACGGGTGAAATCCACCCAGTTAAGCAAGGTGACATACACCGCCTGGCCTATGCCCAGCGTGGCCACGGCAAAGTGAACATTCACCAGCCGCCGCGTCAGCCAGGCGGTGAGGCCACCCAGCAGCGCCGCAGTCACACCGGCCAGAGGCAGGGTCAGCCAGGGGGAAAACTGGTACTGGCTGGACAGCAAGGCGGCGGTATAAGCCCCTACGCCGTAAAAGGCCGCATGGCCCAGCGTCATCATGCCGGCCACGCCGGTAATCAGGTTGGCACTGGCGGCCAGCAAGCCGAACACCAGCGCCATGCTGGCCAGCCGGTACAGATAGCTGGCATCCAGCCAGCCCAGCAGCAGCCACAAGACGGCCAGCAGCAATACCGGCCTTGTTGAACGGGACAGACTAGACACGTTCCACCTTCTTTCCGAACAAGCCGCGCGGGAAGTACAACAGGGTAATCAGCAGCAGGGCATAACTGATCAGCTCGGACCAGCCCTGCGACACAAAGTCGGTGGACAGTGCTTCACACAGCCCCAGCACGATGGCACTGATGACGGCCCCGGGGATGGAATCCAGCCCGCCCATCACCATGGCGACAAAAGCCTTGATGCCGGGCGAAAAACCCATCTGCGGGAAAATATTGCCGGAATACAAACCCACCACAATGCCAGACACCGCCCCCATCAGCGAACCGATGGCAAAGGTGGCAATGATGATGTGATTGACATTGATGCCCACGTGCAAGGCACCCAGCCGGTTATTGGACACCGCGCGGATGGACAGGCCCAGCCGGGTACGGAACAGCAACCATTGCAGCAGCACAAACATCAGCAAGGCAGTGACAAAAATCAGCACCTGCCCGCTGGCAATGCTCAAAGGCCCCAGCTGGATCGGCGTCATCAGCAGATAGGCTTGCGGAATGGACTGCATGTCGGCACCGACATACAGCTGCATCAGCTCGCGGGTGATGATGGAAATGGCCAGCGAGGACAGCAAGGTTGCCTCGCGCAGAGCCTTGGACTTGAGCGAGGCCTCGTCATTGAAGCGGCGGAATGGCCGGAAGGCCACCCGCTCCAGCAACACGCCCAGCACCAGCCCGGCAGCGGCCACCAAAAGCAGCACGGCAAAAGCCGGCGGGGCCAGCACCTGAATGGCCAGCAGCCCGGCAAACGCCCCCAGCATGTAGATTTCGCCATGGGCGAAATTCACCACATTAAGCACGCCGAAAATCAGCGTGAAGCCGATGGCAATCAGGGCATACACCAGCCCCTGCGCCAGCCCGTTCAGTAGCTGCTGCACCAGGAAAACATCAAAAAAATCCAGCATGTGCATTCTCGTGCGGGCCGTGAATCAGTTGGCTACCGAAGTGAAGTCGCCATTGCGGATTTGCAGGCGCGACAGGTTCTTGGCCGGCTCGCGGGTTACCGGGTCAAAGGTGGTGTTGCCGGTCACGCCGGGGAAGTCCTTGGTGGCGGCCAGTGCATTGCGTACTGCCTCGCGGCTGGCTTTTTCACCACCGGCCTTGGCAATGGCATTGAGCATGATGCGGGTGGCGTCATAGGCCTGACCGGCAAACATGGACGGCTCCACGTGATAGCGCGCCTGATAGGTCTTGACGAAGGCCTGCACGTTAGGCTCCTTGCTGCTGGCGGTAAAGGTGGTGGAAATCTTCACCCCTTCGGCTGCCGGGCCGGCCAGCTGGATCAGCTTTTTCTCGTACATCGAGGACGAGCCATACACCGGCACGTTGAGGCCCAGTTGCAGTTTCTGTTGCAGCAGTGCCGCGCCGTCTTCATACATCAATGCCAGATAGATGGCATCGGGGCGGGTACGGGCCACCTTGGTCAGGATGGCGCGAAAATCGCGGGTACCCGGATTGAAGCTTTCCAGCGCGGTGACTTCACCACCGGCGTCCTTGAAGGATTTGGCAAAATTCTTGCTGGCGGTCTGGCCCCAGTCGTTCTGGATGCTGATGACGGCCACCTTCTTGATATTGTTCTGGCTGATCCAGCGGGCGTTATACGGCCCTTCGAATGCCTCGGTGATGATATTGCGGAATTGCCAGGGGCTGATCTTGACGAAATCCGGATGCGAGGCGGTTTGCGACAGTTGAGCCAGATGGGTTTCGGCATATACCTTGCCCGCGGCAATGGAAACCGTGGAGGAGAAATCGCCAATTACCCCGACAATGGAATGATCATCAGAAAATTTGTGCGCGATGGACACGCCCTCCAGCGCATCACCCTTGCTGTCGGCAAACTTGATGACTACCGGTGCCGCTTTATGCGTCTGATTATATTCATCCAGTGCCAGATTGGCGGCATTACGAAACTGGTTGCCATACTGGGCATATTCACCGGTCAATGGGGCCTGATAACCAATGGCAACCGGGGTGGCAAGCGCAGACAGCGAAAGCGAGGAAAAAGCGGCAACAATCAGTGCCTTGTGATATTGACTGGCGGCAAACATGAGTAATCCTTAGCTGACATTGAAGGCAGGAAATTGGCAAAAAACAGGCTGCCATGATGCAAACAATGGCAGCCGTATGGTTAATGCCGCCAATCTAGCACTGCCGCCGCCAGGGCTGATTGCGCATTCTTCACATGCTTATCATTTATTCATGCTTGACAGGATATTCCAGCAAAATGGCGCGATAAACCAATCGCAAAATACCAATTCCAGACAATAAAATCATGTGCCCAATGCTATTGGCGCAATATTGAATGATTGTCTTTATTTCCGATTTACTGTGCAGGAATTGATATTTGGCCGCCCAAAAACCCATGCTAGGGTATGGTTTTTGCCATGGATGTTTTGCAGCATGACAAGCAGCACACAAACACAGGGCCTGGCGGCCCTTGAAAGCCGTATCCGGCAAGACCTGGATTATCTTGGCCTGCCGGCCAAAAACTGGACCATCCCTGCCAGCCATGCGGAAGGTGAAGTCAAGGATGTGGTGATTGTCGGTGGCGGCATGTCCGGCCTGGCAGTGGCCGCCGCGCTGGCTTTCAATGGCGTGGATGCCGAAATATACGACCAGTCCCCCGCCGGACTGGAAGGCCCCTGGGCCACCACCGCCCGCATGATTACCTTGCGCTCGCCCAAGGAGTTGCCCGGCCCTTGCCTCGGCATTCCCAGCCTCACCTTCCGCGCCTGGTACGAGGCTCAACACGGCCTTGAAGGCTGGCAGCAACTGGACAAGATTCACCGCCTGAACTGGGCGGAATACCTGCGCTGGTATCGCGAGGTACTGCAACTGAAGGTACATAACCTGCAACAACTGGTGGATGTGGAAGCACGTGCCGATGGCGTGGTGGCACTGTCTTTCCGCGACGCTGCCAGCGGTCAGACCCGCCGGGTACTGGCGCGCCATGCGGTACTGGCCACCGGGCGCGACGGTCTGGGCGGTGCCAGCCTGCCCGCCTGGGCAGGCCGGCTACCACGCAGCCACTGGGTGCACTCCGGCGATGCCTGGTCCGGCCAGATGCTGCGCGGGCGCAACGTCACCGTGATTGGCGGTGGCTCCTCGGCCATGGATGCCGCCGCCACGGCACTGGAGCATGGTGCCAGGCGCGTGTCCTTGCTGATCCGCCGTCACGACCTGCCGCGCATCAACAAGAGCAAGGGCACGGTCAATCCCGGCATGGCCCATGGTTTCCGCTTGCTGTCGGACGAATGGAAATGGAAAGTCCGTCATTACCTGAACAGCACCCAGGTGCCACCGCCGCACAGCAGCACCTTGCGCGTGTCCCAGCACCCCAATGCCAGCTTTCACTTCGGCATTCAGGTGGAAACGGCCCGGCTGGTGGATGACAAGGTGGTGCTCAGTACCAATCTGGGTGAAGTCACCACCGATTTCGTGATTTTCTGCACCGGCTTTTGCACCGACTGGGCACAGCGGCCGGAATATGCCCGCATCGCCGGCCATGCGCGGCTATGGCAGGACCACTACCCCAGCCTGCCCGGCGCGCCGGATCGCGAGCTGGCCGGTTCGCCCTATCTGGGCAGCCTGTACCAGTTTCTGGAAAAACAGCCCGGCAGCCTGCCAGGACTGGAGCGGATTCACTGCTTCAACTACGCAGCTGCCCTGTCACAGGGGGCCAGCGCCGGCGATATTCCACAAGTCAGTGACGGTGCGCAACGGCTGGCTTCCGGCCTGATTGCCAGCTTGCTGCAAGAAGACGTCGAACAGCACTATGCCAGGCTGCAGCAATATGCCGAGCCGGAGCTGTATGGCAACGAATGGCAGGCGGCCAAGGGTCTGCCAACAAGTTGACATCCCTGCCGGCAAGCACCCTGCCTATCGTGCTTGTCGGCAACTCCACGCATCTCCCGGAGCTAGCATATCACCAAGTTCGCTTATTCACTTTTCTGCTAATCATTGTGGAAATTCTTGTTTATTGAGAATAAGCCTGGCTTGTTATAGTCCTCCCAGACCGCCGGATGGCGGGATGACAAACACAAAAACAGCCAGGAGTACCTTGTGAAACGATTTGCCATTGCCACCCTGCTCGCCGCCCTGCTGCCCGGCCTTGCCGCCGCAGAAGACCTGGCCAAGATCAAATCCGCCGGTGTCATCCGCGTGGGCACCGAAGGCACATACGCGCCGTTTACCTATCACGATGCCAGCGGCAAGCTGGTGGGCTTCGATGTGGAAATTGCCCAGGCCGTGGCCGCCAAGCTGGGCGTGAAAGCCGAATTCATCGAAGGCAAATGGGACGGCCTGATTGCCGGCCTGGATGCCAGCCGTTACGACGCCGTGGCCAACGAGGTGTCGATTACCGAAGCCCGCAAGGCCAAGTACGACTTCTCCAGCGCCTATATCGCCTCCAAGGCCGCGCTGATCGTGAATGGCAACAGCCCGATCAAGAGCTTTGCCGACCTCAAGGGCAAAAAGTCCGCCAACACCCTGACCAGCAACTTCGGCAAACTGGCGCAATCCTTCGGTGCAGAAGTCGTGCCGGTACAAGGCTTTAACGATTCGCTGGAGCTGCTGGCTTCCGGCCGCGTGGATGCCACCATCAACGACAGCCTGTCCTTCCTGGATTACAAGAAGCACCAGCCCAACTCCAAACTGCGCATTGCCGCCACCGAAAAGGACGCTGACTTCTCCGGCATCATTTTCCGCAAGGGCAACCCGCAGCTGCAGGCCGCCATCAACAAGGCACTGGCTGACATCAAGGCTGACGGCAGCTATCAGAAAATTTCCTTCAAGTACTTTGGCGAAGACGTGTCGCACTAAGCGCATCCCGCCCCGGACTTGCCAGCTTGCCCCGCGCTGCGGGGCTGCAGGCTGCTGACTAGTGATTGGGTACGATTTCACTGGACCCGGCAAAGCCGGGCCTTTCGACTAAGTCATTACTTCCGCAGCCTTACCGTCTACTCCCTATCCCCCCGCCCTTTCCCTGAAAGGGAGCCTCGCTTTCCTGTCGGAAAACGAGAGGGTTTCGTCAAAATCTGCCGCCCCGTCCTACGGGGCAATTTTGTTGGCACAACACGATAACAATAATGGAGTCGGCACATGCCAGAATGGTTGAAACTGATGGTGGAATCACTGCCGCCGCTGCTGTATGCAGGGCTGGTGTTCACCGTACCGCTTACCCTGCTGTCCTTTGCCTGTGGCCTGTCGCTGGGCTTTGTCACCGCGCTGGTGCGGCTGTATGGCCCCAAGCCACTGGCGGACGGCTTCCGCTTTTATGTGTGGCTGATCCGCGGCACGCCCTTGCTGGTGCAGCTGTTCCTGATTTTTTACGGCCTGCCCAAGGCCGGCATCGTATTCGACCCGCTGCCGGCCGCTGTCATCGGCTTTTCGCTGAACGTGGGGGCCTACACTTCGGAAGTGATCCGCGCCGCCCTGCTGGCGGTACCGCGCGGCCAGTGGGAAGCCGCCTACTCCATCGGCCTGACCTGGGCCCAGGCCATGCGCCGCACCATTTTGCCGCAGGCCAGCCGCGTGGCCGTGCCGCCCTTGGCCAATACCTTCATCTCGCTGATCAAGGACACCTCGCTGGCCGCGGTACTGACCGTGCCGGAAATCTTCCAGGCCGCACAACGCATTGCCTCGGTCACCTATGAACCGCTGATTCTGTATACCGAAACCGCGCTGATCTACCTGCTGTTCAGCTCCGTGCTGTCCGCCGGCCAGCAAAAACTGGAAGCCCGCTTTGGCCAGCACCTGCACCAGGCCCAGGAGACAAAATGATTCAACTGCACAATATCGACAAGCATTTTGGCAGCCAGCATGTGCTCAAGGATGTCTCGCTGCATGTGCCACCCGGCCAGGTGACGGCGCTGATCGGCCCCTCCGGCAGCGGCAAGAGCACCCTGCTGCGCTGCATCAACCTGCTGGAAACCCCCAGCGCCGGACAGATTACCCTGGGCGATGCCAGCCTGCAGTTTGGCCACGGCCATGCGCAGCCGGGCCGTCAGGACATTCATCGCCTGCGCCTGCAAACCGGCATGGTGTTCCAGAACTTCCAGCTGTTTCCGCACCGCACCGCGCTGGAAAACGTGATGGAAGGCCTGCTGGTGGTGAAGAAATGGCCGCGCGCCCAGGCCGAGGCCCGTGCCCGTGAGCTGCTGCAACAAGTAGGCATGGCGCACAAGGCGGATGCCTGGCCCGGCACCCTGTCCGGTGGCCAGCAGCAACGGGTGGCCATCGCCCGCGCACTGGCCCAGTCCCCCGGCCTGCTGCTGTGTGATGAACCCACGTCGGCACTGGACCCGGAGCTGGCCAGCGAAGTGGTGGCCGTGCTGCGCCAACTTGCTGCCAACAAGATGACCATGCTGATTGCCACCCACGACCTGCGGCTGGCGGCCACACTGGCCGACACCGTGGTGTTTCTGGAAGATGGCCGCATCGTGGAGCAAGGCAGCAGCCGCCAGCTGTTCCTGCAACCGCAAAACCCGCGTACCGCCAGCTATGTGTCCACGCTGAAGGAAGGCCTGCCGGAAGACTGGTAAAACCTTGAACCGCAGGTAAATAAGACAAAGGCGTCCGCCATAAGGGGACGCCTTTTTGTGGCTGACCAAGTGATTTGGCGCGCTGGCACTGGACCCGGCAAAGCCGGGTCTATCGACCCAAAAAAAGATCTCGCAGCTTTTCCAGCTGTTCCCGCCCCCGCCCTTACCCTGTCAATTGCTTCTGTTGCAGCAGCTGCTGACCTTGTTCGGTGCTGCCATCGAACAGGCTGAAATCGATGACGGGCAGAGTAAGAGGGCTTGGCATGGCAACTCCGTTAAGCGGCACGGCAAGGGTGTCGGGAAGCTTCACGAGATGCCATGTCAATGGCAGGGAAAACCAAGAAAAACTGACTTGAATATCAAGCCATTGGCTGTGCCGAAACCGCCTTCAGGCCGCTTCCACGCTGCCGCCCAGGTAGAACTGGTGTACATCTTCGCGGCCTGCCAGCTCGCTGGCGCTACCTGACAATGCCACATGGCCGTTTTCCAGCAGATAGGCCTGATGGCTGTAGTGCAAGGCCAGGTTTGCGTTCTGCTCGGCCAGCAGGAAGCTCACCCCTTCCTGCCGGTTCAGCGCCTGCAATATCTCGAAGATTTCCTCGACGATTTTCGGTGCCAGCCCCATCGATGGCTCATCCAGCAGCACCAGCCGTGGTACGGCCATCAGCGCGCGGCCAATGGCCACCATCTGCTGCTCACCACCCGAGGTATAGCCTGCCTGCGAGCGACGACGCTCTTTCAGCCGCGGGAAATACTGGTAGATGCGTTCCAGGTCCTGCTGCAAGGCAGCGCGGCTGGGCTTGCGCACGAAGGCAGCGGTGAGCAGGTTTTCTTCCACGCTCAGATGAGCAAAGCAATGCCGCCCTTCCAGCACCTGCACCAGCCCGCGCTGCACCAGTTCATACGGGGCGGTGTGGCTGACATCCTGCCCCGCATAGACAATGCGCCCTTGCTGCAGGCAGCCGCGCTCGGCTGCCACCAGGCCGGCAATGGCCTTGAGCGTGCTGCTCTTGCCTGCCCCATTGGCACCCAGCAAGGCCACGATCTGCCCCTCGTCCACCTGCAAGGAAACACTGCCCACGGCCAGAATGGCCTGGTTGTACACCACCTGAATGCCTTCCACCTGTAGTAAGGGCTGGCTCATGATTCAACTCCGCAATCCGTCAAAAACCGGGTGACAAAAACCCGGCGCAGCAAGCCGCGCCGGGCGTGGACGGGCTCAGGCCATCACGATTCCTTGCTGCAATCGCGCGGGGTGATGCCCTTTTCCTTGGCGTACTTGTGCGAGGAGTCCTCGATGATGGGGCGCAGCAGCTTGCGGTCGGCCTGTACCCACGGCGAAATCACCTTCCACTGCTGGCCGTCCCACTGCTGGAAGCGCACCGCACCGCCGCCTTCGTGGTCGGCGCAACTCAGTTGCAGCGGTTGCAACAGGCCCAGCGCGCCCACTTCCTTCAGCCGCTTGTCGTCAAAGTGCAGGTGCTCGAAGCCCCAGCGCACCTGCTCGCCGGTCAGCGGTTTCTTGCCGAACCTGGCTTGTGCCAGGCGCACGGCTTCCACGTTCAGGATGCCGTTGACCACGCCCAGGTTGTAATACACCGTGCCAAAGCGCTTGGCGTCGGCCAGATTGCCCTTGCCGGCATCCAGCACGGTTTTCTTGATGCCCTGCAGCACCGGGAACTGGGTGCCGGACGGGTGGGTGGTGATGGAGATGAAGCCCTTGGCGGCGGCACCGGCCGGGGCGGCGTCTTCTTCCGAGTTGCTCCAGATATTGCCGATGATGTGGTCTGCCGGATAACCGGTTTTCTGGGCGGTTTTCAGTGCCACCGGGTTCATCACGCCCCAGCCGCGCAGAATCACCCAGTCCGGTTTTTGCTGGCGGATGGTCAGCCACTGCGACTGCTGCTCGTTACCCGGATGCGGCACTTCCAGCGACACCAGCTGGAAGCCGTATTTCTTCGACAGCAGCTCCAGGATGGGGTTGGTTTCCTTGCCATAGGGCGAGCCGTGGTAGAGCACGGCAATCTTCTTGCCCTTCAGCTTGGAGAGGCCGCCGGATTTCTGGCCGATGTAGTTGATGATGGCCGACACCTCGGAATACGGGTTCAGCTGCAGCGGGAATACATAGGGAAACACGCTGCCATCGGTGGAGTCGGTACGGCCATGGTTGATGGTGATCAGCGGCAGCTTGTCGGCGGTGGAGCGCTCCAGCGTGGCATAGGCAATGCCCACCGACAGCGGGTTGGTAGCAGCAGCCGGTGCGCCGTTCAGGCCTTTTTTCAGCCGTTCGTAGCACTCCACTCCTTTTTCCACCACGTATTCGGTTTCGCACTCGCTCCAGGTGAGCTTGACGCCGTTGACGCCGCCTTCCTTGAGATTCACGTACTGCAGGTAATCAATGAAGCCGCCGAAAAAGCCGGTGCCGCCAGCCGCATACGGCCCCACGCGGTAGCTTTGCAGCGGGAAATACTGCTCGCCGCCTGCCTGTGCCGTGGCCGATGCTGCCGCCAGGCCCAATGCCAGTACGACCGCCCCTTTCAGTGTGTGCAGATGATTTTTCATTATGGGTAAACTCCCTGGTTCAGTAGACGAAACTGCTAACGGAAACAACAAGACAAAAACGCTCAGAAACGCAGTGGCCACAGCCGGGCACGGGCGCGCCAGCCTTGCCACAGCCGTGCCAGGCCGTCCGGCTCCTTGATCAGGAACAGGATGATCAGCACGCCAAAGATGATTTTTTGCAGATTTTCCAGCTGGCCGGCGGGCAGCACCCCGCTGAGCAAGCTGCCGGACAGGATGGACAGCACGATGGGCAGCAGCACGATGAAGGCCGCGCCAAGGAAATTGCCCAGAATGCTGCCCATGCCGCCCAGGATGATGATGAACAGCACCTGAAACGAGCGGCTGAGATCAAAGCCATGCGGCTCCACCGTGCCCAGATAGGTAAATGCCCACAGGGAACCAGCCACCCCCAGGATGAAAGAGCTGATGGCAAAGGCCAGCAGTTTGGTGCGCAGGATGGGGATGCCGATGACAGCAGCAGCGGTATCCATGTCGCGCACTGCCATCCAGTTGCGGCCCAGGCTGCTGCGTACCAGATTGGCCGCCAGCACAAACAGCGGCAGCACCACGCTCAGGGTGAGCAGGTAGCGCCCGGCCGGGCTGCCAAAATCGTGACCGGCCACCAGCAGCGGCGGCGCGGTGATGACGCCGGACTCGTTACCGTTGGAGAACCAGGCAAACTTGGTGAGCAGCCATTCGACAAAAAACTGTGCCGCCAGGGTGGACACCAGCAGATAAAAGCCCTTGATGCGCAGGCTGGGCAGGCCGAACACCACCCCGACCGCCGCGGCCACCACGCCACCGGCGACAAAGCTGAGCAAGAGCGGCAGGCCCGGCAGCAGGAATTGCAGCTTGTAACTGGCAAACGCCCCCACCGCCATGAAGGCGGCCGATCCCAGCGACAGCTGGCCGGCATAGCCGGTGAGCAGGTTCAGCCCCAGCCCGGCCAGCGACAACACCAGAAACGGAATCAGAATGGCGCTGAACCAGTAGTCGTTGCCAATCACCGGCAACAGGCCGAAGGCCAGCAGCAGCAAGGCCCACAGCGCGGCACGCTGCTGCCACAGCCGCAGTGCGCGGCCATCCTGCCGGTAGCGGGTGCTGAACTGCCCGGATTCCTGATAAAACATGCCTACTCTCCTTTTTAGAACTGCTAACAAAACCTCGTAGAGAACCCGAGCCAAGGCGCGCCGACGCAGACAGTACAAGCAGTACGGCAACACAGGCGCGGGGGTTTTGTTCGCGGGTCTTACACCCGTTCGATGGCGCGTTCGCCAAACAAGCCCGCCGGACGCAGCAGCAGGAACAGCAGCGCCAGCACATAGGGAAACCAGTTTTCAATACCGCCACTGAGCAGTGGCCCCAGATACACTTCCGCCAGTTTTTCGCTGGCCCCCACAATCAAGCCGCCGACAATGGCGCCGCCTATCGAGGTGAAGCCGCCAATGATCAATACCGGCAAGGCCTTGAGCACGATCAGCGACAGGGAA
This sequence comes from Aquitalea denitrificans, assembly GCF_009856625.1. Classification (GTDB taxonomy): domain Bacteria; phylum Pseudomonadota; class Gammaproteobacteria; order Burkholderiales; family Chromobacteriaceae; genus Aquitalea; species Aquitalea denitrificans. The sequence continues at coordinate 2,573,636 of NZ_CP047241.1, forward strand.
AACTGCACCCCCAGCCGCGCGCCCCACAACAGCCCTGCCACCAGCCCCACCAACCCGGCCACCGCCCATACCAGCACCCACATGCGTTGCAGGCGGATGCCCACTGCCAGCGCGGCCAGCTGGTCGTCAGCCACGGCGCGCAGCGACAGGCCGATGCGGGTCTTGTTGAACAGCAAGGACAGCAGCAGCACCAAGAGCCCGGCGCTGCCGGCGGCAAACAGGTCGAAGCGCGACAGCATCAGGCCGCCAAGCTCCAGCGGCGTGTCCTCGATGCCCAGGTCCAGCCCGTGCACCTGTGCGCCCCACAGCGCCTGGGCCACGCCTTCCACCACATAGCTCAGGCCCAGCGTGGCCATGAACAGGGTGATGGGTGGCCGGTTCACCAGATGGCGCAGCACCAGCCGCTCCAGCAACAGCGCCAGCAGCAGCATGGACAATAGGCTCAGCACAAAGGCCACCCAGAACGGCAGGCCACGCTCCAGCAGGCTGACAAAGGTGAGCGCGGCAAACAGCACCATCGAGCCCTGGGCAAAATTGAACACCCCGCTGGCCTTGTAGATCAGCACGAAGCCGATGGCCACCAGCGAGTACATCACCCCGGCCAGCAAGCCGCCGAGCAGTACTTCCATGAAAAACGACATCAGACAGCCCCCTTGCCGGAACACCGGCGCAACAGGTCCCCGCCCCGCGCGGGAATACCGGCGGGGACTGTGGATACGAAAAGGTGGATACGGATAAACAGGTTTCAGTGGCGCTGCTGGCCCAGATAAGCGGCAATCACCTCCGGCAGCGCACGCACGGCTTCGGGCTCGCCATCGCCGATCTTGCGGCCGTAGTCCAGCACTACCACGTGGTCGGACAGTTCCATCACCACGCCGATGTCGTGCTCGATCAGCACGATGGTGGTGCCGAACACCTGGTTGACCTCGCAGATGAACTGGCTCATCTCGCGCTTTTCCTCGCGGTTCATCCCGGCCATGGGCTCATCCAGCAACAGCAGGCGTGGCCGGGCCGCGAGCGCCCGCCCCAGCTCCACCCGCTTTTGCAGGCCATAAGGCAGCTGGCCCACCGGGGTATGCCGCCAGGCTTGCAGGCGCAGGAAGGCAATCACCTCCTCGGCCACTGCGCGCTGGGCTTCTTCATCGGCCACCGCACGGCCCAGACGGAAGGCCTGTTCCAGCCAGCTGCTGCGGCTGGCCAGGTTGCGGCCGGTGAGGATGTTGTCCAGCACGCTCATGCCCTTGAACAGCGCAATGTTCTGGAAGGTGCGGGCAATGCCTGCCACTGCTGCCTCATGCGGCTGCATGGCGCGGCGGGCGCGGCCGGCAAAACGGATTTCCCCTTGCTGCGGCTGGTACACCCCGTTGATGACATTGAGCAAGGAGCTCTTGCCCGCGCCATTGGGGCCAATCAGCGCGCAGATCTCCCCTTCGGCCACGTCAAAGCCGATGTCGGTCACCGCCTTGACACCCTTGAAGCTCAGGGAGATGTGCGCCAGGCTCAGCAAGGGCGCTACGGTCTCGGACATAGTGTTGTTTCCATTTCTTCATTCAGGCTTGCAGGGGTGGCGTAGCGGAAGGCCGCCATTGGTGCGTGCTGGCTTCGGCTTGCAGCGGGCGTTGCTGCCACTCGGCGTTGTCAGGCCAGTTGCGCACCTCCACCCCCAGCACGGCAAAAAAGTGGCGGGTGTTTTCCGCCAGCGGCGCACCCAGCAGCAACGGCACCCGCGTGCGGCTGAAGCCCAGCACATCGCGCAGCGGACGAATCACGCTGTAATGCCCGGCCCAGCGCCAGAAGCGCCCGGCATCCGGTTGCAGCACCCGGTCCACCAGCGCGCGTTGCCAACTGCCGGTGGGCGGCAGGCGGCTGCGCGCCAGTTGCTCCAGCCGGCTGTAGGTTTCGCGCGTACCGGCCACCAGGGTGGGGCCCAGTTCGCGACGGTCGTTGTCGCGGGTGGCCAGGTTTTCCGGAAAATTCAGCCGGAAACCGGCTTGCAGCCACGGTGCCAGCAGGTAGCGCACCTGGGCGGAACTGGCAAAGGCACGCGAGGCGAGTGCGTCCTCATTGGCAGTCAGGCCTTCGGCCTGTAACAGCTGGCTGCCCGCCTGCAGCAAATGGCCATGCTGCAAGGCCTGTTGTTGCAGCTCGCCCCGGCCATCCACGCGCCAGAAGCGGAAAGCCACCGCCTTGTTGCTGGCAAGCAGCGCAGGCGCAGGCAAGGCCGCACCGGCTTGCTGCAACTGCGCAACCGACAGCCAGCCAGGCCCTACCCGCTGCTGCAAGCCACGCCCTTCGGCGTAGAGCAATAGCGCGGGGGTGGGCAGGTCGCGCGGCAGGCTGTGCAGGGCCTCGGCATCCTCCACCAGCAGCCAGCGCGGCTGTACATGCAGCAAGATGGCCTGCAAGTCGCGCACCGGCTGTTGCGGGTCCAGCGCCACCGCCTCCCCGCCCAGCCACTGCGCCGCCAGGCTGAGCAACAGCACTTCGGGACGCGGGTGACTGAGCAACACCAGGCTGTGCCCGGCCGCAAAGCCTTGCGCAGCCAGACCGACAGCCAAAGCGGCCACTTGCTGCTGCAGCTCGGCCCAGCGCCATTGCTGCCAGATGCCCAGCCGCTTGTGGCGCAGGGCAATGGCCTGCGGCTGTTGGTCGGCCTGCCATGCCAGCCAGGCTGGCAGGCTGGCGCTGCCGGGCAGCGGTGCTTCCTGATGTCGCTTCATCACCCTTGCTCCCTCAGGCGGCTACGGCTTCGTGCTCTTTGGCGCGCGCTTCCAGCTCACGCACCAGCGGCAGCACTTTTTCGCCAAAGTAGGCCACTTCTTCCTGGAAGTGCAGGAAGCCGCCCAGCACCAGGTCCACACCCACGGCCTTCAGGGCGACGATGCGCTCGGCAATCTGTTGCGGGGTGCCGATCAGATTGGTCTTGAAGCCGTCGTTGTACTGCACCAGGTCTTCAAAGGTGGACTTGGCCCAGTTGCCCTCGCCTTCCGGGCTGGCCTGACCGGCCTGCTTCACCGCATCGCCAAAGGCGTTCACTGCTTCCGGGTCGGCCTTGTCGATGATTTCGGCCAGCACGGCGCGGGCTTCTTCTTCGGTATCGCGGGCAATGATGAAGGCGTTGACGCCGACCTTGACCTGATGGCCGTTGGCCGCCGCCTTGGCGCGGATGTCATCCACCTGCGCCTTGATGCCTTCCACGGTATTGCCGTTGGTGAAGTACCAGTCGGACACGCGCGAAGCCATGTCACGCGCGGCACGCGAGCTGCCGCCCTGGAAGATTTCCGGGTGCGGCTGCTGCAGCGGTTTCGGCTTCAGGGTGTAGTCGCTGAAGCGGTAGAAGTCGCCCTTGAAACTGAAGTTGTCCTGGGTCCAGATGCCCTTGAGCACGCGGATGAATTCTTCCGAACGGCGATAGCGTTCGTCATGCTCCAGCCACGGTTCGCCAATGGCGGTGAATTCGCCCTGGAACCAGCCGGAAACGATATTGACTGCCACGCGGCCGCCGGTGAGGTGGTCGATGGTGGCAATCTGCTTGGCCAGCACCGCCGGGGTCCACGGGCCGGGCAGAATGGCGGCAATCACGCGCAGTTTTTCGGTGGCGGCCAAGAGCGCATGGCTGAAGGAAACCGACTCGTGCTGGTATTCCGCGCCATAACCGGCGGTAAAGCGGATTTGCGACAGCGCGTATTCAAAGCCGGCCTTCTCGGCGATTTGCGCCAGCTTGCGGTTGTAGTCGATGTCCCAGCTGGTGCGCTGTTCGATCTTGCTGACCACCAGGCCACCGCTGACATTGGGTACCCAGTAGGCAAACTTGATGGCGTTTTGTGCTTGGCTCATGTGATTTCTCCGTGTAGATGCAGGTAATGGTCAAGAGGGCGATGCGGTGTTGATTCAGGCCAGGGGCGAAACCGTGCTGACGGACTGCGCGCTGGCAATCACCGGCTGGCGGTGGCTGATCAGCGGCAAGGCGCGCTCCACGGCCAGACGGATGCGTGCCTGCAAGGCGCTATCGCTGACCTGGTAGTCGCTGAAGTCGGCCTCGGCGGCGTATACCCCCAGTGGCAGGGTTTGCGCCTGGAAGAAGCTGAACAAGGGGCGCAGCTGATGTTCGATCACCAGCGCATGGCGCTCGCTGCCACCGGTGGCGGCCAGCAATACCGGCAGGTCGAACAGCGCTTCGTGGTGCACGAAGTCAAAGAAGTGCTTGAACAGGCCGGTGTAACTGGCGCGGTAGACCGGGCTGGCGACGATCAGCAAATCGGCCTGCTCCACCGCCTGAATGGCTTCACGCACGGATTCCGGCAAATCCGCCGGACGGGTGACGCCGCCGTAGTGCGGGGCCAGATCGCCCAGTTCGATCACACGGGCTTCAACTGGCAGGTGGCCGGACAATTCGGCCAGCAAGGCCTGCACCAGCGCCAGGGTGCGCGAGGGGCGCTGCAGGCTGCCGGAGACGGCAACAACATTAAAAGAGTGGCTCATGGCTTGCTCCATCATCAGGGTTCACCTGATACATAGCAGCAAGTGTGCCAGCTTTATATTTCTTTAATTTCAATGACTTACGCAAATCAAAAACCACCTCGCAACTGCTGCTGCCGCACCAGCATGCTGACCGGCTGCTGCCTGGGCAGCAGTGGCAAAACCATGCAAAACAAAGTCGGATTACTGATATGCAACAAGCATCAATCCCAAGGCAAAACAGCCCACTTCCAATACAAAAAAAGCACACCCAAAAGGGTGTGCTTTTCATGATGAAGACGGTTGCCGGACCGGTCTGGCTTCAGCTTATTTGCCGTCCCACACGATGTCCTTCACCACCAGCGGCTTGGGAATCAGCTTGAGCTTGAAGAAGGTGTCGGCAATACGCTGCTGCTCTGCCACCACCTTGCCATCCAGCAGCTTCACGCCATAGCCGGAGCGCTTGGCAGCCACCTGCACGATGTCCTTGTCCAGGCCAATCTGCCCGGACAGCTCGGCCGCAACTTCCGGGATATGACTCTTGCCCCAGGCATCCAGCCGTTGCAGTTCTTCCAGCACCACCTTGATGACCTTGGGATTGCTGGCCACATAAGGCTTGCGCGCCAGGTAGAACTGGGTGTTGTTGACAATGCCCTTGCCGTCCGCCAGCTGGCGGGCATTCAGTTGCTTCTCGGCAGCCGCCAGGAAGGGGTCCCAGATCACCCAGGCATCCACACTGCCCTGCTGGAAGGCGGCGCGGCCATCAGCCGGGTTGAGGAATACCGGGGTGATGTCCTCGTATTTCAGCCCGGCTTTTTCCAGTGCGCGCACCAGCAGGTAATGCACATTGGAGCCCTTATTCAAGGCCACGCGCTTGCCCTTGAGGTCTTTCACGCTGCGGATGGGCGAATCCTTGCCCACCACAATGGCTTCACCTTCCGGGGCGGCCGGTTCATTGGCCAGATACAGCAGGTCGGCACCGGCTGCCTGGGCAAAGATGGGCGGGGTTTCACCGGTGGTGCCCAGGTCCACGCTGCCCACGTTCAACGCTTCCAGCAGTTGCGGGCCGCCGGGGAATTCCGCCCATTTCACCTTGACGCCCAGCGGGGCCAGGCGTTTTTCCAGCGTGCCCTGCGCCTTGAGCAGCACCAGCGTGCCGTATTTCTGATAACCGATATTCAGCGTGTCGCTGCCTGCGGCCAGCGCGGTGGCCGACAACGAAGACAGCGCAAGGCCGGCGGCAGCCAGCAGGCCCAATACACGACGACGGGTGGGGTTGAAGTGTTGCATCAGGATTCCTTGTTGTTTGCAGTATGGGGTTCAGGGTTTAACGCAGCGGACCAAATGGGCTGGCTACCCGCGGGCAAGGCGCAAGGCAGCTCGCAGACATCTTGTTCATTGCGACAGGCCAAACAGGCGGGCGGCATTGCCGTACAACACCTTGTCCAGCACATGGGGCCGCAGGCCCAGGCCGTGCAGGTCGTCTATCGATTGCCCGATGGGGCGGAAGGGATAGGACGAACCAAACAGCAGCTGGTCGGCCATGAAGCCGTTGGCCGCCTCGATGTACAGCTGGCTGCCGGGCAGGAACTGGTACATGTCCGGCACCACCAGCACGTTTTCGTGACGGAAGGCGATGCCGACAATCTCGGCCACCCGCGGCCAGTAGCCGTGGTAGCAGACAATGGGCAAGTGCGGGAAATCCGCCGCCACCCGCGCAACGCCAGCCGGGTCGTTGAAACGCGGGTCCGGTGTGGTGGGGCCGGACATCAAAAACACCGGCACGCCCAGTGCGGCGCAGGTTTCATAAACGGGGTAGTACATCGCATCGTCCGGCTGGCGCGCCGGCACGCCAAAGCCCGGTTCGATATCGATGCCAGCCAGGCCCAGCTGCTTGATGGCGCGCTCGGCCTCGGCCACCGCCGCCTGTTCGCCCTGCAAGGCCGGGTCCACCCCGGCAATGCCCAGCAGGCGCTCATGGCCATGCACGATCTGGTGAATGGTGTCATTGGGCAGATGCTGGCCCGGCGTATGCCGCCCCACCACCACCGCGTGGCTGAGGCCGGCGTTTTCCACTTCATCCAGAAAACCCTGCTGGGTGAGCGAGTTGACAAAGTGCTGGTCGTCACGCGAGCCCACGCGGCGATTGAGCCAGCGCGCGGCTTCGTAAGCCTGGGTGCCGGGCGAGGCACCAAAGAAATCGTGCAGGAAGGCAGGCCTGCAACGCATGTCGATCACCTTCATGCGGCCTCCGTTTCGGCCACGGGTTTCTGCACCACGGTGCTGGCATCAAACGGGCCGCCGGTCTGCACCCGGTCGTCGCCATACACCCAGCGCTTGCCCGGCAACAGCGGGAACACCAGTTCGGCAAAGCGGTAGGCTTCTTCCAGATGCGGGTAGCCGGAGAGGACAAAGCTGTCCACGCCCAGGTCGGCATATTCCTTCAGCCGCGCGGCCACGGTTTGCGCATCGCCCACCAGCGCGGTACCGGCACCGCCACGCACCAAGCCGACACCGGCCCACAGATTGGGGCTGACTTCCAGCTGGTCACGCTTGCCGCCGTGCAGCGCGGCCATGCGACGCTGGCCTTCGGAATCCATTGCAGCAAAGCGCTGCTGCACCTTGGCAATCACTTCGTCATCCAGATGGCTGATCAGCGCATTGGCCGCCGCCCAGGCTTGCTCGGTGGTTTCGCGCACAATCACATGCAGGCGCACGCCAAAGCGCACGGTGCGGCCCAGTCTGGCGGCGCGGGCGCGTACATCGGCAATCTTCTCGGCCACGGCTGCCGGGGGTTCGCCCCAGGTGAGGTAGGCTTCCACATGTTCGGCCGCCAGGTCGTGTGCGGCACTGGACGAGCCACCAAAGTACAAGGGCGGTGCCGGTTTCTGTACCGGCTCGAAGAAGTTCTGCGCGTTTTCCACCGTGTGGTATTTACCGGCGTAGCTGACGGTTTCGCCGGCCAGCAGGCGCTTCCAGATATGCAGGAATTCGCTGGCTTCTTCGTAACGCTGGTCGTGATCGAGGAAAATGCCGTCGGCAGCCAGTTCGGCCGAATCGCCCCCGGCCACCACATTGAGCAGCAGACGGCCATTACTGGCCTGATCCAGCGTGGCAGCCATGCGCGCGGCGGCGGTGGGCTTGGTCAGCGCGGTACGCAGCGCCACCAGCAGCTTCAACCTGCTGGTGACCGGCACCAGGCTGGAGGCTGTCACCCACGGGTCCAGGCAGCCGCTGCCAGTGGGAATGAGAATGCCGTCGTAACCCAGGTTGTCCGCCGCCACGGCAATCTGCCGCAGGTATTCGTTGCTGACGGCGCGGCCTGAGCCGGACTGGCCCAGATAACGGGTATCGCCGGAGGTCGGCAGAAACCAGAAGATGTCGAGACTCATGCTGCTTCCTTTGCTGGCAGATTGCATGACGCCGCAGCGCACCGGACTGGCGGCTGTGGCATGAAGGTGATGGGCCGATTCTAGTCAGCGCCCTGCACTGCACGAACCAAGGAAAACAGCAAAGCAAATCAATTTAAGTCATAACCTGTCATGACAGCTTGCCCGGCATTTGGGCTTATACTCGGCGCAATCCAATCAAGCCCTGCCCACCCATGACCACATTAGCCACGCCCCAGGCCCTGCATGCCCGCATCCGCGAAAGCCTGCGCAGCCAGATTCTCAGCGGCCATTACGGCCAGCACGACAAACTGCCATCGGAAAAGCAGCTGATGGAAAGCTTTGGCGTCAGCCGCATCACCGTGCGCCATGCGCTGGGCGCACTGGAACAGGAAGGCATGATCTTCCGCATTGCCGGCAAGGGCTGCTATGTGGCCAAAAGCAAACCCGCCCAGACCCTTACCCGGCTGCAAGGCTTTGCCGAAGCCATGCACAGCCAGGGCTATGCCGCCTGCAACCGGGTGCTGAGCCTGCAAACCCTGCCCGCCAGCGAAACCGTGGCCCAGGCATTTGGCGTGGCCGTGGGCACGCCCATGGTGGAGCTGCGCCGCCTGCGCTATCTGGACAATCTGCCGGTGTCGCTGGATATCAGTTATTTCACCCAGGAACTGGGGCTGCGGCTGGCGCGTGAAGACCTGGCCAGCCGTGATGTGTTTCATATTCTGGAAAACGACTACGGCCTGCCCTTGGGCCATGCCGACCTCAGCATAGAAGCCACGCTGGCCAGCGCAGAAGAGGCGCAACTGCTGGACGTGGCACCCGCGGCCCCGCTGCTGGCCTTGCAACGCATGACCCGTGGCGCCGATGGCGCCGGGCTGGAGCTGGACTTCATCCGCTACCGTGCCGACCGCTTCCGCTACCAGCTGCGCATAGAACGCAACTGAAGACCCAGACACCCCGGGCGGCGGCCCTGCCGCTGCCTGTCGCCGCTGCCTGTCGCCTCTGCCTCTGCCTCTGCCTCTGCCTCTATCTCTATCTCTGCCTCCATCTCCATCTCCATCTCTGTCTCTGCCAGTACACTACGCCCTCAGCAAGAAGTACCACCCGGTTTGGCAAGCCATGCCAGGCCCCGCCCCTGTCCGCCCCCTGCTGCGCTGGCAGCAGCCAGCCAGCACACTTGTGCTGATTTACAGCAAAAAGCCGTGTTTTACGGCGCAAAACCACGCATTTTGTCAGGCACGCTTATTGCCATTCCTGTGACATCCCCGGGTATCCGGACTTACACAAGGAATGTGCGATGACTACCTCCCTGGCCGGCCACGAGGCCGTACGTGTCAACTCTCCCGAGCCTTTCGCCGCCCGCCCGCGCCCCACTACCCCGGCGCACATCATCCGCGACGATGCCGAAGCCATCGCCGTGGCGCGTCAGCTGGCCATCCGCTTTGCCCACGATGCCGCCCTGCGCGACCGCGAAGGCCTGCTGCCGCTGGCCGAAGTGGACGCCTACTCGCAAAGCGGCCTGTGGGGCATCAACGTGCCCAAGGCCTATGGCGGCGCTGGCGTGTCCTACGCCACGCTGGCCGAGGTGATCAAGATCATCGCCGAGGCCGACTCCAGCATCGCCCAGATCACCCAGAACCATCTGGCCATCAACCTGCATATCGCACTGGATGGCAGCGAGGCGCAAAAGCAGGAACTGTTTGGCCTGGTATTGCAGGGCTACCGCTTTGGTAATGCCTTCTCCGAACTCAACAGCAAGACCGTGGCTGCGTTTGAAACCCGCTACCGGCTTGACGGTGACACAGCGGTGGTGAATGGCGAGAAGTTCTACACCACCGGCGCACTGCTGGCCCACATCGTGCCCATCGTGGCGGTGGGTGAAGACGGCCTGGGTGCACTGGTATTTGCCGACCGCGACACCCCGGGGCTGAGCGTGATCAACAACTGGTCCAGCTTTGGCCAGCGTACCACCGCCTCCGGCGGCGTGAAGATAGAACAGGTACGCGTACCGGCCAGCCGCGTGCTGCCGATTGCCGCCTTCGACACCCCCACCGTAGCCGGGCCGGTCTCGCAGATCATCCAGGCTGCCATTGACGGCGGCATTGCCCGCGCCGCGCTGGCCGACACCATCGAGTTCATCCGCTCGCAAAGCCGTCCCTGGCTGGACAGCGGCAAGGACAAGGCCGCCGACGACCCGTTTACCGTTTCCGCCATCGGCCTCTTGGAAATCCGCCTGCATGCGGCCGAAGCGCTGCTGGAAAAAGCCGGCCGCTTGATCGATGCCGCCCTGGCCCAGCCGGATGAAAGCAGCGTGGCACTGGCTACCGTGGCCACTGCCGAAGCCAAGGTGCTGACTACCGAAATTGCCATCGAGGCCAGCAACAAGCTGTTCGAACTTGCCGGCACCCGCGCCACCCTGATTGCCCACAACCTGGACCGCCACTGGCGCAATGCCCGCGTGCACACCCTGCACGACCCGGTGCGCTGGAAATACTTCCACATCGGCAACTACTACCTGAACCACATTGCGCCGCCGCGCCATCCGTGGAACTAAGCCATGACCGGCAGTGCAGCACTGCCGGTATTCGCCAAATCGCCAAACAGGAAACAACCATGAGCCAACACACCCTGCCGGACGACCTGTCCACCGGCACCGACTACGAAACCCTGGCCCAGCGCTTTCGCCCCATCTTTGCCGAAATCGCCCAGACCGCCCTGCAACGCGAACGCGAGCGCAAGCTGCCGTACGAGCCGATCAACTGGCTGAAACAGGCCGGTTTTGGCGCGGTGCGCGTGCCCAAGCAATATGGCGGGGCCGGTGCCTCGCTGCCGCAGCTGTTCCAGTTGCTGGTGGAACTGGCCACCGCCGACTCCAACCTGCCGCAAGCGCTGCGTGGCCATTTTGCTTTTGTCGAAGACCGCCTGAATGCCCCGGCAAGCCCGGAACGCGAAGTCTGGTTCAAGCGCTTTGTGGCCGGTGAAATTGTCGGCAATGCCTGGACCGAAATCGGCGAGGTCGCCGTAGGCGACGTGATTACCCGCGTCAGCCGCCAGGGCGACAAACTGCTGCTCAATGGCCGCAAGTTCTACAGCACCGGCAGCATTTTTGCCGACTGGATCGACGTCTACGCCCAGGTAGATGGCACCAACCAGGACGTGATTGCCGCCATCCGCACCAGCGACCCCGGTGTGACGCAAAGCGACGACTGGGACGGCTTTGGCCAGCGCACCACCGGCAGTGGCAGCACCGTGTTTGCCAACGTGACGGTGGCACCGGAAAACCTGATCGACTTTGCCAGCCGCTTCAAATACCAGACCGCCTTCTACCAGCTGGTATTGCTGGCGGTGCTGGCCGGCATCGGCAAGGCAGTGGAGCGCGATGTGGCCCAGCAAGTGCGCGATCGCAAACGCGTGTTCAGCACCGGCAATGCCAATAGCGTGAGTCAGGATGCACAGATCCAGCAGGTGGTGGGTGAAATCTCCGCGCTGGCCTATGCCGCCGAAGCCACCGCCATTCGCGCCGCCCACCCGGCCCAACGCGCTTATGAAGCCCGTTTTGGCAACGACGCCGCGCGCGAACGCGAGGCCAATATCGACGCCGAGCTGGAATCGGGCAAGGCGCAGATCGTGGTATCCGAACTGGTATTGCGTGCCGCCACCCAGCTGTTCAATGCACTGGGCGCATCGTCGGCCCGCGCCGAACTGCTGCTGGACCGCCACTGGCGCAATGCCCGCACCGTGGCATCGCACAATCCGCTGATCTACAAGGCGCGCATTGCCGGTGACTGGGCCATCAACGGCACCGAACCGCCTTATGTCTGGCAGATTGGCCGCGGCAAGGCCTGATGGTTTTACGAAGCGGAAAATGACAAGGCCCGCGCTTGCGGGCTTTTTGCATGACTGTCACGCGGTGCAGATTATTGACAAACCCCTCTCGCTTTCTGCACCAGCAGCCTGACACCCGCCGTGGCGGGTGCAGGAGGCAGTACGGCAGACCAACTCAGACAGGCACTCCCACAGCAGCAGCGGAGGCCAGCGCCGCCATTTCGGTTCGTTCGCGATAGGCAATCAGGCCGGCAATGGTGATGATGGGCAGCCCGTGCTGGCGGGCAAAACGCAGCAGCTCCGGGCGGCGCGCCATGCTGCCATCGTCGTTGACGATTTCGCACAGCACCCCGGCCGGAGCCAGCCCGGCCAGGCGGGACAGGTCCAGTGCCGCCTCGGTGTGTCCGGGGCGCGCCAGCACCCCGCCCGGCGCATAGCGCAAGGGGAAGATATGCCCCGGCCGGGCAAAGTCGCTGGCCGGAATGCGGCTGTCCGCCAGCGCCCGCAGCGTGGCGGCGCGGTCGGCGGCGCTGATGCCGGTAGTGGTGCCGTGCAGGTAGTCCACGGTCACGGTGAAGGCGGTGCGCTGCGATTCATTATTGCTGCTCACCATCAGCGGCAGTTGCAGTTGGTCCAGCCGCTCGCCGGTCAGTGCCACGCACACCACGCCGCTGCTGTAGCGCACCAGAAAGGCCATCTGCTGCGCGGTGATTTTTTCGGCGGCGATGATCAGGTCGCCTTCGTTTTCACGGTCGGTATCGTCCACCACCACGGCAAAGCCACCGGCGGCAATGGCGGCAATGGCTTGTTCCACACTGTCAAAATCGTCTTCAACTGCTGGCAGGTTCTGGGTCATCTTGGGTCTCAGGAATAAAACGAGGGGGTCGGGTACTGGCCATTCAGTGTCCAGTCACCCAGCTCTTGCAGCTTGTAATCCAGCGGATCGTGCAGGCTGTGCACGCGCAAATTGCGCCAGAAGCGGTCCAGCCGCAGGGCGGCGCTGGTGGCACGTGCACCGGTCACGTCGAAAATGCGGCTGGTGAGGTCCAGCCCGCTGCGGCTGGCATGTACCTTGGCAGCGGCAATCTGCAAGGCCAGCTGGCCGCGGCCTGCCTCATCCAGCGCATCGCCCTGCTGCCAGGCGGCATCCAGTTGCTGACCCGCATGGTCGGCCAGCAAACGCGCACCTTCCAGTGCAGCCTGGAATTCACCGTAATGCAGCAGGGTGTAAGGGTCCTTGTTGGCCGATTCCGCCAGCGAGGCGGGCCACAGGCGGCGCTGTTCCAGCGTATAGCGCCGGGCTTCGGCCACCGCACCTTCGGCAATGCCCAGATAGATATTGGTGAGGATGAGCTGGGCAATCAGCGGACGCAGGCAGGCGCGTGGTGTGGATAGCGGGCCGGGTTGCAGCAGCAGCTCGTCCGCCCCCACCCACACCTGCTCGAAACGGGCGGAGCCGCTATCGGTCTGGCGCTGGCCGATATTGTCCCAGTCCTGATGAATGTGGACGCCAGCCCGGCGGGTGGGAATCACGGCAATCAGCAAACTACCCTGCCCGGCGCGCAAGGCCGAGGCCAGCAGCATGTCCGAATCGGTGGCGCCGGAGCAGAAGCTCTTGTCACCATGAAAGCGGTAACCGTCGCCATCCGGCGTGGCCAGCGTGCGGGTATCCAGCGGATTGAGCGCATTACCCCAGAACCAGCGCTCGCGCACGGTCTGCTCGAACCAGGGCTGCCATTGGTCGGGCCGACCGAACAGCTGGGCGGTGGCCAGCAACAAGTGCTGGAAGGCAAACACATGGGCAACCGAGCTATCCACCCGCGCCAGTTCGCGCACGATGTGCAAGGTGGTGCTCCAGCTCTCGCCCAGACCGCCAAATTCGCGCGGAATGATCAGGCCAAGCAGCCCGCTGTCGCGCAGCGCATCACGTTCGGCCTTGGGCGTGCCACCTTGCTGGTCACGCGCCACGGCGGTGCGGGCAAAACGGCTGGCCAGTTCGCGGGCAATGGCCAGCGGGCTGTCGGGCGCAATGGATGAACTAGCCATGCTGCCTCCCGCCCTGGCAGTGCTGCCGGCCAGATGAAACATTTTTGTTGCTGAATAAATGAATATGCATGAGATTACCTGCGGCTGAAATTAAACCGGGTGCGGTTTTGCCAGAATTCATTAGCAGATTGCATGCCAGCCAAATACGCCCTGTTCATGCTGATTCACACCGAATATTGCTGCTACAGCAGCAATGCATTCATCAGCACTGCTGCTTCTCCAGCAGCCAATAAACAGCCTGCTGCAGCAGCAGCACCATTCAAAAAACGGATATCGGCTGCCATCCCCGGCTAATTCGATTTATGCATATATTCCTGATAAATCCTTGGTTTACAGCAGCTGATTGACGCGGTTAAAACTGTGGTCAATGTACCGCATAGCACGACATATAAAAGGATGACCGCTTGAACCTGCCTCACCACCTGCTGGCCCCCTCGCCCAGCGCCAGCACACCCGCCTCGGCCCTGCTGCTGGCGCAGCAACTGGCTGCCCAGTTTGCGGCTACCGCAGCAGAGCGCGACCACGCCGGCGGCACGCCCAAAGCAGAACGCGACGCCATCCGCGCCAGCGGGCTGCTGGGCCTGTCCATTGCCAGCGAGCTGGGCGGCCTGGGTGCCAACTGGCAACAAACCCTGCTGGTGGTGCGCGAATTTGCCAAGGCCGACAGTTCGGTGGCGCATGTGTTTGCCTTTCACCACCTGATGCTGGCCACGGTGGAGCTGTTCGGCCAGCCGGAACAATGGCAACCCTGGCATGAAATCACCACCCGGCAAAACTGGTTCTGGGGCAATGCCCTCAACCCGCTGGACGAGCGCACGGTATGCAAGCGCTTTGACGGCTGGCACGAGTTTTCCGGGCAAAAAAGCTTCTGCTCCGGCGCGCTGGATTCGCAAATGCTGGTGGTTTCCGCCCGACAGCAGCACAGCGGGCAATTGGTGGTGGCCGCCATTCCCACCGGCCGCAGCGGCATCAGCGTGCAGCAGGACTGGAACAATATCGGCCAGCGCCAGACCGACAGCGGCAGCGTGAATTTTGAAAAAGTGCGTATCGAAAACAATGAAGTGCTGGCCAATCCCGGCCCGCTTACCACGCCACGCTCCTGCCTGCGGCCACTGCTGGCGCAGCTGATTCTCACCAATATCTACCTGGGTATTGCCGAAGGCGCGTTCGAGGAGGCCCGGCACTACACCTTGCACGAGGCGCGCCCCTGGCGTGCGGCACAGGTGGACCACACCCACGAAGACCCATACATCCTTGGCCATTACGGCGAGTTCTGGGTGGGGCTGGAGAGCGTGCGCGCCCTCACCGACCGTGCCGGCAACAGCATGGTGGCGGCGCTGGCACGGGGTGAGCCACTGACACAAGACGAGCGTGGCGAAGTGGCCATGCACATTGCCGCGGCCAAGGTGGCCGCCACCCGGATGGGCCTGAACCTGGCCTGTCAAATGTTCGAGGTCACCGGCGCGCGCGCCACCCATGCCGGACTGCGTCTGGACCGGCACTGGCGCAATCTGCGCACCCACACCTTGCACGATCCGGTTGATTACAAATTAAAGGAGTTAGGGGAATGGGCTTTGATTCGCAACTATCCGACACCGACGTTTTATTCCTGAAACCCGCGTCGGCCCGCAGGGCCGAGCCAGCCCAAGGCCCGGCCATGCCCCTGATCACCCTGCCTAACCGGCAAAGCCTCACCACCTCCATCCGCGCCACGGCACAGGTGTTCGAGGACCCGCAGTCCACCGCCCTGCTGGCCCGGATACAGCTGATTGCCCCCAGCGACGCCAATGTGCTGATCATCGGCGAAACCGGCACCGGCAAGGAACTGATTGCCCGTCATGTGCACGCGCTGAGCCAACGGGCCAACCAGCCCTTTGTGGCCGTCAATTGCGGCGCGTTTTCCGAATCGCTGGTGGAAAGCGAACTGTTCGGCCATGAAAAAGGTGCGTTCACCGGTGCCTTTGCCGCCAAGCCCGGCTGGTTCGAAGCGGCCAATGGCGGCACGGTGTTTCTGGATGAAATCGGCGACTTGCCGCTGAACATCCAGGTGAAGCTGCTGCGCATCCTGCAGGAACGCGAGGTGGTGCGGCTGGGCTCGCGCAAACCCATTCCCATCAATGTGCGGGTGATTGCCGCCACCAATGTGCGGCTGGAAGAAGCCGTGGCCGCCGGCCATTTCCGCGAGGACCTGTTCTATCGCCTGCGGGTGGCCCATCTGGCCCTGCCTGCCCTGCGCGACCGCCCCGGTGACATCCTGCCGCTGGCCCGCCATTTTGTCGACGAATACCGCCAGCGCCTGGGCTATGGCGATGTCGCCCTGCATGCCGATGCCGAGCGCAAACTGCTGCAACACCCGTGGCCGGGCAATATCCGCGAACTGGAAAACGTCATCCACCATGCCTTGCTGATCTGCAAGCACAATGTGGTACGCGGCGAAGACTTGCAGCTGTCATCTTTGCAACTGAACCGCCGCAACGAGCGCCACAGCACACCGTCAAACCCGGCCCACAACAGCCACGACGCAGACCAGGGCCACCAGCAATTGCAGCAGGCCTTGCAGGCCCTGTTTGAAACCAATGGCAGCAATCTGTACGAAGACATCGAAAGCACCATCATCCGCGCCGCCTATAACTATTGCCACCGCAACCAGGTGCAGGCCGCCCGCTTGCTGGGCATCAGCCGCAACATCATCCGCGCGCGGCTGATCCGCCTGGGGGAAATCAGCGCGCTGCGCTGAGCGTTACTGACAAAATACCTACGGCACTGGCTCGCCTTGCATCAGGGGTGCCATGTTCTTACACGCCACGCCAAGGCCGGGCAACACTCAGGTCCAGGCTGCACCACCATGCAGGTGCAGCACTTCACCGTTCATGCTGCGGTTGTGCATCAGGAACAGCGCCGCTTCGGCAAATTCGGCTGCCTGCCCCAGCCGCCCCAGCGGCAAGCCGGCCGCCAGTGCCTGCAGCCGTGCTGCATCATCTCCCAGCGCGGCGGCAAGCAAGGGGGTTTCCATGGGGCCCGGGCTGATGACATTGATGCGGCGCGGGGCCAGTTCGCGTACCAGACTGTGCGCCAGGGTTTCCACCGCGGCGGCGGCCACCGCCGCCATCGCCTTGCCCGGCTGCGGACGCTGCACCACCATGCCGGAAGTCAGGGTGATGGACCCCAGCTCTGCCATGCGCGGCAAGGCCGCACGCAAGCAATGCACACTGCCCCAGAAGCGGCTGTCCAGATTGCGCTGCAAATCAGCCATAGCGGACTCCGCCAACCGCCCCGGACTCAGCACGGCAGCTGTCACCAACAGGTGGTCCAGCTGCGGCAAGCGGGCAAAGAACTGTTCAATGGATGCCGCATCCAGTACATCCACCGGCCAGCCGGTGGCAGATTTTCCCAGCAGTGCCAGCGCCTGCTGCAAGCGCTCGGGCTGACGTCCGCCTATCACCACCTGTGCCCCGGCTTGCACAGCAGCCTGTGCGGCAGCCAGCCCCAGCCCGGAACTGCCACCCACCACCACCACGGTTTG
This sequence comes from Aquitalea denitrificans, assembly GCF_009856625.1. GTDB lineage: Bacteria > Pseudomonadota > Gammaproteobacteria > Burkholderiales > Chromobacteriaceae > Aquitalea > Aquitalea denitrificans. The sequence goes on from NZ_CP047241.1 coordinate 2,590,877, forward strand.
TCCCTGCAATGTTTTGTCCTGCATCGCCCTGCTCCCGCCTGATTGGAAAAACCTGATGCTAAAGCCGGGCGAGCAGGGTTTATCCCAGCCATTTCCTGTCTGCAAATTGACTATGTCTGTAAATATACCCGGCAAATGACAGGCATTGTGTCGGACACATCCCGGCCAGGCCAGGGGTGGCGACGTAAAAAAGGCATTGCCGCAGCAATGCCTGTTTTGCTTTGGTCAGGATAAGCGCCTATTTTTGCCAGGCCAGGCTGTAGAGCTTGTCGTTATTGGCATAAGACTTGCGAATCTGCGCCTTCACCGCCGGGGAGTTCTGGTAGATCTGCACGAACTTCAACAGCCGCGGGTCACGGGCATTGTCTTCGCGGGCGACAAAACGCAGCGCGTATTGCTCGTCATCCTTGCCGGAGAAGATCAGCGCGCTGCCGGGGTCAAACGCATGGGCGGCCACGATGAAATGCGGATAACCCTGCGCCAGATCCACATCATTCACCACCCGCACCAGCTGCGGGCCTTCCACTTCCACAAATTCCAGCTTGCGCGGATTGCTGACAATATCACTCAGTTTGCCGCGTACACCCACGCCGTCACGCAGCTTCACCAGCCCGGCCTTTTGCAGCAACAGCAAGCCCCGGCCCTGATTGATGGGGTCGCTGGCAATGGCCACCTTGGCACCGGTTTTCAGTTCGGAAAACTGTTTGATGCGGCTGGAGTACAGGCCGATATTGGCCAGGATGCCCAAGCCTACCGGCTTGAAATGATAGCCCTGGGTCTTGATGACATTGTCCAGAAAAGCCTGATGCTGGAAGTAATTGGCGTCCAGATCCTTGCTGGCCAGGGCCACATTGGGCGTGGTCCAGTCGGAAAACTCCACCACATCCACGTCCAGCCCCTGCTTTTTCGCCTCCTGCGCCGCCACCTGCACCGAGTCGGCATAGGCCCCCGGTGTAACACCTATCTTCAATGCCGCCGCCAGTGCGCCTTGCGCCAGCAGCAGGCCGACCAGCGCCAGCGCACCCAGTTTCTTCTGGTGAAGTTTCATGATTTTCCCTTGTGTGTGTGATGTTGTTTTGGTTTCCTGTCGCGTCAGCGTGGCCGGTAGCCCGCCGCCGTATGGCGCGCCGGCAGGCGGTCGCCCTCGGCAAACAGCTTGTGGCGCAGGCTGCCTTCGGCATAGGCCGTCTTGTAACTGCCGCGGTTTTGCAGTTCCGGAATCACCAGGTCGATAAAGTCTTCGTAGCTTTCCGGCGTCACGGTGCGGGACAGGTTGAAACCATCCACGCCCACCTCGTTGACCCAGCTTTCCAGCTCGTCTGCCACACTGGCGGCATCGCCCACCAGCGTCGGGTAACGACTGCCCAGCCGGAAGCGCTCCAGCAGCTTGCGCCGGGTCAGCTGGTTGGCAGCGGCGGTTTTGGCTGCCGACTGGATGGCATTGCTGCCACCGTATTCAATCGGGTCATCCAGGCCATAACGGCTGAAATCCACCCCGATGCTGCTGGCAAAGTGTGCAAGGCCCGCTTCCGCGCTGGCGTACTGCCAGTAGTCGTCAAACTTTTCCTGCGCCTCGGCCTGGGTTTGTCCCACCACGGCGGCGATGCCGATGAAGATTTTCACATCCTCGGCACGGCGACCGGCGGCCACCGCCTGACGACGGATGTCCTGCACCAGCTGGCGCGTCTTGTCCTTGTCCTGCGCGGCAATGAAGATGCCCTCGGCGTGGCGGGCGGCAAACAGCTGGCCACGGTCCGAGCTGCCGGCCTGAAACAGCACCGGCGTGCGCTGGCGCGATGGCTCGCACAGGTGATAGCCATCCAGCTGGTAGAACGGCCCCTGATGGCTGATGCGGTGGATGCGGCTGGCATCGGCAAACACCCGCGCCGCCTTGTCGCGCCGCACTGCCTCGTCTTCCCAGCTGCCTTCCCACAGCTTGTACAGCAGTTCCAGATAATCATCGGCACGGTCGTAGCGCTGGTCGTGTTCGTCCTGGGTGAGCAGGCCCATGGCGCGCGCGCCGCTGTCCAGATAGCCGGTGACGATATTCCAGCCCGCGCGGCCACCGGTGAGGTGGTCCAGCGTGGACATGCGCCGGGCAAACAGATACGGCGGTTCGTAGCTGAGATTGGAGGTGACGCCAAAACCCAGATGCTGGGTCACCGCCGCCATGGCAGGCACCAGCAGCAAGGGGTCATTGACCGGCAACTGGATGGCTTCGCGCGCGGTCAGGTCTATCGACTGCTGGTACACATCGTAAACACCGATGATGTCGGCGATGAACAGGCCGTCGAACAGGCCGCGCTCCAGCGTCTTGGCCAGCTCGGTCCAGTAAGACAGCGTGTTGTAGTCCACCGAGTTGTCACGCGAGTGGGTCCACAGGCCGTGGTTGATGTGGCCGACGCAGTTCATGTTGAAGGCGTTGAGCAGAATCTGTTTTTTCGCCATGTCACAGCGCTCCGTGCCGCGGCGGCAGCACATCGTTCAGCACGTAATTGCCGATGGCGTGGAATTTCCAGCGCAGCGGGTCGTGCAGGGTGTGCACGCGGGCATTGCGCCAGTAGCGGTCCAGATTGCGCGCTTCCAGCGTGGCGCTGGTGCCGGCCAGTTCGAACAGCTGGCTGCCGGCCTGCAAGGACACTTCGGTGGTCAGCACCTTGGCCTCCGCCACCGCCACCGAGGCTTCGGCTACGCTGCGCGCATCGGGGAAAGCCTGTGCCTGCAAGGCATCCAGCACCCGCCCGGCGCGGCGCAGCAAGGCATCGGCCGCCCGCAAGCGCACCCGCAGATTGCCCACCCGCTCCAGCAAGAGCGGGTCGCGGCTGGCCTTGTCCACGCCGGAATCTATCCAGGGACGGGCATGCTCGCGCACATAGTGCAGGGCTTCCTGGTAGGCACCACGCGCCTGGCCCAGGTCGATGGCGCAATGCAGGATCTGGGCAAACGGGCCGATGGGGGTGGGCCGGTCAAACGAGGCCTTGAACGGGACAATCCACTCCGGCTCCACCCATACCTGGCTGAAGCTGACCGAGCCACTGCCGGTGACGCGCTGGCCGAAACCGTCCCAGTCGTCGGTAATCTCCACCCCGGCACTGTCGCGCGGGATGAAAGCCAGATAGCTGTCCTGGTTGTCATCCACCACCAGCGTGGGAATCCACTGCGCATACAGCGCGCCGGTGCAATAAAATTTCTGACCGCTGACGCGATAGCCCTTGCCCTCCGGCGTCAGCCGGGTGCGGCGCTGGTAGTCCTTGTGGCCGATTTCGGCCAGCGCATTGCCAAAACGCACGCCTGCGAGCGCCAGGCCGTAGAAAAAGCGCTTTTGTTCTGCGCTGCCACCCACGCGCAGCACTTCCAGCGCGTAGAAATGGTTTTGCGGAATCTGCGCCAGCGAGCCATCCGCCGCGCTGATGGTGGCAATCACCTCGGCCAGCGTGACGGCGGACACGCCGGCACCACCATATTTGCGCGGCACGGTAATGCCCCACAGCCCGCTCTGGCTGTAGCCTTCCAGCTCGGCCCAGGGCAGGATGCGCTCGCTGTCGCGCCGGGCGGCGTCGCGGGCAAATTCGCCAGCCCAGTGGCGGGCCAGTTGCAGCGCTTCTTCATCGCTGTCGATACGGTGGGCCGCCTGCGGCTTGGCCTGCTGGCCCTGCACCGGGCGCAATGCAGCCAGTTCACTCATGCTGCTCTCCTTTCAATTCCATTGATGACGTGCCGGAAACACGCCGTTCAGGCTGTAATTGCCAATGGCGTGGTACTTCCAGCGCACCGGGTCGTGCAGGGTGTGCACGCGGGCATTGCGCCAGTGCCGATCCAGCTGGTGGCGCGCACGGGTGGCGGCCGAACCGGCCAGCTCGAACAGCTTTTCACTGGCTTGCAGGGCAATTTCGGTGGTCAGCACCTTGGCTTCAGCCACCGCGATGGAGGCTTCGGCGCTGATGGCATCCGTCACCTCGCCCGTGCGCAGGCGGTCCAGCGTGCGTGCGGCATCGTCCAGCACTTCCAGAGCGGCATGCAGGTCGATCTGCAAGCGCGCCACCGCCTGAATCACATACGGGTCGTCGCTGGCGCGGCTGACGCCGGAATCCAGCCAGGGCCGGGCATGCTCGCGCACGAACAGGATGGCGTCACGCAAGGCAGCCTCGGCAATGCCCGCGTCGATGGACGCCTGGATCAGCTGCGAAATGGGCCCGGTGAGATTGGGCCGGTCCGCCAGCTGCCATACTGGCAACAGCTGCGCCTCTTCCACCTTCACCTTGTCAAAACGCACGGTGCCGCTGGCCGTGGTGCGCTGGCCGAACGAGGACCAGTCATCCACCACTTCCACGCCCGGCGCATGCCGTGGCACCAGCACCTGTACCGTCAGGCCGGATTCATCGCGGGCGCGGGTGGGAATCCAGTCGGCAAACAAGGCCCCGGTGGAATAAAAGCGCTGGCCGCTCAGGTAAAGCCCGTCCGCCTCACGGCTCAAACGGGTACTGAGCTGCTGCATGGGCTGTTTGCCCTTTTCCGGCCCGGCATTGCCCAGACGACGCCCGGACAGCACTTCGCTGTAGATGAAGCGCAGCTGGGCCGGCGTGGCCAGCAGGGGGAACAGCTCCAGCACGGCAAAGTGGTTTTGCGGAATCTGCCCCAGCGAGGGGTCGGCCGCGCACAGAATGCGGAACACCCGCGACAGCGTCAGCAGGCTGACGCCGGCACCGCCAAATTCGCGCGGTACGGTAATGCCGCCCAGGCCACTGGCGGAATAACGCGCCAGCTCGGCCCAGGGCAGGCGGCGCTCACGGTCGCGCACACCGGCTTCCACGGCAAACTCGGCCGCCAGCTGGCGTGCCACGTCCAGGGCTTCGGCATCGCTGCGGATCAGCGCAGCTTCTTGCAGGATTGCTTGTTGAGTCATGAATGGTTTCCGGCTTATTGACGATGATTGAGACGACGCGCCAGCACATCACCGGCGGTTTGCACCACGCTGACCAGCACCACCAGGCCGATGAGCACCGACACCATCACCTGGGTATCAAAGCGCTGATAGCCGTAACGGATGGCGACATCGCCCAGGCCACCGGCCCCCACGGCACCGGCCATGGCCGAGGAGCCGATCATGGCCACCAGGGTGATGGTGAGGCCGGAGACGATGCCCGGCAGCGCTTCGGGCAGCAGCACATGCCACAGCACATCGCGCTTGCGCCCGCCCATGGCCTGCACCGCTTCAATCAGCCCGCGGTCCACTTCGCGCAGGCTGACTTCGGCAATACGGGCAAAAAACGGAATACCGGCCACCGACAGCGGCACCACCGCCGCCCACACGCCGATGGTGGTGCCCACCACCAGCCGGGTGAAGGGCAGCAATACCACCAGCAGAATGATGAAAGGCACCGAGCGGAACACATTCACCACACTGCCCACGCCCCGGTTGAGCCAGGGGCGGGCGTACAGGTCGCCCGGACCGGTAGTCACCAGCAGCAAGGCCAGCGCCAGGCCGAAGATGGCGGATACCAGCGCCGACACGCTGACCATTTGCAGGGTCTGCCAGGCGGCAGTCAGATACAGATCAAAAGAATCAGGCATGGTCGACGTACCCCAGGATGCGGATATTGCCAGCCGGAATGGCCCGCTGACGGGCCAGATCACCCAGCCGGTTACGCGACTGTGGTGCGCAGGCCAGCACCAGCCTGCCCTGCGCCCGGCCCTGTATGCGTTCCACGCCGCCATGCAGCAGGCGGGTGGCCGGTCCCAGTGCCGCCACCAGCGGGCCCAGCGCCGGGTCCTGCCCGCTGACGCCATCCAGCCGCACATCCAGCAGCAGTTCCGACTGCGCACTGGCCGGTTCCGCCACAATGCGCCCGGCCACATCAGCAGGCAGTTCATGATTCAGCGAGGCCAGCAATGCGCGGGTGGCATCGGCCTGCGGTGCACCAAACACCTGCCATACCGGCCCCAGCTCCACCACCTTGCCCGCCTCCAGCACGGTCACGCGGTCGCACACTTCGCGGATAACAGCCATTTCGTGGGTAATCAGCACCACGGTGACCTTGAGTTGACGGTTGATATCGCGCAGCAGCGCCAGAATGGACTGGGTGGTTTCCGGGTCCAGTGCCGAGGTGGCTTCGTCGCACAGCAGCAGTTCCGGCTGATGCACCAGCGCGCGGGCAATGCCCACCCGCTGCTTCTGGCCGCCGGACAAGCGGGCCGGATAGACATCACGCTCGCCCTCCAGCCCCACCAGTTGCAACAGGCTGTCGACGCGAGCGTCAATCTCGGCCTGCGGCAGCCCGGCTATCTTCAAGGGCAGGCCGATGTTCTGTGCCACCGTGCGTGAGGACAGCAGGTTGAAATGCTGGAAAATCATGCCGATGCCGCGCCGCGCCTGCGCCAGCTGGGCTTCGTTCAGGCCGTACAAATCCTTGCCCGCCACCAGCACCTGCCCACTGCCAGGTGACTCCAGCCGGTTGATGGTACGCAGCAAGGTGGACTTGCCCGCGCCACTGCGCCCGATGATGCCGAAGATTTCGCCACGCTGGATGTCAAAGCTCACATCCTGCAAGGCCTGTACGCTGCGCCCGCCAGCCTGGAACTGACGCCCCACCTGCCGGAAACTCACCAGCGCCTCCCCGGCGGGTTCAGCCTCGCGCTGCCACAAGGCCGGGCCTTGTTCTACCTGTGGCCGGATTGCCTCTGCCAAAGCATTCATGCGCCTCTCCCTCACAGCCAGGCCGGGGCGTACAACTTGCCGAACACCTTGTCCAGCGAGGCACGCACCTGCTTTGATTGCTGATAGATGGTAATGAAGCGGCGGATTTGCGCATTGTTCACATCCTGTTTGCGCACCACCCATTGCAGGGCGTAAATCCTGTTTTCCAGCCCGTCAAACAGCAAGGCATTGTCCGGGTTGTCGCCCGCCAGCTTGAGGAAGGACGGATAGCCTTGGGCCAGATCCACATCATCCAGCGAGCGCGCCAGTTGCGAGGCTTCCAGCTGCACGATCTGCAGCTTGCGCGGATTGGCCACGATGTCCTGGATGGTGGCCTTGTAACCCAGGCCAGGCTTGAGCTTGATCAGCCCGGCTTTTTCCAGCAGCAGCAAGCCACGGCCGCCATTCACCGGGTCGCCGGCAATGGCCACCTTGCCGCCCGCTGGTATCTGGGCAAAGGACTTCCATTTGTGCGAATACAGGCCGATTTTCATGATGGTGCCGGGGGCAATCGGCACGAAGTCGTAACCGCCCTGCTTCTTGGCATTCTCCAGAAACGGAATGTGCTGGAAATAATTGACGTCGATATCGCCATTGGCCAACGCGGCATTGGGCGTATTCCAGTCGGAAAACTCCACCAGCTCCACATTCAGGCCCTGGGCCTTGGCTTCCTTCACAGCGATTTGCAGCGATTCGATTTGCGGCGTGGATGACACCCCCACCTTGATGCCATTGGGACCGGCCACGGCCAGCGTACTGACAGCCAGCAGCAGCGTGGCCAGCACACCGCCCCAGCGTGAGGATTTGATTGTTGATGACTGCATTGCAGACTCCCTGATGGTGGCTGCCGCAAGTGGGTGGGCAGCACATTCAGGGGACAGACTAACCATCCGGCATGAATCAACAAACCAAGAAAATCGCCGTTTTATATCTTAAATTCAGATAAATACCGGCAAATGACGACAAAAGCCGCCCATGCAGACACATGAGCGGCCAACAGTTTCACATGAGTAATCCGGTCAGACGATGGCAGCAGCCTGCTCGAATTCCAGCCGCGGCCCGCGCGGCGGCAAACCTTCCGTCACCCCATAACCCAGGTTTACCACCAACAGGCTGCGCCACTGGCCGTCCGGGAAGAAGGCGGCATCCACGGCAGCGGCATCAAACCCGGCCATCGGCCCGGCATCCAGCCCCAGTGCTCGGGCAGCCAGAATCAGATACGCCGCCTGCAGGCTGGCATTGAGCCGCGCATGCGGTTCCACCAGTTGCGGCAGGCCATCGTAAAAGCCCTTGGCGTCATAGGCAGGAAACTGCTGCGGCAAGTGCTGGTGAAAACCTGGGTCGTAAGCCAGCACTACGGTGAGCGGTGCCGCGGCGGTCTTGTCCCGATTGCCGGAAGACAGCGCGGGCAGCAGTTTTTGCCGGGCCTCGTCGCTGTGGATGAACAGATAACGGCCTGGCTGGCCATTGAAGGCGGTCGGCCCCCATTTCAACAGCTCATACAGCTGGCGAATGGTGGATTCGGCAACCGGCTTGTCCTGGAAACGGTGATTGGAACGGGCAGCCACAAACAGCTGTTGCAAGGCGGCTTCGGGCAGAATGGCGCTCATGTCTGCTCCTTACGCCAGCGTGGCAATGGACACTTCGGTGGATTTGACGAAGGCAATCACCGGCGAGCCCACTTTCAGTTGCAGCTCGCGCACCGAGCGGGTGGTAATCACCGAGGTGACAATGCCGGAGGCGGTTTCCACATCCACTTCGGACAGGACCGGCCCTTCCAGGATTTCCTTGATCACGCCCTTGAACTGGTTGCGTACATTGAGGGATTGAATGCTCATGACAGATCCTTTGCCGTTTGGTACCAGGCGGACAAAGCGACCGCCGGAAACAGCAATCAAACTAGCAGAGGCAAGGCTGATGACTAAGCAAGAAAACCTGATTTTCTTATCAAGAATACTGAATCTGAAACATGGGCAAAGTCAGACCACGCCCAAGCCGGGCGCATCAGGAGCGCTGAGCCAACCGGTCGCCTGACCAGACCATGCCAAATGACTTCATCAGGCGAAAAATTGCCCTTGATAAATCCATCATATTTCAGACCTATATCACCTCCTTGAACACGCACTGCGACACCTGCTCCATTAAGCGGATCCCAGTGATCCCCCTCCTCAGAGGTGCTGAAGGAACAACAAGGGAGGCTGGCCCGCCTTGGAATTAGCCCTGCATCGGTAGGCCATTTTTGCGCCTCCCTCATCAACAAATCGAGTCGGGGTGGCCAGGTGAGTTTCCGATATTACTGTTCTCCGGAATACATGTGCATCAGACGCGATAGCGCTCGGCAGCTTGTGCTTGCCGAATATCCGACATCAGCCCTTGGCGTGCAGCATCCAGCGTATCCCAGCGTTCGGCCACATGCAGCGGCGGAATGGTGATCAGTTCACGGCGATCAAAGCCAAGCAGCGCCGCATCCACCAGCTCGCCAACCTCCATCACTTCAGGCAGGGTATTGATGTCGATGCCGGCGCGCTGCCACAAGTCTGTACGGGTTGCGGCCGGCAGCACGGCTTGTACATAGACGCCACGGGAGGACAGCTCCTGGTTCAGCCCCTGCGACAGGAACAAGACGAAGGCCTTGGTCGCACCATAGACCGACATGCCGAACTCCGGCGCGAACGCGACCACTGAACCAATGTTGACAATGGCACCGCTGCCAGACTGGACAAAGCGCGGGGCGACCGCAGCCGCAAGCCGCGTGAGCGCCTGCGTATTCAGCGTGAGCAGCTGATCGATACTGTCCGGAGTCTGCTGCACAAAGCTGCCTGCCTGGGCAAGGCCTGCGTTGTTGATCAGGATGCCAATCCTTGCGTCATTGCGCAGGCGGTCTTCCACCACTTGCAGGTCGCTGGGCTGGGTGAGGTCCGCCGGCAAAACTTCAACAGCAATATTGAATTCATTCCGCAAGCGTGTTGTCAGGGCATCCAGTCGTGTTCTGTCTCGTGCAACAAGAACCAGATCGTGGCCGCGTTGGGCAAACCGATCAGCATAGGTAGCGCCAATGCCACTGGAAGCACCGGTAATCAAAACAACAGCATTTTCATTTTTCATTTGAGGGAACCTGCTTGCTTGTAATAGCGAAACGCGTCACGCCTGTCGGGCGGACTGTGATTGGAAATGCCGGAATGGCAAGGATCAGGCGCTATCTGATCCGTACCACAACCTTGCCTTTGGCCCGCCCCTGAGCAAGGTACTCAAGGGCTTCCTTTGCTTGTGCAAATGGAAATACCTTGTCAATAACCGGCTGGATACGCTCGGCCCGCAAGAGATTGCCGATTTCAGAGAGCTGAGCACCATCAGGCCGTACAAAGTGAAAGGCGTAGCTGACCCCTTGTTTTTTTGCCAGCCGGGTGATCCTGCGGCTCATCAGGCCAAAAACAAATTCAAGTACGAAATTCAAGCGTTTGGCGCGCGCAAACGCGGCATCCAGCGGGCCAATGAGTGAAACGATCTTGCCGCCGGGTTTGAGAATGCGTAGCGACTTCTCGATTGCATCCCCCCTGATGGTTCCCAGAACCGCGTCATAGCCGTGCAGCACGTTTTCGAATTCACTCTTTCTGTAGTCAACCACCTCGTCGGCACCCAGTTGGCTGACCAGTGGCACATTGCTCGTACTTGTTGTGGTGCCGACCGTGGCACCAAAATACTTGGCCAATTGAATTGCAAATGTTCCGATACCACCCGAACCCGCCGGGATAAAGACTTTCTGTCCTTTTTTCAGCTCTGCGCGTTCTTTCAGCGCTTGCCACGAGGTCAATCCCACCATCGGAATGGATGCCGCTTGCACAAAGTCCAGATTGGCCGGTTTGTGTGCGGCAGACTCTTCCGGCACAACAGCAAACTCGGCAATTGAGCCCGTTCCCTGGTCAAAAATGCTGGCAAACACAGCATCACCGGGTTTGAACTGCGTGACGCGGCTGCCGACTTCCACCACCACGCCAGCAAGATCGCTGCCGAGTGTTGCTGGCAGCTGAAAATGCAGTACAGGTTTGAACATTCCCGTTGGAACCATATTGTCTATCGGGTTTAAGCCCGCGGCATGAACCTCAACAAGTAGCTCATTGGGTTTCAGAATAGGACGCGCCACCTCTGACAAGCCGATATCAGGCTTCTTTCCGTAGCGTTTGAAGGTAAGGGCTTTCATCAATTTCTCTCAGTTTTCGGTAAAGGCAAAGAAGCAATGGTTCTTGCTTGATCGGATTCAATTTTGGGACGACTCATTGAGCAACTACGTCTGCAGTCGCAGCTTCATCTCTACTTTGGCTACCAGAGGGAACTTGCTGAGCAGTTGCATCCTTTGCCGTAGACAGGTCATGACCAATGCCAACAGTCATCAGCGTGAAAACAAGGTAAGTCAGCGGGGTCGCGAGGATGAGCATGGGAAAACTCCTGTATGTTTAGCGCTTGCAGACCTTTCATCCTTTGCTTCAGGGTTGGTAGGCAGATGGATTCTTGGTCACCAAAGTGTTACTATCAATTTGAAAGTAACAGTAGCACCCTTTTCCCCGATAGTCACTATTAAATTGATATGGACAAGAAAAATAGTTGCAGCAACCCCTGCCCAATCGCCCGCAGCCTTGCTCTGGTTGGTGATGCCTGGAGCATGCTGATCCTGCGCGATGCGCATGCAGGATTGACCCGTTTTGACCAATTCAGGAAAAGCCTGGGGATCGCGCCAACCATGCTGACGACTAGGCTGGCCAAGCTGACGGAGGAGGGTTTGCTAGAGAAGAGGCGTTATTCAGAACACCCGCCACGTGACGAATATGTCCTGACTACGGCAGGCATAGACTTCTTGCCGGTGTTGTTCATGATCGGAGCCTGGGGCCGCAAACATCGTGGCGGCGGCGAGATGATACGTTTTATGGATACTGAGAACGGTACCGAGATTCAGCCAGTGGCCATTGATGGGGCAACCGGCTTCCCAATCGGGACCAGGCCGATCAGCATCATTCTCCCGACAGAATGAGCTCCATAAACGCTTCCCTAAGACACACAAATCCTGGTAACAAGCCAGGAGAAAGTCGTAAAACTCAATGCAGGTTTTGATGCAATACAAGCACAACGGACAACAAAAAAGCCCTGAATAATCAGGGCTTTTTTGTAGGTATCTGGCGGACAGGAGGGATTCCGAAGTCAATCGCACGAGGGCTGATTTGCTTTCCCCGTATTGTCATCACAGAAGTGCATCGAGCTTGAACTGTACGGGGTGTAAATGCCTGACGCTTTCATCAGACCGGACATGCCGGGCATGGATGGACCAAAACAAAAAAACTGCCACCTGGAAGGATGGCAGACCAAAGAGACCACCACGCGGTCGAATCCAGAAAGTCTGAGGAAAAAAAGAAGGGGGAATTCCCCCTACCAATCCGAGGCACAACAAGATCTGTTTTACCAAGGGCTCGCTGGTATCCGACAGTGCAAAAGCGATAGAAAATGGATTCAAAGCGTCAACTTGAAGAATATCCGCGCCGAAAGTCACATCGCATGTGTTGATCCGACCTTATAGGACATTCAATCTGGCCGTCCCGCATCGCCCGCACATGGCGGACCAGTCAGTATCTGACAGCCACTGTCATTCAGCAGCACGTCAAATGGCAGGCATCCATAACTGTGCAGGAGACGGTATCCAGAAAATCAGGCTTGCGGCGCACTCAGCCCGTTCATCATCCCCTCCACCTCGGCCAGCAGCCATTCGCGCAACTGCTGGTATTCCTGGCGATGATGGGCGTTGCGGTGGGTAATCAGATAATGATGCCGGTCATTGAAAACAATGGATTCGTTGACTGGACGCTGCAACTGCCCCTGCGCCACCTGGCGGTGCACCAGATGGTGCCAGCCCAGCAAGGTGCCCTCCCCGGCTTCGGCCTGCGCCACCAGCAGACGGTAGTCATTGCTTTCCAGATAATTGTCTTCGCTGACCCGGTCCGAGTCGTCACCCTTCTGGAACCAGTTGCGCCACACGCGCCAATCCACGTGTTCGCATACCTGGGTACGGCCCAGCGGCGACAGGTGCAGCGAAGGATGGGCCAGCAAGTCCAGCGGCTTGATCTTTTTACCGTGAAAATGCTGCTCGAAAAACGCAGGACTGCATACCGGGTACACCACATCGTGGAACAGCGGCTCCACCTCGTATTCCGGTTCGCGCGGCGGGTTTTTGGTAATGATGACATCCGGTTCCATCAGGTCGTCCAGCTCCATGAACTGGTCGGTCACTGTCACATGCAGACGGATGCCGGGATGCAGGCGGCGGAAGGCTGCCAGCCGTGGCGACAGCCACAGTGCCGAGAAGGTATGGGATACGCAGAGGGTCAGCGCGTGCTTTTCGGTACGCCGCACGGCTTCGGCCGCCTCGGCGATATTCATGATGGACAGGTAGGAGGCATTGTAGAGAATGCGTCCGGCGTCGGTCAGCGCGATATGCCGACCGGTGCGCTGGAACAGGGCCACGTCCAGCGAGTCTTCCAGTTCCTTGATCTGTTTGCTGATGGCGGCCTGGGTCACGCATAGCACTTCGGCAGCCTGAGTAAAGCTTTCGTAGCGTGCGGCGGTGACAAAACAACGCAAGGCCCGCAAGGAGGGCATCTGCGCCAGTAAACGGTCGGTAAACAACTGCCTTTTCTGCATGGATGCAACCTTTGCCTGCTTTTCATACCCGGCCCGGCCCTATGAACAGCAGCCGCCCCCAGCGGGGGCAGCTGCTGGCAAGCGGGAGGCCGCAGGTACACAGCAGGCAAGGCCGGGCAGATGCCCGACCCTGTCTGCAGATGCGCGGAATCAATCCAGCTTGAGCCAGGTTGTTTTCAGTTCACAATACTGGTCGTGAGCATAGACGGATTTGTCGCGGCCACCAAATCCGCTTTGGCCGAAGCCGCCAAACGGCGTGCTCAGGTCCCCCTCGCCAAAGCAGTTGATGGTGACCGTACCGGCACGGATGCGCGCCGCCACCTTGTGCGCGCTGTTGACATTATCTGTCCACAGCGATGCTGCCAGCCCGTAGCAAGTATCGTTGGCAATGTGGATGGCTTCTTCCACATCCTGGTATTCGATCACGCACAGCACCGGGCCAAACACTTCTTCGCGGGCAATACGCATGGCCGGGCTGACGCCATCGAAAATGGTGGGTTCGACAAACCAGCCACCGCTTTCACTCAGGGTGGCATTGCCGCCGCACACCAGATTCGCACCTTCGGCCTTGGCCACGGCGATATGGTCCAGCACCTTCTGGTAATGCTTCTGCTCGATCAGCGCCCCCAGCTTCACCTCCGGGTCCAGCGGATTGCCGGTTTTCCAGGTGGCCAGTACTGACTGGATCTTGTCCAGCAGTGCTTGCTTCATGCCGGCAGGCACCAGCAGCCGCGAACCGGCACTGCAGTTTTCACCCATATTCCAGAAGGCGGCGGCAACGGCGCTCTCCGCCACCGCATCCAGATTGCTGACATCCGGCAGCACCAGTTGCGGGTTCTTGCCGCCGCATTCCAGCACCACGCGCTTGAGATTGGTATCGGCAGAGTAGCGCAAAAAGCGCTTGCCGGTTTCGGTGGAACCGGTGAAGGCAATCAGGTCCACATCCGGGTGGCAGCCCAGTGCCTGCCCGGCACCGCTGCCAAAGCCGGTGACCACGCTGAACACCCCGGCAGGCACACCCGCTTCCAGCGCCAGTTCGGCAATGCGCAGGGTGGACAGCGAAGTTTGCTCAGCCGGCTTGACGACAACGCTATTGCCCACCGACAACGCCGGGCCTATCTTCCATGCCAGCATCAGGGCCGGGAAGTTCCACGGCAGCACCGCGCCCACCACGCCAATGGCTTCGCGGGTAATCATCGACACCACGCCGGAGCCGGATGGCGACAGCGCGTCGTAACGCTTGTCGGTCACCTCGGCATGCCAGCGGATGCAGGCGGCGGATTCCGGAATATCCAGCCCCATGCACTCGGCAATCGGCTTGCCGGCTTCCAGCGCCTCCAGCAGCGCCAGTTCTTCGGCATGGTCGTCAATCAGCTGGGCCAGACGCAGCAGCACTGCCTTGCGCTGCGCCGGTGCGGCCTTGGCCCACACACCGCTATCAAAAGCCGCGCGAGCGGCCTTGACTGCACGGTCCACATCGGCGGCATCGCAGCAGGCCACGCTGGCCAGCAGCTGGCCACTGGCCGGATTCAGCGTACTGAAGGTTTCGCCGGATTCCGCGCCGCTGCGCTCACCATCGATAAACGCACGGCCATCCAGCCTCAGTGCCGCAGCGTATTGTTGCCATTCCTGATAGCTCTTCATCTCTCTTTATCCTTTATATGTGCGTCAAAGTTCGGGGCCGGCAGCCTTTTCCTTGGCCCAGATGGCGGTGGAAACGGCAATGTCCATCAGCGGCCGCGGCGGCAAGGGTCGCGGCAGCGGTATTTCCTGCACCTGGCGCAGCAGGCTGCTGTCCTGGCCCAAGGCAAATTCGGCAATCAGCTTGCCGGAGGTAGAGCCACGACTCAGCCCCAGCCCGTTGCAGCCTATGGCCTGGTAGATATTGTTTTCACGCTTGCCGAATAACACACCGTTATTGGCCGACAAGCACAGCGCCCCACCCCAGGTGTATTGCAGCTCCACCGCCGGCAGCATGGGAAAGCGCCGGTCGAAGGAGCGCTGGTGCAGCCGTTTGGCGCGCGCCAGGTCTGCCGCGCTGACGCTGACGCCGGGGCGGAAGACAAAGTGGTTGCGCACGCAGATGCGATCGGTGCTCAGACGGCGCACGGTTGTGCCCATCGGGTCGGCCGGAATCAGCGCCCAGGAAGACTGACCACCCAGTTGCTGCACTTCCTGTGGCGTCATCACCCGCGTGAGCGAGGCAAAGGTGTATACCGGCAGCAGGCCGTTATGCTGCAAGCCAAAGCTGGCGGCGTAGGCATTGGTGCACAGGATGATGCGCCGCGCACGGATCTGCCCGCCATCCAGCCGCAGCACATGACCGTCTGGCTGGCTGCTGATGTCGCGTACCGGACTCATCTCGAACACCTGCACATTGGCCGGCATGCTGGTGGCCAGCCCGCGCATCAGCGCTGCCGGCTGCACGGTGCTGCAACCGGGGGTAAAAATGGCACGGTGGTAGAAGCCGGAGCCGGTTACCCGGCCAATGGCGGCCTCATCCAGCCATTCGAAACCTTCGCCGATGCGCTCCAGCCCGTCGGCAAAATGCTGGAGCGCTGCCTCGCCCTTGCGGCTGACAGCGGCATGAAACTTGCCGTCATCACGCCAGTCGCAGGCGATGCCATGCTGCTGCACCAGCGAGCGCACATAATCGATGCCATGGCGCTGGAAGCGGACATCAGCCTGGTCCTCTTCCACGCTGCGCGAATAGCTTTCGCTGCTGATGTCATGCGGCAGGTCGACAAAGAAACCGGAGTTACGCCCGGCGGTAGAACGCCCGATCCGGTCGGCTTCCAGCAAGGCAATCGATGCATCCGGCGCGAGTTCGGCCAGTCGACGGGCGGCGCACAGGCCGGTGATGCCGCCACCGATCACCACCCAGTCATACTGCTTGCCGGAGACCGCCTGCCGCACTGCTGCAGCGGGCGGCAGGCTCTCCCACCAGCCGTTGACGCCATCCGGTGCCGGAAACCGGGCGAATTCCAGTTTTTGATCCATGGTGCTTATCCGTGCTGAATCATCGGGGAAACAATGGCGGCAAAGGCATCACGCTCGGCCTGGCTCAGCGTACCCAGCGGTGCGCGGGCTACGCCCACTGCCTTGCCAGCCAGTTCGCAACCGTAACGCACGTACTGGATGAACTTGCCGCTGCGCTCCAGCAGTTCCAGCACCGGCAGCAGTTGGGCCATCAGCTGGCGGCCAAGCTGGAAGTCCCCCTGTTTGACGCAGGCGTCCAGCAGGGCAACGTGGGCTTCGGGCAGGAAGTTGGAAGCACCGCACACCCAGCTGCGGCAACCCCAGGCAAAGAATTCCAGTGCCTGATCGTCCATGCCGCAGCTCAGAACCAGCGAGTCCTTGAAGTGGGTGGACAGGTGATGCAGATGGCCGATATCGCCGGTGCTTTCCTTCATGGCCTGGAAGTTGGGCCGTTGCAGCAGGGTTTCCAGGATTTCATCGCCAATGGCGGTGCCGGTACGCGCCGGGAAGTTGTACAGCATGATGGGCAGGTCCAGCGCATCGTCCACCTTCAGCAAATGCTGCAGCAGTTCTTCCTGTGTGGGCTGGGCGTAATACGGTGCCGCCACCAGCAGGGCCGACACACCTGCTGCCTTGGCCGCCTGGCCCAGACGGATGACTTCGTCGGTGGTGGTGGCGTTGATGCCTGCGGTCAGCCAGGTCTTGCCGCCCGCCGCTTCTGTCACGGTATTGAACGTGCGCACCCGCTCCTCAAAGCTCAGCGCATAGTATTCGCCGGTGGTACCGCCGATGCCCAGGCCATCCACCTTGGCGGCCAGGTCTGCCGCGTGTGAAGCCAGCAGCGCATGGTTGATTTCGCCATCAGGCAGGAATGGGGTGACCAGTGGGGTGTGTACGCCTTCAAAACGCATTTCACTTCTCCTTGTGGTTCCACCTGAGGCGGGCCTTGCAACAAGGCCGGCAGCGCGGTGGAGGCATGCAAAAGACAACAGCATCCCTGCCCTCCATGCGGATGGAGAGATGCCAGCGCATCCGGGCCACCTGGCCCGGCGCACTCATCAGATATGGGTTTCTGTCATCGGATAAATGGGAAACTGACAACACAGCTCGCGCAGCTTGCTGCGTACCAGTCGTTCGACTTGCTCGTCACCGTCCGGGCTGACGCTCAAGCCACCGAGTACTTCCAGAATCAACTCGCCCAGCTGTTCAAACTGGGCCGTGCCAAAGCCACGACTGGTACCGGCTGCCGTGGACAAGCAGATGCCGGCATCGGCTAGTGGCTGCCCGCTGGCATCCATGCCGAACAGGCTGCAGGAAATACCGGCGCGTACCAGCGCGCTTTCGGCGGCCAGCGCATGGCCACCCTGCCCCGGCAGCGTCAGCAGCAACAAATGGTTGTCTGTTCCACCGCTGACCAGACGGACCCCGCCAGCCAACAGCACCCGCGCCAGTGCCTGGGCATTGCGCAGCATCTGCTTGATATAGCGGGAAAACTCCGGTCGCAGCGCCTCGCCAAACGCCACCGCCTTGCCGGCAATCACATGCATCAACGGGCTGCTTTGCCGACTGGGGAACACCGCGGCATCGGTCTTGGCCGCCAGTTCGGCACGGTTGCTCAGAATCACCCCACCACGCGGCCCGCGCAGGGTACGGTGGGTCGGCAGAATGGCCAGATCGGCAGCTGGCAGCGGATTGGGATGCAAGCCCGCCGCCGCCAGCCCGGCGATATGCGTCATGTCCACCACCAGCATGGCTCCGGCCTCGTCGGCAATGCCCCGAAAACACGGCAAGTCCAGCTGACGCGGATAGGCCGACCCACCCGCCACCAACACCGCAGGCCGATGCTGCATGGCAAGCGTGCGGATGGCGGTGTAATCCAGCAGGCCACTGTCCGCAGCCCGGCCGTAATACACGGTGTCATACCAGCGGCCTGGCAGATGGGCAGCCTCGCCTTTGTCCGGCGACATGCGCAGCACGGTCTGACCGGGCTGTACATGGGCCAGCATGGCGGCATGACTGGCATGCGAGCCGGAATGCGGCAGCACATTGGCGTAATTGGCATCAAACAGGGCTTTCACCCGGTCTTCGGCCAGTGACACCACCCGGTCCAGATGCTCGCAGCCCGGGTAGTCGCGTGGCATGAAATGGCTTTCGCTGCCCCGGCTGGCCAGCACCGTGCCCTGTACTTCCAGCACGGCGGCGGAGACCAGGTTTTCCGATGCCAGCATTTCCACCTGCATTTGCTGGCGGCGCAGTTCCAGCGCCACTTCCGAGGCGATGACCGGGTCTCGACTCAGCAGCGGCTCGGCAAAGAAGCGCGAAATTTCATTCATGGACACACTCCACAGGGTGACGCCAATTGCGCCAGTCATCACATCATCAGCGGCCTGCCACTGGCAGCAGGCCTGGCCATGGCTGGTTTATTGCTGCAACCAGGCTTTCAGCTTTTCCGGATGGCTGTCGACAAACTTCATTGCAGCGGTGGCGTAGTCATTGGTGCTGTTGCCTTCCAGTTCGATGGCCTCCACATCAGCCAGCGTCAGTTTGAAGTGCTTCATGAATACATTGGCGCGCGGGAACTTGCCGGCGAAGGCCTTGGAAGCAAAGGCGTGAATCTGCTCCTCGCCACCCAGCGTGCCTTTCGGGTCTTTCAGGTAGCGCACTTTCCATTTCTGGAACAACCAGTGCGGGCTCCATACCGTGGCCACGATCCACTGCTTGCTCTGATAGGCGCGGGATACCCCGGCCAGCATGCCGGCTTCACTGGAGGACTGCAGGTTGTAACCAGCCAGGTTGTAGTCCTTGATGGTCTTTTCCGATGCCTGCATCAGGCCACCACCCGGCTCGATGCCCTGGATGATGCCGTTGAGCTTGCTCTTGACCGCGGGCTTGTTGAGGTCGGCAATGGTGGACACTTCCGACTCCGGCACATAGGCAGGGACTACCCAGCCATTCTTGCCGCCGGTGTAGATGATGCCCACATCATCGAGATTGTCCTTGTACTTGGCGTAGTAAGTACCGTGGGTAACCGGCAACCAGCCGCCCACCATCAGGTCCAGGTCACCACGTGCCACGCCCTGGTACTGGATGCCGATGGCCGCCTGGACAAATTCCACCGGCTGCTTGAGCTTGGTTTCCATCACGTACTTGGCCACATTGGCCACCGCCAGTACGTCAGCCCAGTTGGTCACGGCAATCTTGACCGGTTCGGCCGATGCAGCAGACGCGGTGCCGACACCGGCCGCCACTACCATGGATACCAGCAGCTTGCGTGCCATCGATTGGGAAAAATGCTTTTTCATCGTGTTTCTCCTTTGTCACCGCTTTGGTTTTTTGAATCGCGCTGTCCTCTACACAGCGTGTTTACCACCACAGGCCAGCCGGATAGCCCTGCCTGCTTGCACCACTTCTCAGCCCTGCACTGCCTTGCCACTTGCCGGTTTGCTGGCACGCACGGTTTTGGGTTTCTTTTTGGCCTTCATGCCAAAGCTTTCGGTCAGACGGTCCAGTACGATGGCCAGCAACACCACGCCCAGGCCACCTTCGAAGCCGATGCCGATATCCAGCCGCTGAATACCGCTGAGCACGTATTCACCCAGGCCACCGGCACCAATCATCGAAGCCACCACCACCATGGACAGCGCCATCATGATGGTCTGGTTCACCCCGGCCATGATGGACGGCAGGGCGTTGGGCAGCTGGATCTTCCACAGCAGTTGCAGCTCGGTACTGCCAAAGGAACGCCCGGCTTCCATCAGCTCTTCCCGCACCTGGCGGATGCCCAGGGTGGTAAGCCGTACCACTGGCGGCATGGAGAACACGATGGTGGCCATCACGGCGGGCACACGCCCCAGGCCAAACAGGATGACTGCGGGAATCAGGTAGACGAAGGCCGGCATGGTCTGCATGAAGTCCAGCAAGGAACGCAACACCATTTCTACCCGGCTGTTGCGCGCCCCCCAGATGCCCAGCGGTACGCCCAGTGCCAGGCTGAAACAGGTGGCGGCAATCACCAGCGCCAGCGTGGAGGCGGTTTGCGTCCACAGGCCCATGAAGTGGATGGCCTGCATGGCCAGGCCGACAAACACGGCAAACACCACGCCACGCCGCCACAGGGCCACCACCACCAGCGCCACCAGCACCACAATGAAGGGCAGCGCCAGCATCGTGTCTTCCAGCAGCTTGACTACCGCGCCCAGGCTGGCCGAGAAGGCATCGAACACGCCACGAAAATGGAGGAAGAGATAATTGACGAAATCTTCGGCAAACTTGCCGATTCCGGAAGAGTTCATGACTGTCTGCGCTCCATCACCTGTTTGAGAATGTTGCGGCAGGACACCACGCCAGCCAGCTTGCCTGCGGCATCCAGCACCGGGACATCGTGTTCCTGCTCCAGCGCAATGGCGGCCAGCTGGTTCAGGTCGGCATCCAGCGTTACCGTGCGCACATTGCCCAGCAAGGCATCGGTGACTGCTGCGTCGCCAGCCTGATGCAGCGATGCCGGGGTGACACAACCCAGGTAGCGCCCGGCATCGTCACAGACGTAGCCACACTCGGCACCGCTGTCGATCAGACAGTTGAGCTGGGCGGCGGCCGGGCTGGCCAGCGTACAGTTGATCTGGGCGCGGCCTGCCGGGCTGAGCATGCTGGAAGCCTTGAGGAAGCGGGAGATATCGACATTGCGGAAGAAGTCGCGCACATAGTCGTCGGCCGGGGACTGGATCAACTCGGCAGGTGTGCCCACCTGGATCAGGCTGCCGTCTTTCATGATGCCGATGCGGCCGCCGATCTTGATGGCCTCTTCGATATCGTGGGAAATGAACACGATGGTGCGCTGTTCTTCCTTCTGCAGGCGCAGCAACTCGTTCTGCATTTCGGAACGGATCAGCGGGTCCAGCGCAGAGAAGGCCTCGTCCATCAGCAGTACCGACGGGTTCACCGCCAGGGCGCGGGCCAGGCCCACCCGCTGCTGCATGCCACCGGACAGTTCGCTGGGCAGGAATTTCTCGTAGGAACCCAGCCCCACCCGCACCAGCACCTTGCGCGCCACTTCATAACGCTCGGCCTTGGGAATGCCGGCCACTTCCAGGCCGTAGGCAATGTTGTCCAGTACCGTGCGGTTGGGCAGCAGGGCAAAGGACTGGAACACCATGGCCATTTTCTTGCGCCGTACTTCGCGCAACTCCAGCGTGGACATGGGGGCAATGTCGCGCCCTTCCAGAACGACCTGGCCCGAGGTGGGTTCGATCAGACGGTTGAGCAGGCGTACCAGAGTGGACTTGCCGGAACCGGACAAACCCATGATGACGAAGATTTCCCCCGCCCTGACGCTGAGGCTGACATTGTTGACCGCCACCATATTGCCGGTCTGTTCCAGCACCTCGTTACGACCCATCCCCTGTTTGAGCAGCGCGGCAGCACGCTCGGGTTTTGGGCCGAAAATCTTGGACAGGTTCTTCACGGTCAGAATATCGCTGCCATAAGTGCTTTGCGGTGGAGCAAGCTGCGTCACCGCACCAGGCGCGACGGCTTCTTTCAGTGTGTATGCCATATTTGGGGTCATTCTTTATCCCAACTTGCAAGTTCAAGAAATCGAAGCCCCCAGGCTTACCCACTGCATGCATATCCCAACCGGGGCTTCATTCAGCATTGGTTGGCAGACCGGTTTATCATGCAGTGCAGCAAATCATGCATGACTTAAAAAAATCGGAATCGCCAACCGCATTCGCAGCACATCTGTTTGACCATTCCGGTCATCGTCATCTGTGTGTAACGCTTGCCAACAAGCCTACCAATTCTCTTCATTACCACCAGTTACATTTTCTGCACCCTTTCACCTACTTTTGGTAATGCATCGGTAATGTGCAAAATTCGCCGCATTGCACCATCACAATGCGACAAAAAATATTATTGTTTTATAACAATGACTTGTATCGATTTTGGGCAGGGCTTGTGTCGTATGGCCGACAAAGTGATGTCGTCATCGGTCGAAAGAGGACTAGCAAATGGCACCTGATCGCAACTTGACTGGGCAATGCCGCGATTGCAATGATTTGCCTGAATCCCATGCAGCACAGCGGACGTCATTAATTGCACCTGAAGATAAAAGCCGCATTGCATTGTGTGAAAACTGTCATTGGAAATGGCTGCCAGATGATTTGTTTCATTCAGCCATCAATTGCATGATCCCGCTTGAAACGGACATAACATGAACCAGCCCGCCCACATCGATAATCGCCCAGCGCAAAAACCCTTGTCAGTCGGGTTTATTCTGGCGCCGGAATTTACCCTCAGCGCTTTTTCCAATTTTGTTGATGTCCTGCGCCTGGCGGCAGATGAAGGTGATTTCAGCCGGCAAATCCGTTGCAAATGGAAAATACTCAGCCACGACAGCCGGCCCATCCAGTCCAGCAGCGGGCTGGAAGTCATCCCGACTACCGGGTTGGAAGACCCTCAGGTTTTCGACTACATCGTGGTCGTGGGTGGACTACTGCATGCCGGCAAGAAAATTTCGCCGCAAATGGCTGCCTACCTGAAACAAGCCGACGAGGCTGGCGTTACCCTGATTGGCGTTTGCACCGGCAGTTTCATTCTGGCGCGTGCCGGGCTGATGCATGGTTATCACAGCTGCGTCAGCTGGTTTCATTACCATCACTTCGAGCAGGAATTCCCGAAATATCCGGTCAGCTCGGACGAGCTGTTCAATATTGATGGCAAACGGATGACCTGCGCCGGCGGGGCCGGTGTCATGCACCTGGCCGCTCACCTGATTGAAAAGCACTGCGGCAAGTTCGAAGCCGCGCAGGCGCTGCGCATCATGCTGGAGGAAATGCCACTGCCAGCATCCACGCCGCAGCCGCATTCGGTCATCACCGACAAGGTGTACAACCGCAGCGTGCGCAAGGCAGTGCAGCTGATCGAGCGCAATATCAGCAATCCGCTGACGGTGGACGACATCGCGCAAAAGGTGAATGTCAGCATCCGTCATCTGGAGCGGCTGTTCCATGCCGAACTGGGCATGACGCCCAGAAGCTATTCCGCCAAGCTGCGGCTGGATCACGCCCGGCACCTGATCCTGAACACCGACCACCGCATTTCCTTCATCGTGTTTGAATGCGGCTTTGTCGATTGCTCGCACTTTTCCAGGCGCTTCAAACTGGAATTCGGCCTGACTCCCACCGAAATGCGCATCAAGCGCGGCACCATCAAGAAATTCCAACACAAGACAGCTGCCTGAACCTGCAACAGTCCATTACTCCCCATCCACAGCGAATACCAGTCGGTATTCGCTGTTTTACATTTCATGCTGGCCTTGGCTCATGGTTCCACGCCCCATTCCGCATAAACAAAAATAAACTGCATTGACGCTATCTCCAACCACTTCAATACTCAGCAAAACTGATGTCAACACCATCAGAACAGTACAAAACCATTGCTGACAGCCCGTCACAGAAAGAGCTGCACCACATCGTCAAAGGAGAAAGCAGTCATGACGCAGGAATCGACAAGGCTGGAATTGATCCACCACCATAAAGCGCGCCACGCCCTTACCCGGGAGCGCTATACCGACCCGGCTGTGTACCGCGCAAATCTGGGATAGCGTATGGATTTTTGTCGGCCATACCCTGGAGCTGGAAAAACCGGGCCAGTACATGACGGTACAAATCGGGGATCACCCGGTTGCCGTGGTTCGCGGCAACGATGGCACCGTAAGGACAGTCAATAATGTCTGCCGTCATCGCAGTGCCAAGATATGTCAGGGTGACAGCGGAAAATCCGCAAAACTGGCCGGTCCCTATCACCAATGGACGTTTGGTCTGGATGGCAAACTGTTGTACGCCGGCAATATGGGTGAATGCACACGGGCTGAAGCCGGTGCACGGTGCCGTAGTGGAAACCTGTATCTATGTCTGTGTGGCCGAAACCGCCCCGGACTTCGACACCTTTGCCAGCGCAGTGCAACCTTTCCTCGCTCAGCACCAACTGGACACCTGCAAGGTGGCGCATGAGTCATCCATCGTGGCAAAGGACAACTGGAAACTGGTATTCGAAAACAACCGCGAGTGCTATCCCTGCGAAGGCTCTCCCCCGGAACTGCTCAACTCCTTCGTGGAAAACCATTCGGTAGCCGGTGTGGCCGATGGTGATGACCCGGCACTCACCGCTTTCTGGGACCGTTGCGAAGCAGGTGGATTACCCAGTCGCCTGTTGATGGCGGAAAACAGCCAGTTCCGCATGACACGCATTCAGCAATCAGTCCGCTAGCTGCCCGTGGCGACCACTTTGTCTGAATGGCTGCATTCCCCGGTTGCTTAGGGCCATTTTCGACCCGAAGAAGAAAGATAAAACACACATCCGTCAACAGCGTCGAGTTCGGCTAGAGTTGTTTCCATCCCATTTTAAATGGCTGCTTTCGTATTGGAACTCAGCCATTTTGGTGTCCGGCTAGTTGGGGAACATACGGCTTTCAATGATGAATCACATTCAAGCATTCATCTTCCCGCGGTGGCTCGTAATATCGGGAGATACGTTCAAATGTTACATCGTCAACGGTAAATGGGTGAGTGCCGGATTGATTTCGTAAGTGCAGGCGCTCCTTGCAGAGTGAATCTGGTACATCCAGAAGATGTAGAGAGTGAGCTACTCCGGCCCGAGTGCAGACAGACATAGCCCACTGCCGAGATGCAACGGTATTAGCCGGCACGTCCAGTACCACTGAAAGGCCAGCTTGCAGTAACTCTTCTACATGCCCTCCCAACACATCTTTCAATAGTCCAGAACAGCGCACATAGTCGACCACTTCCTTTATGGCATCTGGATACAGCCTAGCCAGCCACTCATCCTCGCTAATCAGTACTGTTTTGGGTTCTTTGGCTAGTTTCCGTGCCAGGGTTGATTTTCCAGAGCAAATCTTGCCGCACAGCAGATGCAGGGATGGTGGCATCTCAATCAGGCTGGTGCCGTAGGAATTGTCGATGGCACAGCGCCAGAGACCTGCCGGATCCCGGCGGAACACATAAGTGGCGAACCGGGTTGTCTGCCAAGCTTGTCCGGCTTCACGTTCCGCCTGTAATTCGGTACGAGCTAGTACTAGTGCGGTGTCACCACCAGCGACTACTTGCATGTCTGCTTGGCTGACTTGTAGGGTGTGGTTGAAGTACTGGGCAATGGCGGGGAAGACTGCGCGAATCTGTTCACCACCTCGAGCGAGCATGCCGGGCTGAACCACGAGCACGGCGTCACTAGCATAAAACGCCATCAGCTCATCAAAGTCTTCCCAGTTGATTGCGTGGTCGGCCGCTGCGATGATTTCCTTCAGTTCCTGCTGAGGCATGGATTTGCTCCTGGTCTGTAGTGTGGTAACCAAGCAGACGGAAACAAAAAAACCCGCCTGCTGGGGCGGGTTGCTTGGCCAAAGCCTTGATGCGTGCTAACCCACCATTCCAAGAATGGTGGTAATAATTGCGATCATGCATTGGTCATGGCTTGTCATATGGTTCATTCTGCAGGCAGCAAATAGGGATGTCAATCTATGTGGCAGGGGTACAAGTTTGCTTGGGACTGCGATCTGCCCTAACTCAGACTGGCTGCAGGTCGGCCAATGCAGACGACCGAGTAATCGATGAAAAATGGCCGCTTTCCTATTGAAAGCGGCAGCAAATGTATCTAGCAAACTGGGTGTGATTCAATCTCAGCGTTCAACTAACCCGGCAGAGTTAATGTAAATCAGCCCATTTTTATCTCGAATAGCATTATGTAAGTTATCGTCTGCCCTGACGGAGGGACGGTCAGCTGACTCACAATGAACTATTTTTTGTGTGCGTGCGTAGACATTCTGCTTGTCAACAGCGAAAGCATACGTAAGGAATTGAATGCTTCCTGGGTCAAGGCCAGGTACAGGTTTCCGATAGCGTCTGCCAAGTAAATAATGACCGCCATCATCGATCAGTACATCATCCCAGACTGCTCTCGCAGTTGCTACATTAATTTCGCCTGTATTTGTGATGATTTTACCTTCGTAGAGAAGGTGTGACCCCATTCGGGCATAAAGATACCCTAGACTGACAACACTTTCCGGTGTTGCTATATTGCGCTTACGTACGCCAGCATAAATCAATCCCTTAGCATCGCGCGCATACGGCCCGCCGACAAGCTCGAAGCTTTGCGTGTCAATTTTGGTCATGGTTAACCATCCGCGTGGATCAACGTAGTAAGCTTGGTGTGAATCGATATACCAGCTGTTGCGCACAGCAATAAATGTTTCAGGATCACCTCCGACTATCAGGCTGTCATTGCCGCAAACAGAGTCACCAATGGCAGTGGGCGCGAAGCGTAGACCTGAACGGTCGGCGGCAAAACGGTCTACAATATGGCGGAAGCTTTGAAGATCAAAATCATTCAACGCGAGAAAATGCCTTTCATCCCCTGCACGAATCCATACCCGTTCACCATCGCTATAGTATGGCCCACCAATAGAAATAAGCATATCGTCTGTAATATTGGATGCATTGCGCAGGGTAATCTCATGCTGCAGTTCCACTTCTGCAGTTTGCCTTTCTGCCAATTGGATTTCACTCGGAACAAACTGCTCGAGATACTTCTGCTGCAGTGAAATTATGTTAGCAAGACACAGCACTCCATGAGGAACAGATCTGAGATATAGCGACCAATCATTATTTTTGTCCGTGTAGAACCAATGCATACCTTCCCCATCCCATTTCGTTATATCTGTTCGTGGGAGTAGATCGGATCGTAGTGCTTTAATTTTTCCGGAAACAAAAAACATAAGACCATGATTCAAATATTCGTCGAATACTAAATCGTTTCGTTGAAATAATTCCTGCACTATCGCGGAGAGATCATGAAGGTCATTTGGCATGATGGTAAATGCTGCTCACACAAAAGGTGTGTTTGTTTTCCTTGATTTTAAAGTATTGGTTGGTAGTTGCGGAGCTGACTCTGCGGATTATTTCCAATTTGGCTTGTTTTACTGATATTTTGAATGTTGCATCATGGTGAAGAGATCAAAACATGTCCGAAGTTTTGTGTGGACTGGCTGCAAAACACCATGGTGCCAACAGGAAAAATTGGCCATCCTACTGACACCTCGTCGGCCTGGTTAGCCGCAGTTCTGTTAAAACTCTCCTTATGTGACAGATAAAAAATGGCTTCTTCAATTTAGCGAGCCATAAAGATATCTGGCAAATGAGAGCCAATCACTCATCTCCCTTATACAGAGTACGGAACTTGAATAGCCCGATGCCATTGAGCGTGCCTTCATAGAATGCATCCTGAATGAATCCGGCCACGGAGTCATGAATATAACTTTCAAGAAAGTGCTCAATGGCAGGTGTTAGCCGTCGCAGATCCATACTGGCGGCGACGTTAACCGGGTCTGTTTCTGGTAATACGGATGGGCTGAGAACCCGGTTGTACTGTGTCGGTCTGTGCTTTATTTTTACTGCTTCGCGCATCGGATCAAAATCTGGTGCCATCGGGTTGCCGGCATTCAGCTTACTCAAACCAGAGATGATTCCTTGCTGGGTTTGTCGTAAATACTCTTGATGCTTGCTACTGGCTGTGCGGTAGGGCGCACGCCGGGTAAACTCGCGCCGGTATTTGAAACGATGGCTCAGGTATAGCGCCATATGTTGTTGGTGCATTTTTTCGGCCGAGGCCGGGGCGACCTTGGCATCACGCAGATAAGCGTTGAAGTCGTTGATGACCTGCGGGGTGGGACTAATTAAATCCTGAATCTTTTTGTCTAACTGCTCCATTGCTTGCAGAGGCACTCCTGCCTGACGCGCCGCTTCGTACATGCGGCGGCAGGGAATCACGCACATCTGGCTGTTTTGTGCAGGCATGATGCCCAAGGCACCACTGGCGTAACCTCCGCCGACATCGGAATGCGAACCTGGGTACATTACTTCCACCGCATTGCCAGGATAACTATTGCCGCGACGTACAGTATCCA
Source organism: Aquitalea denitrificans (assembly GCF_009856625.1). Lineage (GTDB taxonomy): Bacteria > Pseudomonadota > Gammaproteobacteria > Burkholderiales > Chromobacteriaceae > Aquitalea > Aquitalea denitrificans. Next base: position 2,619,205 of record NZ_CP047241.1, read on the forward strand.
ATGGGAAGCAGGCGCGCACCTCGTGCCCGGCAATATAGTGGACACATTGCTCGACTGCCGGGTGTATGGCCAGGTTTCCATCAGCCCATGCCATATGTCCGGTAGCAGGCAGGTTGTCTGGAAACAGCTGGGCGATGCCGACGGATGCTACCGTATCAAAAATCCCCAGGAATTGGGTGCGCAGCGGAATACCAGCAAAGTGCCAGCCGCCATTTTCCTGCTGGCAGAGCCGGTACAGCCAATTCACAAAGGCACGTGCTTCAGTAGCACCGCGCGAAAAACCAAATACTGATAGATTTATTTGCGTTACCTCGGGTTTGCGGCCCTTCAACGCAGCCTGTAATCGACGTTGCCAATTAGTGAACAAGGCCCAGCGCATTGCACCGCCCGTTATGCCGCTTGCCATTTCTGTGATGGACTTGGCCAATTCATCTGTAATCAAAAAACTCTTGTTGACATACTGATTTGGGGCATTCACCAAACGAGTCAATGCCCATAGAATGCGGGCTTCTCCTCCTGCGCCAGCACCGCCGCCAAGCATGCCGCCCTTATCGCCAATTTCCGGGAATGGTGTGCCTACACCAGGCATGTAGAAACGGAAATAGCCATCATCTGGCTTGTCTCGCGCCGCCATAAACAGACGGGCGATATTACTGGGCTTCAGCTGGTCCGGCTTGGCCTGGTAATAGTCCAGATTGAGGTTGTTACCGGTGCCATCGAAAAACAGCACCACATGAATCTGGCCTTGGCACTTGGCACTGTTCTTGCCACTGACACAGGCCAGCGCTTGTGCCCGTTGTAATTGCTCCCGTGCGGTGAGTGCGCGTTGCCCGCTTGGGTAGGGTGCTGGATTTTTGGTACTCATTGTGTGGCTTTCTGCATCTCGCGAGGATAGGCAGGTAGATAGTCTGGATGATAAGGCAGGATATCGCTCAATTTGACCAAGACTTGGTCGTTGGGTAGGAAGTGAATATCAACATGCTGCATTTCTTTGGCCTGATATTTCGGGATGGTCACAGTGCGCGTTTTCCGTGGAGCTGCCACATATACTTTTATGCCATCTCGAATAATGGGCTGGCCATTTTTATCACGCAGCCAGTCACCATCGTTTTCCCAGCCGATTGTCACGGTTAACCCCGGCCGCCATTGGCTGGGTACTATAACGCAACAGATTTCTCCCCCCCCTCCGCCCATGGCGGGAGCGTTAAGAATCCCCCCTTGGCCATTGATGGTGATGGAGAGTACCGATTTGTCGGTGTGATTGACCGCCAGATAGCTCAAACTGGTTTTTTCTTCTTCGCAGCCTGCCAGGAATAGCAGACTCAGCAGTAATAATGCGGAGAGTCGCTTGCGCAATATGCTCATTGGAAACCTCTCTGCCTCCGGTGGATATGTGGGTGACGCGTACTCATTGTGTGGCTTTCTGCATCTCGCGAGGATAGGCAGGTCGATAATCCGGGTGCTCAGGGAAAATATCACTCAATTTGACCAAGACCTGGTCGTTGGGCAGGAAGTGGATATCAACATGCTGCATTTCTTTGGCCTGATATTCCGGGATGGTCACAGTGCGCGTTTTCCAGCTGCCTTCAATAAATACCTTGTCGCCGTTTTTCATCACGACATTACCACTGGCATCGCGCTGGAAATGTCCACCTTGCAGCCAGCTGATCTTTACTGCCAGCCCCGGCCGCCATTTGCTCGGCACTATGACGCAGCAGACTTCTCCGCCGCCGCCACCCATCGCAGGGACATTCAGCACACCGCCTTGATCGTTAATGGTGATTGAGTCGATTGGCTTTGTGGTGTGATTGACCGCCAGATAACTCAGACTGGTTTTTTCTTCTTCGCAGCCTGCCAGGAATAGCAGACTCAGCAGTAATAATGTAGAGATTCGCTTGCGCAATATGCTCATTGGAAACCTCTCTGCTTCCGGTGGATATGTGGGTGACGCGTACTCATTGTGTGGCTTTCTGCATCTCGCGAGGATAGGCAGGTCGATAGTCCGGGTGCTCAGGGAAAATATCACTCAATTTGACCAAGACCTGGTCGTTGGGCAGGAAGTGGATATCAACATGCTGCATTTCTTTGGCCTGATATTTCGGGATGGTCACAGTGCGCGTTTTCCAGCTGCCTTCAATAAATACCTTGTCGCCATTTTGCATCACGACATTACCACTGGCATCGCGCTGGAAATGTCCACCTTGCAGCCAGCTGATCTTTACTGTCAGCCCCGGCCGCCATTTGCCTGGTACGACGACACAGCAAACTTCTTTGCCTCCACCACCCATCGCAGGGACATTCAGCACACCGCCTTGATTGTTAATGGTGATTGAGTCGATTGGCTTTGCTGTGTGGTTGACCGCCAGATAGCTCAGACTGGTTTTTTCTTCTTCGCACCCTGTCAGCATTGGTAGGCCCAGTATCAGCAATAAAGCGATTAGTCTTCGGAGTATTATCATGGGGGGCCTTAATAAAGGGGCTGATGAGAACAGTCAATGGAGTATCGTCGTTGATTGAGTTGTGCTCTCCCTCTCATTGACGAATCCTTGGGAATCCAATTTTTTGCAATGTGTTTTCTGGCAATGTTTACTATGTTGGCGGGTATGTTTTCCAAAGAAAGGCAAGGTAGATGCCACCATAAATCAATAACATCATGGTTATTGAGATTACTTTTATAGTTATTTTTTGAACTCCATTTATTGCCCATACGGATAAGGGCAGTAGTGCCATTATTAGAAGTGGAGAAGTTAGGATTAGAAAGTAAATGTGGTTTAATGCCGACCAGTCTCCCTCTGTTGTTGGGCCTGGGGTTCTTGTGTATTCAAAATATGTGATGCCGATAACGAATATCCAGAAAATAGAAACGATTATCAATGCACTAGTCAACAACAGCGGTTGGATAGTTTTTTTTACTACTGAGGCTTTTTTCGCATGTGTCATGGTTAATTCTCAAGAGGTGTGAGCATCATCGAGTAACGGAGCAAGTCCTTCACTCAGGGAGCATCTTTGCTCGACAAAGCTCTTCAGCATCTGGATCAGCCGAGGGTCATCCAGCAAGCGCCCTTGGCTGTAACACACGGCCACCGCTACGGTTAGCTGCTCAGGGGCATCCTCAATGTAATGTTCTGCTAACAGATCGGCCGTACGTTGCAGCCAGCCATACAGTACTGCTCCAGAGGTAGGGAGCAGGTCGGAGAAGCCTTCGTGCAACTGGTCTGCCAATACGTCTGCCTGGGAGGCATGCATTAAGGCTGTGAACTCCTGAGTGCTCAGCAGCCATGGGTCCTGCACATCGGGAGGAAGCGTCTTGGGCGGCATGGGCAATGCCCGTAGTTGGCTGTGGCGGTCAATAACCAACCACTGCTCCACTGGTTCGCACAGCCGTTGCCAAGCTGCCGTAGCCAGTACTTGCGGCAGGCTGGCAGCGATGCGCGTATCGGCAAAACGGACGACGTACCACTGCCCGTCTTCGGTGGTGGCATTGAGGCTACATTGCCAGGCATCCCGTAGGGCGGGGGCGCTAAGCTGGCTTGTTAGAAAGCTCAGCATCGGCCGTCCCTTGCAATGACGCAGCAGTTGTTGCAGCTCTGGTTGATTGCCAGGATGCAATGCGAGAAGTCGTGGTGATACTTCGCGTAGCTCACCCCACTCCTGTAGGTGATACAAAGGCCAGCTTGCTTTGGTCTGCCATATCTTGCGCCGCTTGAAATCGAATCCATCATCCAGCAGTGCGTAGCAATACAAACCGTCTGGCAGTTCTTTCAGTAGCGTTTCCAGTTTTTGTGACTGTTCCGCAATATTTCCTTCGTCCATCGCAAAATACATTGCCATTCCTATTGTCCCGCCAGCGGCAGACCGGACTTGATTGCATTGAGCATGCATTGCAAGCAAAACTGCTTGCCTGGAAAGACCGGCATCGGGATATTCATGCTGTCCGGCCCGCTCCAGTCATGACTGCCACCCTTGAAGCTGACGGTGCCGGGGGCGTGCAGCTCGATCTTGCCATCCTTGATCCGCACGTAAGCGCCACCGCTGGTCAGCAAGACTTCCTGCTTGCCATTCAAGTTGATGTTCTGCTTGGCCGAGGTAACGGTCAGCTCCTTATCCGCCGTCAGTTCCATCGCATCGCTCTGCGCTTGCACCTGCACCTTGCCTTTGGCTGCAATGAGTTTCATGGCGATTTTGTCTTGTACCCCGGCCACGAACAAACTGATGTGCTTACCGACGTTGTGAATCCAACGGCGGCTTGTAATGTGGTTAGCGTCGCGCTGTGCAACAAGATTCAAATTGGTACCGGCGCTCACTGTCTGGCTTTGTTCAGTGACACTGACGATGCCGGCCGGGGCGGACAGGATGAGCAGCGGCTGTTGGCCGGCCTGGCTGCTGTTGCCGCTGCTGGCGGTTTTGCCTTCCTTGTCGGTATTGCTGCCGGCTTCCCAGGCTTTGAGCGCGGCGGCGTGGTGTTGCAGGTGGCCGCTATCCTTGTTGCCGTCTTTGCCGTTGTCGGGGTTGATGGCGTCCGGCCCGGTTTCCATGCTGTCGGCCAGTTGTGCTGCGGCGGTGTCGCCCAGGCTTTGGCTGAGGCTGAGCGCGGCGTCGAGCTGGCTTTGCGCGTGTTCGCGTGCCAGTTGTTTGCCGCCAGCGCCGCTTTGCGCTTCGGTGCTGATCAGCAGGCCGTGCCCGGCGCGGATGGCACCGTGCTGGTCGGTTCTGAGTTCGAAGCCTTCGCCGCGTGGCTGGGCTTTGCCATTGTTGCGCGGGTGGGTGAGGTAGCCCTGGTTGAGCTGGGTCTTGCCCGCTTCGGAACTGAGCTTGGCGCGGACTTCGCCGGGGGTGTCGTCGAACAGCAGTTCGTTGTACTGGCCGCCCTGATGTTCCTTGGATTTGATGCCGGACAGCGTCTTGTTGGCGGGCAGCGCACCGGCACCGCTAAAGGCCGGGGTGGCGTGGCTGCCGTTGTACAGCACGCCGACAATCACCGGGCGGTCGATATCGCCTTCGATAAAGTCGACCAGTACTTCCTGGCCGATGCGCGGGATGAACTGGTGGCCCCAGCCGGCACCGGCGCTGGGCATGGCCACGCGCAGCCAGCAGGAGGATTTGTCGTCCAGATTGGCCCCGCTGCCGGGGTGTTCGTCTGCGCGCTGCCAGTGGAACTGCACCTTGATGCGGCCCAGTTCGTCGGTGTGCACTTCCTCGCCTTCCGGCCCCACCACGGTGGCGGTTTGCACCCCGTTGGAGGTGGGCTTGGCCTGCGCGCTGTGGGCGTAAGCCGGGGTGAGCGGAATGCCACGGCGCTGGGCGGTGATGGTGGTCTGGAAGGGGCTGCTGTCCTGACCGGCAGTTGACGTGGTGTCCGACCCGCTGGTCAACAGGCTGCGCAGTCCGCTGGCCAGATCGCCCGGCAGATTGTTGTTGGCACGGAAGGTTTGCCCGGTGACCACGAATTCGCGCTGCTCGCTGCTGTCGCCCTCGTGCAGCGGATGCTCGTCCAGGCGGAACCATTGTCCGGCCTGCAGGCTGCGCACCGAACCGCTGCCGCTAAACTGCTTGGCCTGCACATCGTGTGCTTGCTGGCGCAACTGGGCGTACTGGCTCAGCTGCTCGGCATCGCTGGCGTAGTACAGCGACTGCGGGTCGTAATCCTGCAAGGTGGATTGCAAAGCATCCCCACTGCGGCCTTGCTGAATGCGGGTCTGGTCGCCGGTGTGCTGGGTAGCCACCGGCTGGTAATCGAAACTGGCCAGCGCTACCGCACCGGACACCACCTGCCGCGCGGCCGACCAATCGGTGAAGCCATCTTCCTCTTCTGTTGCATCGCTGCGATGAAAGCGCACCCGCTCGCTGGCCGCTGGCGGCAGGCTGTAGGCATCGTCGAACACCACCAGCTTGACCTGCGGATGCTCGCCATCGACATGCTCGAAACGCCAGGCATAACCCTCTTCGTGCAGCAGCCGCACGATGAAGTCGAAATCGCTCTCGCGATACTGCAGACAATAACTGCGCGGGCTGGCCGTGGCGGTGTGAAACTCCAGCGTCTGCACCTGGGCAAACACCGGGTTATTGGCCTGATGCTCGGCCAGGATCTGCTTGACGATGTCGGGGACGGACAAGTCCTGAAACACCCGCGAAGTGCGGCGCAGCCGCAGCAGGGCAAACGGCGGCTCGATGGTCAGGCCGTACTTGGCAAAGCCGCCATCCGACCCCAACAGCTCGGCGCGCGACACCACGCCACAACGGACCACCTCGTTGCCATCGGCATCCAGCACCCCCAGCCGGGCGGCTACACCCAACAAGGATTTGAGCTCGATATTGCCATCCGGCGACAGGCAGCTGAGCTGATAGCGATAGGCCTGCGACACCCCCTCGCTGCCGTCCAGGGTGTGGGGCAGCAACTGCTCGGCGGCGATCTGTCCGCCGTCCAGCTGCAGGGTGAGCAGGCGTTGGTGCTGGGAAAAGGCGGCGGCGAAGCTGGCGAGCAGGGAGGAGAAATCCATGGTGTGGGCTATCACGTCGGCTGACGTGATCATTCACAAGCTATTGAAAGCTCAACAGTTTATGCCTTTGACATGGTGCAAACAAGGCTGAATGGCATGAATGCGTAGTTCTACGGATCGCCATCGATACAGGAAAAGGGATGGAAGCGGTCGTGTCAAGTATTCGCCACGGACAGTTCATCGGCCAAAGCAGACATTCCATCGAGTAGCAAAAACGACTGCTATACACATAATTTCGGACACACCTTCAGGGAGTCTGTGGTCGGCTTGCCGTGGGCCACACCCGCCTTTTAAGCCAGACGGACTAATCGACGAGTTAGATGTGTTTACCCGTCTGGCCGAAGTATCTACGAAAACAGAGGCAGTTCAGTTCACCTGTAAACAATGGCTCAACCCAACCGACCTATTGGCATAAGTGCTGCCGTAGCCACTGTTTGACTACTGGTGCATGTGGATGTTCGGCTCCACTTTTCTTGAAGCTTAATACGTAGACATTATTGGTCGTCAATGCCGCCTCCATGGGTACAAGCAGGCGTTTGCTGTCCAGCAAGGGCTGGACCAGCCGCTTGTCCACCATGGCAACACCCACTCCATGCAAGGCAGCCTCGATGGCCAGCTCATCGAGATTAAAGAAAATCTGTGTTTGAGATATATCCAGCGATTGATCATATGCCAAAGTCCAGCGTTCCCAATCGATGCCATTGAGTGAACCATGCAATAAGGTGTAGTCGGAAAGCTGATCCATATTTTGCGGAGGTACTTTTCCAGCAACACATTGTGGATGGCAAACCGGGATCAGGCATTCTTCAAATAACAGAAAATCATCCTGACTAAGTGCCGACTTCTCTTTGTAGCTGACAAATGCATCATATTGAGCCAGATCGCCATAAACAAGGTCTGATTCTGTTTCTATCATCAGACTCAAACCGGGATTATCAACGCAAAATTGCGGCAGCAATGGAAGAAGTATCTTTGCTGCTAAGGAAACATAAATCTTAAGGCGAAATGGCCTGCTTTTTCGTGAATAGCGTTTTTCAACATTACTTAATTCACGAAATATCATCTCGGTGGATCTCAGCAATTCAATTCCCTCTGCTGTCAATTCCACCTTGCGCGCGCTACGATTGAACAATGTTACCGAATAATGTTCTTCAAGCAGTTGTATCTGGCGGCTGACTGCACTTTGCGTAAGGTGCAGACGCTCGGCTGCTTCCGTGAATGAGTTACACTCACTCAGCATCAAAAAGGTCTGTAGCGACTGGATGTTAGGTGGGCGTATGATCATGTGGATGAAATCTCGGAATGGCAGAATGAAAATAAATTGTTTGCTATGGAATCTTGCGATTTTTATACTTAAAAAATCAATAAAATCAAATAGCGAGATGAAAAATGGATCGATGCGGATGGATAGAGACAAGCAATGGCATAAATAAATTACCTACGTTGGGAAAAGATATTAAAACAGATTTTCTCATTGTGGGTGCTGGTCTTGCCGGAATCTCCTGCGCCATCAATTTGGCAAGGATCAATCCATCGCAGCGTATTGTGCTTGTAGAAAAAAACAGGCTGGGACAAGGTGCATCATCCCGTAATTCTGGTTTTGTTGTTTGCCATGAGAAGCCTGGTGATGGCGAATATATTAATCAAGCCGGATTTGATCGATATCGCCAGGAAACACAATTTGGCACTGCAGCCAGTCAACTGGTTGCCCAGTATGTAAAGCAATTTGATATCGATTGTGATTTTGATCAGTCCGGTTACTTCATTGGCGTGAGTGACAGCAGCAAGATGTCAGATCCAGCGCAGTTGCTGGCCACGCTCAAAGCGGCGGGAGCCCAGGTCTCGCTGCAGGAAGGAGATGCACTCGCAGCCCGGCTGGGGACCGACTTTTACAAGATAGCCGTCCACTGTGCAGGCGGCAATGCATTAATTCAGCCTGCCAAATACGTTCAGGGTCTGATTGCTGGGCTACCTCCCAATGTGGAAGTGTACGAACAGGTCAATGTTCATGCCATCCGCCCCGCAGCTGGCAATGCCCTGGAGGTACGTGGCAATGGCCATTGCATCACTACGGATCGCGTCATTGTCTGTGCCGGTGCCTATCCAGGGCGTGCGGGTGTCAAATCAGCTCATATCTTGCCACTGGAGCTGACCGCCTCGCTAACCCGCCCCCTCAGTCAGCAGGAGCTCAACGCCATGGATGCTCCCCAGCCATGGGGCATTTTATCCGCCGCCCTGACCGGAGCCACCGTCAGGTTGACACAGGATCGGCGGCTCATGATTCGCAACACGCTGGAATACCGGTGCCGCGATGTGTCTGCCACAGAATTGCAAGCCAGACAGAACATGCATCTGGCGGGTCTGCAGCGGCGCTTTCCCTGGTTGGTTAAGCAGGATATCGCTTACACCTGGTCTGGCCACCTGAGCGGTACACGCACCGGAAACCCCCTGTTTAAGCAATGGGGAAACCAGATGTTTGCCGTATCTGGCTGCAATGGTTCCGGTATTGCGCGCGGCACGCTGTGGGGCAAGCTGCTGGCCGAGTATGCCTCTGGAGTATCTAGCGATCTGCTGCGCTATGCCGTGAAGCATGGCGAACCCGGCTGGCTGCCACCCCGTCCATTCCTCGATATCGGTGCCAGTTTGAAAATTGGCTACGAGCGCTTCAAATCAAGCAGTGAAATCTAACAAGGAGATACAGCATGGAGAAATGGTTGAAACAGGCAAGCACGATGATGGCGACTTCCGGTCTGCTGGTCATCGCACTGCAAAGTGCACCGGCAACTGCTGAAACGCTGAACGTGTATAACTGGTCCGATTACATCGCCAAAGATACCGTACCCAATTTCGAAAGGCAGCAAGGCGTAAAAGTTCGTTACGACAACTACGACAGTAACTCCACCCTGGAAGCCAAGCTACTAGTTGGCAACTCTGGCTACGACCTGGTGGTGCCCACCACCAATTTCATGGCACGGCAAATCAAAGCCGGCATCTACCAGAAGCTGGACAAGAGCAAGATCGACAACCTGAAACACCTTGATCCCACTTTGATGAAGCTGATTGAAGGGGCTGATCCTGGCAATCAGTATGGTGTGCCTTGGGCCTATGTCACGATCGGCATCGGTTATAACAGCCAGAAGGCAGCTCAGGCCTTGGGGAATGGCTCCAAAGTCGATTCGTGGGAGGTGCTGTTTAATCCGAAACTGGCCGCAAAGGTAGGGAAATGTGGATTGTCCGTCGTGGATGAACCCGTGAATGTATTTGCAGCAGCCTTACAATACATGCACCGCAATCCGAACAGTGCCAACCCCAAGGACTATGAAGATGCCTATGCCTTGCTGAAGCAGGTTCGTCCCTACATCACCCAGTTCAATACCTCCGGCTATATCAACGACCTGGCAAACGGGGATGTCTGCGTCGCCATGGGCTTTTCCGGTGACGTCTACATTGCCAGCAAACGCGCCCGTGAAGCCAAAAGACCGTACACGGTTGGTTTTTCCAATGCCAAGGAAGGCGGCTTGCTAGCCTTTGACGTGATGGCAGTTCCCAAGAGTGCCAAGAACCCAGCATTGGCAATGAAGTGGATAAACTATATTGAAGACCCCAAGGTGAATGCAGCCATCACCAATGAAATCTTCTACCCGACAGCCAACAAGGAAGCCCGTAAATATGTGAACCCGGCCTTGCTTGCAGATCCCATTCTTTATCCGCCTGAGTCTGAGCTCAAACACATGGCACTGATCAAGCCACTGCCGGAGGCCATCATGCAGCTGCAGAATCGACTGTGGTCGCAGTTGAAGGTCAATAAATGAAAATCATGTGGCCCAGAAAAAGGACACATTAAGACCTTCTTGAACGGCTCGTTGCTCCATGGCTGCACTCCTTTTCGGGGGCAGCCAATTTTTATATGCATGGGAGTAATCAGCCATAGCCAGCGACATAGCTGCTGATCCAGTGAGTGATGCCTGTTGCATACCGCTGTCTGCGACATCTGGGTAATCAGCGCCTGGGTGTAACGCAGCAACAGATGCATGAACGGTAGCGAACGCTCGAACGCCTGCTTGATCACGTGTGCCGGCAGGCGGTATCTGCAACAACTGGGTATCACGCCCCGCTTGTTCAACAGCTACGGATCGCGTCGGGGCAACCACGAAGTCATGGTGCGCGGCACCTTTGCCAATATCCGGATTCTCAACCTGATGTTACCCCCAGATGCAGACGGCAGGCCGATCACCGGTGGCTATACCCTGCATCAGCCTGATGGCATACAAGGTTTCATTTACGACGTGGCCCAACGCTATCAGACAGAAGGCGTGCCACTGCTGGTGATTGCCGGCAAGGAATACGGCAGCGGATCAAGCCGTGACTGGGCAGCCAAAGGCACCGCCCTGCTGGGAGTACGTGCTGTCATTGCCGAAAGCTTCGAACGCATTCACCGCGCCAATCTGGTTGGCATGGGCGTGTTGCCACTGCAATTTCGGGAAGACGACAGCATCAGCTCCCTCGGTCTGACTGGCCGTGAATTATTCACGCTTGAAGGGCTGGAGGATCAGCTGACCCCTGCACAGCCGGTGCAACTGCATATCGACTACCCTGATGGTCGCCACCGGGTCTGTAGCTTGCAATTACGTGTTGATACGCCGACCGAAGTCGACTACTGCCTGCATGGCGGGGTATTGCCTTATGTACTGCATCAATTGCTGAATGCATGAAGCCGACGACTGTCAGCCCAGGCGCTACTTCCCTTGTTTGCGGGGTGGAGTGCTGCCCAGAATATGCCGCTTTCCATTCCAGCCACTTTCTCGGTAAGCGATGACAAGTACTGCGGTCGATGATGTATTGCCACCTTTCCAAGCAATCCACTGCGGCGTGCAACTGACAGCTAGCCGACTCATCCATAGCTACTCCGCCGTAGAGAACAGGGAAAAGTGGCTACGAAAGCAGAGGCGATTCAGTCAATAACAATCCAAGTGTGGCTTGTTTTGTCTTTGGTGCTGACTACAATAAATAACAAACACAAAGTACTGTTTAAATCATTACTAAATATCAAAATTGGGGGACATCATTACTTTATCAATGAGGTAGTGGGGAAGTCTTTTTGCAGCAGTCGGCGTTCTGCATGTGCCGAGGATGCAGGTGGGCCAGCCATACCTGTATTCCAAGGAAACAACTATGCCGCTGATTACTCTGTACTCCGCACGCAACAGCCTGCTCCTGGCAGCGCTGTCTTTGTCTTTTCCTTTGCAGGCCCGGGCTGAGATTAGCCTCGCAGGCCTGCAACAACAGATTAGTGATCTTGCGCAGACCAACCAGCAGCAGGAACAGCGCATACGCCAATTGGAGCAGCAATTAGCCGGAATGAAGACCCAACATGATGGCCAAAATACAGCTGCGTCCCGTAGTAGTAACGCCGTAATGAGCAGCAAGAGCGTTGGTGCTGACGCGGCAGCAAGTCACGGTGCCATGTCTGACAGCAATAGCCCGGCCCTACCGGTGGTGAGCGAAGTTCCCAAGAGTGTGGAAGACATCTATCAGGAAGCCAGTGGTTTTGCCGCCGGCAAGTTCTCAATCGAGCCCAGCTTCACCTACACCCACTACGACACCCGTGAGCTGGTGCTGAACGGTTTTCTGGCACTGGATTCGATTTTTCTGGGCAATATCAATCTGGACAAGGTAGTCAGCGACAGCGTCACCCTGGGCCTGACTACTCGCTATTCGCCCAGCCCGCGCTGGCAACTGGACGTCGACATCCCCTTCGTGGCGCGTGATGCCACCTACTTTTCCGGCGGTGCCGGCGGTGCCGCCAACAGTGTTTCGCAGGGGTCGGTACGGCAGGGACCGACACTGGGCGATGTCAGCTTTGGCCTAGGTTACAAGCTGGTGGAGGAGGATGCCGATTGGCCAGATGTAGTGTGGAGTTTGCGCATCAAGACACCGACTGGGCGCAACCCTTATGGTATCAAGCTGGTTCAGTCGGCTGGTAATAACAATCTCTCCATGCCGGACCGCCTGCCTACCGGAAATGGCGTTTGGGGTATCACAACCGGCCTGTCTTTCGTCAAGACGGTAGATCCTGCCGTGCTGTTCGCCAGCCTCAGCTACACCCACTATCTGGATGGTCATTTCAGTGATATCAGCCCCACGGTCGGAGTGACTCAGCCGGGCGATGTACGTTTGGGAGACAGCTGGAGCTGGGGTGCCGGTATCGCTTTTGCACTGAACGACAAGCTCAGCCTTGGTCTGTCCTACTCACAGCAGATGGTGGGTCAGGCCCGAGTACGCCAGCAGGGAAGTAGTTGGACCGATGTGGTGGGGAGCAGCGCCAATGCCGCCAACCTGAATCTGGGCCTGACATATGCCTACAGCAAACGACTCTCCATCATTCCCAACCTGTCGCTGGGCATGACACCGGACAGCCCGAATTATGCATTTTCGGTGAAATTCCCCTACAGATTCTGATGGAGTCGGTAATGCAAGCGAGCAAAACGCTGCTGGCGCTTGGGTCGGATGCATTACTTCCAGTGCTGCAGGACTTGCACCAGCAGCACTGGAAGATCATTCACATCCACGACGTGCAGCAGCACAAACCTCAGCAGGCTGGGCCATTCAGCGCGGGCCTGCTCTTGCTAGACAACAAGCTGCTGCGCAAGGCAGATGCCTTGCAGCAGCTTGGCGGACACCTTGATCTGGAGTGGGTGCTGCTGACCGAACGCCAGCAACTGGAGCATACAGCCGTGCGCAGCTTTATCAATGACAGCTGCTATGACTACCATTGTTTGCCAGTTGAGAGTGCCAGGTTGGCGGTCACGCTAGGACGGCTACATGGCAAGACCATGCTACGACGACATCTGCAGCAGGAGGAAATGCCGGAGGAGCAAAAAAAACTGATTGGCGAGCATGCCTGCATACGGCGTTTGCGTCAGGAAATCCGACATCTGGCGCGAGTGAATGTCACTGTCGTCATCACCGGGGAGTCCGGTTGCGGCAAGGAACTAGTGGCTCAGCTGTTACATCAGTGCTCCGACCGGGCCGATGGTCCTTTCCAGGCAGTCAACTGTGGAGGCCTGCCGGTCAACTTGGTGCAATCGGAATTGTTTGGTCACGAACGCGGTGCATTTACCGGTGCTTCATCCAGTCGTATCGGTCGCATTGAGGCTGCCCATAATGGCACCCTGTTTCTGGATGAAATCGGAGACATGGCCATTGAAGCACAGGTGAACCTGCTGCGCTTCCTGCAGGAAGGAACCATAGACCGGCTGGGCGACAATCGCAGCCGCAGCATCGACACCCGTGTATTGTCGGCAACCCACGTTGACCTGCCCACCGCTATCAGCAATGGTCGTTTCCGTCAGGACCTGTATTACCGCCTGTGCGTCTGCCAGCTACACCTACCGCCATTGCGCGAGCGGCGTTCTGATATTCCCCTACTGGCCAAGCACCTGCTATTCCAGAATGCCCAGCGTCTGGGTTTGCCACACAAACGGCTGTCGTACGAGGCAATGGCCATCATGTGGCAACATGACTGGCCCGGCAACATCCGAGAGATGTCCAACCGCATCAGCCAGGGGTTGGCCATGGCCAGCGGGCGGGTCATCCGGCCACAAGACATGGGGCTGGGCAGCAATATGATTACCCCGCTACATAATGGTCTGGAAGCTGTCCGGGACAAAGCCGAGCGTGAGGCGGTGGAAATGGCACTGGAGTTGCATGGCCATAACAATAGCAAGGCTGCGCGCATGCTGGGGATCTCGCGGGCTACCTTATATCGACTATTGAAGAAATATTCGATACAAATCATCGGCTAGCCGGGAAGTTGCAACAGCACGACGGAGCCCGCTTGGAACTGCATTGCCGAGTGATGGCTGATGTTTAGTGCTGCCCTATGCCGACCATCATGACTCGGCTTGGCATGATGAAACTGATCAACCCTGCCTGAGGCTGTAGCACCAGTTGGATATGCAGGCTGTTGTTGGTGACAACACCGTTACCTGTAATCTGGGAAAACTGCATCAACTGCCCCTGCCCCAGCGTTTGACCCATCTGCCCGGCACTGCCCATATTGATGCTCACCCCCAGCTGTCCGTTCGTGACTGCACTATCCTGCCCGCTGGCCTGCCATCCAGCCGGCATGCTGACCGGGGGCGCACCATCATTAATGTCGACACTGGTGATGTTGCGGGACAGATTGCCATTACCTGCTTGCTGATTGATCTGAACAGTCCCCTGCACTGAAGCCAGCCCCGTCGGTATGCTGCTAACAGCATTACTTGTCGTACTGGGACCGTTAAGCGTGTAGCGATTAATGACCGGTACGGCACCTGCCTGGGCACTGAGCTGGACACCGGCCCCCTGCACCAAGCCAGCGGCATTCTGCCAGGTACTCAGCATCTGCACTCCAAAGCGCACAATCTGCCCGGTATCCACATACCGCCCACGCATGCTGTCCAGTACGCTGTCGTCAACATAGGCCAGCATGGATTTTGCCGGCAAGCTGAAGCCAAGCACCAGCATTGCCGGTAGTACTTTAGTCAAAGCATGCATGCTCTGCTCCCTGCCATCTCTGTTCCGGCCATGCACTGGCTGGCAGCAGAGACTATAAGAAATCACTGTAGAGAAAGCCGTATTCCACCAACTCAGCCGGGGACACCGGCTGCATGTTGACCATCAGCCGCCGTGCGGACAAAGGGCTGGGAAACTGGCGTAAAGGCCCCTGCGGCCGGTAGCCAGGTCCGGCCACCGCCAGCAATACACCATTCCACTGCCGGGCGAACTCAGGCATGGGAATAGCGCGATTACCCAGTGCCGGATCAGCAACATAGACAGTGTCACGGGTGGCCATTTTCAAAACGACAAAATGCTTATAGCCATTGATGTCGAGCATGATCAGCGTGGGAATACGCAAAGCAGGCAAACGTTCGGCACCACTGACAAAACCACTGGCACGCAAGCCCAAACCATTAACGTAGTGCTTCATATCCAGCATGGAAAAACCTTGTTGCCGTACCACATCGGGATTTGCTCCAGTCATCATCCCGGCAATGACTTGTTGCTCATCGACATCACGACCAAAACCATAGCGCAGCAATGTGGTCAACGCGGCTGCACCGCAACTGAAATCCGTTTTTTGTTCAACAACGTAGCGGAAGCGTAGTTCACGCAAGCTATGCACCTGTTTGTAAACATTGCCCTCGCCGGTGTAAGCAGGCAGCGGCATGTCTGCCGCTTGGGCGAACTCCTCGCCACCGGAGCAGAACAGGCATAGCAGGATCAATAACAGCGAGCGGATGGGTGGTTTCATGGTCACAAACCGACAGCGCGGTCACCTAGCTGCGCTGTCGGTCTCTCCCTGACTTAGTGGGTTGCAGCAACCGACAAGCTGTTAACCTGCTGGTTAGACAAGCCGGCTGCATTGTTCAGTCCGACATTGCCAGTAATGTTGTTCACGGAACCAGTGATGCTGGCTGTGACGTTAAGTGGGAAGAAGGTCGTCACAGAAATGCCCTGATTGACTTGGGTACCACCAGCAGAAGCAGTTGCCAGTACTGCGGAACTGGCTGATGACAGTGCCACATCGTTCTTTTGCTGGTTGCCAGCCCCGGCGGTATTGTTAACCCCGGCATTACCCTGAATGCCATTCACCGAATTGGTCACAGTGGCATCCATATTGTTGGAGGTGCCATACAGCGGCTGGGCAAAGGTATAGCTGTTGCCATCGTTCAACTGCTCGAAGGAAACGGCAGCGGCGGCTCCACTCTTCTTGCCGGAAACCGAAGCAATGGAA
Source organism: Aquitalea denitrificans (assembly GCF_009856625.1). GTDB lineage: Bacteria > Pseudomonadota > Gammaproteobacteria > Burkholderiales > Chromobacteriaceae > Aquitalea > Aquitalea denitrificans. Next base: position 2,635,483 of record NZ_CP047241.1, read on the forward strand.
ACATTGTTGGCCTGCTGGTTGAAGAAGCCCGAAGCGTTGTTCACGCCGGCATTGCCTTGAATGTTGGTCACGCTGCCGCTCACCGTAGCATTGGTCGGATCAGTAACATTCAGCTTGTTGCCCAGATTTTTCTGTACATCATCCACCCGAGCCGAGGCCATGGCATCGGCTTTAGGGTCGAATACTTCATACACGGCAATGCCTTCCAGATAGGCCGTGCCTGTCAGATTGATATTGGTATTGCTATACGTGTTCGACAGATTGTTACTGATCTTGCTCGTTGTGGAAGACGACGGGTCGTTGGGAGTGTCAGACCCTCCGGCATAAGCTACGCCACACACACCAACAAGAGCGAGGAAAAGCACTTTTTTCTGCAGCATTGCGGTCATGATTATTCTCCTGGCGATTTACTTGAATGCCGGTCATCACGGTATTGGTGACGACCGGAACTGCTCACGGGTTGGCCCATTGCACGGCCACTACATTGACAGCCTGGTTGTGGCTACCAGCAATCTGGTTAAGCTGCACCAGCCCCCGGCTTCCCTGGAAAGCTGCTGCAGAAATATCAGTCTGGGCATGGCTACTGCTAGAGGCAGCCACTGCCGGACTACTACCTGCGGTATCGGTCAGCAGGCTGTCTGCCGCTACCGATGGCAGCGTCGTGACTTGTGGCCGTGGCGATGCCGCCAGGCTGAAAGTATTCAGTGACTGATTGGCATTGCCGGCAGTCTGGTTGATAGCCATCAGACCCTGGCTGCCGGAAAAGGCTGCCCCTGTAATACTGGCGTGGGCATCCGTCATGGCGGCTGTCGTACTGGCCGACTGTTGCTGGGGCAGGAACACGTTGGCATGGCTCGCCGAAGTCGATACGGCCACGGCCTGCAGATTGCCTTGTTGATTGGCACTGCCTGCGGCCTGATTTAGTGCCAGTACGCCATGATCTGACTGCCCACTGTTGTCAATAACAGCCTGCTCGGCGTGCGCTACGGCATGCCCCACACAGCTACTGAGCCACAACAATTGCATAATGCGCATAGTCCCTCTCCTAATGAGCCAGGCCGCTCAAGGGTTGCAATCCGGATTGCAACTGCTGGCTGATTCCCGCTCCGGCAATACCCCCACCACTGCCGCTTGCCGCACCGATGGTGCCGGCACCTACAAGCGGAACTGCCGTCAGCGTTGCGACTGGCAAACCCTGCAACTGTCCAGCAGGGCCGATCACACTGCCACGCATGGTACCCAGTAGCATGTCGTCCGATTGACCGCTCATGACGACTACTTGTTGGGTTGTGTCGACAATCACATCAGCCTGCGAAGCGTGAGCCACACTGACATCAGGACTGGGGTCACCATGGCGGATGGCACTCCGGCTCGGCACCTCCCTGCCGATGATGATGTCACCATCACCTGCGGCATGGGCTAGCGCCGGCAGGCCCAGACCTGCTAGAAAAAGCAGGATCAAGTGATGGATTTGCGCCTTCATCATTGGCTCCAGTTTGGTTGAGCAATGAGCAACAAGGGCATGAAGCGTGCCAACCTGGCTAAGTCACTATGACGTAAGGGAGTTTTGATTTTTCTATACAAACGGCTTGTGGCACTTGTGTCAGAACTGAAACAGAAATCAGCGGGTATGCCCTACACACCCTGAACAGACCCCCAATCCTGAAGATGAAAGAGTGGTTTGGCCTATATTTGTTGGCTAAAAGTACAAGTCTCTCACCCACTTATTGTTTCAACGCTGCAAAGCCTTGTTAGTGGTGTAGGCGCACGCCCTGACAGGAGTGTCCGGTGTGATAGTTGTGGTGTTATTGGCTGCTAATCCGAGTTGGTGCTCATGACCACCAGCATGCCGCTCGGCAGTTTCTGTACGCTGTTGACGATCAGGTCGCCATCCAGTACAGCGTCAACCAAGATAAGGGGAAGGCCAGCGCGGAGCTGGTTATTTGTAGCTGGTAGCAATTCGACCGTCCCAGCACGCTTGCTGTGATCGCTATCGATTAATCAGTGGCCTCCACCGCTTCCTGCACGCTGGAGTTGGAGTTGGAGTTAGCCCACGTCCGTGGATGGTTAGCGCTTTGATGTTCACACTGTGCCAGGTGCTCCCATCACATCAATGATGTGTGTCTGGAGTTCTGTGTAAATCTGCCGTTTCCCACCAACCTGTCTAAAGCCAGCTATGGCCGAAGAGAGCACAGCAAAGATAACAGGCGGTGATTCAAAACTGAGTGGCAGCATTCCCACGCGAATGCGGTGCAATTTGAAATGCGTGATGGTGATGGCCTTCAGGTGCGAAGGCATGCTGGTTTTGAAGTAAGAATTACTGGTGGAATTCATGCGAATACTCCCCCCGCACCAACACTGTGTCGCGATGCTGGTGCCTCACTCTGTAAAGGAACCGCGCAAGTGTCACCGGGGTACCAAAAAAATGCGGGGTGGCTAACGGTTGCTCGGCCATCTCACCAGATCAAGTCCATAATGAGCACTGCTGCCTTCCAAGGGGCATTCACTGTATTGCTCGCATCCATTGCGGCGCTGCCCGTTCCAATTATTCAACTGCCACCCGGATGACTCCAACCATGCTCAGACCTTCTCTTCTTCTTGGCTGCCTGTCCCTCACCCTTCTCGGCACCGCGCTGGCCGAGGCACCAAATGTGATTGATGTACCCGAGGGTAGCTTCTACGTCGTCAACGGCGTGAATGTGCGCAATGGCAACTACTCAACCACTTTCAGCACTTTGCGGGATGCGGATGATCCCGCTGGCGAGCCCTTTAAACGCGTCTACAACTCCTTCTCCACCTATCAGAGCGTATATGGGCTGGGTTGGGCTACGGCAATGGACAGCCGGATCACGCTTACCGGGAATGGTGATCTCGCTTTGAGCCTAAGGGAGAAAGGCGTTGGCGCAACCACAAAATATGTCGTGCAGCCGGGTGCACCAGGCAGCAAGAGCAGCATGGAAATGAAGAAACGGCTCATAGACTTCGAGTCGGAATACGCATACCGATTTGATCAGGTAGCCAAGCGCAGGGAAATCATCAAGACAGACGCTTACAAGGAGATGGTGAAACGCGGTGAACTAAAGCCTTTCAGTGAGAGCTCTTTACGCGACCCGGCCTACCCATCAATGGAGTCGGTGATACCCGACGGTGCAGTGTTTGTTGCCACGAATGCTTTCCAGGGCGATACCTGCCATGAACAGGGCCGTATCATACGCCAGGGAGATCATCTGGTGCGCAGCTATCCGGATGGCTGCGCCATCGCCCGTGAGATCTACACCCTTGACGGCGTATGCACTCGCGTGGACAGCCAAGCCGGCGGCACACTGGCGATCACGAAGGACCCCGCCACCGGCTGGGTGACCTCCGTTGAGGATAAGGAGAAAGGTGGAATCACCCAGTTCCAGTACGACGCAAAAGGACGGCTGGTTCACGAGGCCAATCCAAATGGCAACGCCTTTGGCTTCGAATACGACGGACACGACAACATGACGGCCATCATCTATATCGATAACACCAGAAGCCGGATGACATACGACGACAAGAACCGGGTTACGTTATCGGCCCCACGCAATCGTCCGGTTGCCACCTTCGAATACAGAACGGACCCGGCCAACTCCAGCATCGCGGTAACTCATGTAAAGCTGACCGATGGCGATCAGACACAGGAAACCGACTACCGCCTGCACTAAAACCGACGGCCGCAGCTGCTTGCTTCCCTAGCCCCTGACGCGGGCCAGTCTTCCGCCTCTAAGGCAGCTCCGGCCGACCCGCCACTCACTCTTTTGGGGCGTGGTAGATAGTCATTCCGCTGCATCTCAGGCTGCGGCCGGTTTCCACAGAATTTCGGACTCACTCTAATAAGGCCTGTTTCTTATTTAGGCTGGCCAACACATTCAGCTTTTTTTAGCTAGTTTGATATCATGAAAACGGGATGCAGCGTGGCTGTCGGGAGCTGCCGGAGTGTCTTCGGGTCGGACAGGCCCGCCGTGATTGAAATCAAAGTTGAAAATGGCAGGGAACCGCGATGTACAAGAACAAGAGCATGCACTGTTTGGCATGGGGTGTAATGGCATTTTCATTTGCTTGTCATGGCGTGGCACGCGCAGAAGACGTGCCGGATACCCAATCCATGATCGAATCACTCAAGCCACTGAAAACCCGCAGCCTGCGCAATCTGCAGGTGAGCCCGGCCAAGCCGGCAGCCGAGCCGACAGCCGAGGTCCCGGCAGCCAGCATCAGCCTGCCACCCGCCCAGCCTGTGGCGGGCAAGCCGCCGGCACCGCCTGCGGTCGCACCAGTCATCGCCGCACCAGCGCAGACGGAAAGTGCCCCCAGCCTGTCGTTGGCCATCCAGTTTGATCCCAATTCGGTACAGATCAGCAGCGGCAGCCAGCAGGCGCTGGCTCGGCTGGCATCGGCGCTGCAGTCCAGCGAGCTGCGCGACTTCCATTTTCTGATCGAGGGGCATACCGATGCCAAGGGCCTGCCAGCCTATAACCGCAAGCTGTCGCAACAGCGTGCCGACGCCGTGCGCAAGTTACTGATTACCCGTGGTGTTGCCGCCCAGCAACTGCGTGCAGTCGGCAAGGGGTCGGAAGAACCCGCCAACAAGGCAGACCCATTTGCCGCAGAAAATCGCCGCGTCCGCATCGTCAATATCGATCAGTCCAATCCCTGAAAGCTGCCGACATGAAAAAAATCCTGCTATCCGTCGCGCTGGCCACGCTGTGCGCTTCAGGCATTGCTCCGGCTGCCGATGCGCCTGCCACCGCCAATAACCGCTATGCTCTGATCATCGGCATTGGTCATTACAGCAATGCCGCCATTCCATCGCTCAAGGGGGTGCAGCATGATATGGGCAGTGCGCACCAGATGGCCGCCAGCATGGGTATTCCGGACGAAAACATCAGCTACCTGCGTGATGAGCAGGCGACTGCCGAGCACATCCGCCAGGCGATTGCCCAATTAAACCAGCGGCTGCATGGCGGCGATCGGCTGTTTGTCTATTACTCAGGCCATGGTACCCGTTGGCATGAATCGAGCAGTGCCGAGGGCATGTGTACCGAGGGTCTGGTAGCAACGGATGGGGATGTACTGAGCAACCGTGAAATGGGCAAGCTGCTGGAGCCATTGGCGCGCAAGACCGACAAGATGATGGTGTTCTACGACTCCTGCTTTTCCGGCGGCGTGGTAGCTAATCCGATGAAAACGCGGGCGCTGACCATCAACAATACCCTGTATACCCCCAAGTTCACCTCGGAAACCGCACCGGGCAGCTGTTTCAGCCCCAGCAATTTCAAGACCCGCTCGCTCAGCACCGCGCTGAAAGAGCAGGGCGGCCTGCCGCAGAACATCGTGCATATCGCGGCCAGCAAACCGGACGAAGTGTCCTTCGACAATGCCCAGCATGGCGGGCTGGCCACCACTGCCTGGCGTGATTGCCTGCAGGGCGAAGCGCGGGATCTGGATGGTAGCGGTGCGATTACCGTGGATGAAATCACCCGCTGCGCCCAGGGCAAGCTGGACGAAAATCTGGCCAACCAGCCCGGGGTGCTGGGTCAGCACATGACGGTAGGCGGTAACAAGGAGTTTGTTCCGGCCTGGATAAAGAGCGCCTTCGTGACACCGGTGCCGGCCACGCCTCCCGCAGCCCAAAACAGCCCGGCACCAGTACCGCCGGCTGCCGTGCATCAGGCCAGTCCGGCGGAAATCCTGGAGCAGATTCATGCCCAGCGCGATGGCAGTCGAGAACTGCAGGTTACCGCAGGCCGCCAGCAACTGAAGATTGGCCGGGACAAGCTGGAACTGAATGTGACTGCGCCGCAGGATGGCTATCTCTACATTGCGCTGGCCGGTTCGGATGGCAAGAGCCTCTACCTGCTGTATCCCAACAAGCTGGATGGCGACAACCGGATCAAGGCCGGTCACACCGTGCAATTGCCGCGCAAGACATGGCAGGTGGATGCCGGCGGACCGGCCGGGCGTGACAGCCTGCTGGTGATGGTGACCGACTCCCCGCGCCAGCTCAAACAGCTGAAGACCGAAGCGGCCGGCCCCTTTGTGCAGACCCTGCTCGACCGGCAGGGCCGATCCCTGTTGCAACAGGTAATGGCCAGCTCGGCCAATACCGGTATGGCCGAATGCAGCAGCGCCACCCCACTGCGCAATCTGCAGGTCAGCAAGCGCTGTTCGGATGCCTTTGCTTCCTCCTTGCTGCAACTGCAGGAAGTGGACTAGCCCGCCCCCCCCCAAGCCCTTCCATGGAGAAACGTGCATGAAACGCCTTGCCCCCCTGCTGTTGCTGGCTGCCAGTCTGAGCCATGCAGAAAACCTCCCGGTGCCGACTACTGCCCCACAGGCACAGCCGGCCAGCCAGAGCCTGATGTTCATCGATTCCAAGCTATTTGACGGCCGGCTGTACAACGAGCTGAGCAAGCAGCCGGACAAGCTGGAAATCACCATGTCCGGTCAGATTACCCTGACCAATATCTCCCCCCGGCTAGATCGCTGGCTGTCGCTGATCGGCGAGAATGGCCTGATGGAGCTGCAGGAAATTCCCGAACCGGCCCAACTGAACCAGCGGGCGCTGTTTGCCCTGCTACCCATCATGTACTCCATGGTGGGCGAGGCCCGGGAAGCCCTGGTAAACGCCCAGGCCAAGCGTTACAACGCCAAGGTGTATTACTACAAGGATGCCGGCGGCAATGCCGTCATCAACCGCGTTATCCTCACCAGAAAACCCTGATCGAGCCCCTGCATGCCTGCTTGCCATCGTCCTGGCCGTGTTGCCGCCCTGTTGAATTTCCTGTCTCCCACCTATGGACACTGGCTGCATCACCGGCTTGCCATACTGGCCCTGCTGCTGGCCAGCCCGGTTTTTGCCGGCAACGGGCTGGGGCGGCAGGTGTCGGAAATGGGGCGGCAGTGGACTCAGTACATGATGCAGGAGGACTACCCGAATGCCGAAGCCACCGCCCGTTCCCGCGTGGCCATGAGTCTGGGAACCGACCATCTGGGCGATGGCTACCGCAATCTTGGTGGCACGCTGGTGATGCGCGGTAAATGGGTGGAGGCCGAAGTGGTGCTGCGTCAGGCCCTGCCGCTGGTGGAAAGCAAGCATGGCAGCAATAATCGCCAGGCCATCGGCGTGCTCAAGGGTCTGGCCAAGCTGATGATGCGCCAGGCGCGCTATCAGGAAGCACAGGCTTTCATCAGCGAGGGTATGCGCCGCCAGCTGGTGTTTGCGCCGGATCGCATCTCCATGGTGGAGCTCTTTAATCTGCAAGCCGCGGTGTTGCACCAGCTGCATCAGGACAAGCAGGCGGAGGAGATGCTGCAACAGGCCGATGCGCTCAAGGTGGTGGCCGAGCCCACAGACCCAGACGATAACGGTTCCGGCCCGGTTACCGTGGCCAAAGTACGCGCCAGCAGCCTCTACCTGCATGGCCTATGCCAGGCTGGCCTGGGCAAGCTGGCCGGGGCGGAAAAATTCTACCAGCAGGCGCTGGAGCACTATCGTCAGCTGCCGGGGGCCAAGGAATCAGCCACCAGCATCCAGATCCTCAACGCCCAGGGCATGCTGTATCTGCAGCAAAAGCGCTACGAAGAAGCCGTCAGCGTACTGCGTCAGGCTAATCAGCTGGCGGGCCAGGTGCTGGGCCCGCTGCATCCGCTTACCGCGCAGAGCGGCATCGATCTGGCTGTGGTGCTGGAGAAGAGCGGACAGGACGCCGAGGCAGAAGCACTATACCGGCCCGCCGTCGCTCAGTTGGAGCAGTTGAATGCGCTGAACAGTTTCAGCCACGCCGGCCTGCTGTACGGGCGACTCCTAGCCCGCCACGGCCGGCTGGAAGAGGCGCTGGCCATCTACCAGCAGACGCTGGATGCCGTGGACAAGCAGTTTGCCCAGACCCGCGGGCTTGACGATGGTGTACGGGAAGGCTTTATCTCGCGCTTTCATGTCAACTATCTGGAAACCATCCAGCTGCTATTGCGTCTGCACCAGCAGCAACCCGGTGCCGGCTATGACCGGCAGATACTGGCCGTGGTGTCGCGCACCCAGAGCCGCCTGTTCAGCGAGCTGCTCAAGCAGGCCGATGTCAGCCGCCTGAACGAAAACAGCAGCTTCCGTGCGCTGCGCCGGCAGCAGCAAGAGCTGCAGACCCGTCTGGCCGAGTTGCGCCGCGAGCGCACCAACTCCGGCGCCTTTAATGAAAACCCGGATGATGGCCGCACTGCCGCCGGTGATGGCGACGAGGCCGGCAGGGACAAGCTGGTGCAGGAGCGGGTACAGGCCAGCCGGCAGCGTATCGATACCGATATCCGTCAGGCTCGCCAGGCGCTGCAAGGCGTCAACCAGCAGCTGTGGCAGCAGTTTCCCCGTTTCATGGACCTGGCCGAACCCAAAGCGGTAGACGTGCAGCGCCTGCAAAAAAACATCCTGCGTCCCGGCGAAAGCCTGCTGACTTATTTCCTGCTCGACAAGGAAACCCTGGCCTTTGTCACCACCACCGATAGTTTTCACATGGTGCGACTGCCTGTGGGGAAAAAACAGGTGGCCGAGCTGGTTACCGCACTACGCGCACCGGAGGAGGCCGCCGGCGACGCCATGACCAGCCTGCAGCAACTGGACCCGGCCCTGCTGTACCGCGCCTATCAGCAGCTGTTCCAGCCACTGGAACCCTGGCTCAAGCCGGACAGCCGCCTGCTGTCGGTGGGCGATGGCCCGCTGCACACCTTGCCACTGGAAATGCTGATCACCCGCTGGGATGACACCGACCAGCAACAGTTTGCCCAAGCCCGCCAGCAACAGCCGCTGCTGGGCGAGTATGCCGGCCTGCATTATCTGGGCGACCGCTACCAGCTGGCTTATTTACCCAGCCTGTCCTCACTGGTGTCGATGCGTGAATACCGTCGCCCGCGCATTGCCTACAGGCATGAGCTGGTGTCCTTTGCCGACCCGCTGTTCGATGCGACGGCGCAGCAAGAGTCGGGCTTTTTCTCCAGCCTGCTGGGGCAAAGCCTGACCCGCAACTATGGCAAGCCCAAGGCCAGCCAGCTGAATATTCCGCGCCTGCCGGAAACCGCGCAGGAGGCCCGTGGCATCGACCGTATCCTGGGTGGCAACAACACCCTATACCTGGAGGAAGATGCGCAGGAATACACGCTGAAGCATCTGGACCTCAGCACCACCCGCTACCTGCACTTCGCCACCCACGGCCTGCTGGGCGGCGAGTTCGTCATGCTCAAGGAGTCGCTGTCGGACGAGGGTAGCGACAACAGCCATCTACATCCGGAGCCGGCACTGCTGCTGTCGCTGTCCGGCAACCTGCATGGCGAAGATGGACTGCTGACCATGCACGAGGTGGTGGAGAAACTGAATCTGAATGCAGAGCTGGTAGTGCTCTCCGCCTGCAATACCGCCGGCGAGCATGATGCAGCGCATAGCGGCGAAGGCTTTGCCGGGCTGGCCCGCGCCTTTATGTATGCTGGTGCGCAGGGCTTGCTGGTCAGTCACTGGAGTGTGGAAAGCCAGGCCACACAAGAACTGATGGTGGCAACTTTCAGCCGCCTGAAAGCAGGCAGCAGCGCCACGGCGGCCATCGATGCGGCACGGCGCGAGATCAAGCAAAGCCGCTATGGTAATGCCGGACAACAGGTCTCGCGTGCACATCCCTTCTTCTGGGCACCGTTCGTGTATGTGGGTGAATGATAGATACGTGTTGGTGAAGACTGTTTCGGCCGAGCAGAGATTCTTCCTAGATCATGCAGGGTGCAGCTTGCTGGAGCTTGACCCAGTTTCGACCAGATAACGACAAGAAAAAAGCCAACCGGAGACGGTTGGCTTTTTTCTTTTTCAGATCAGGCATGGTCGGTCTCGATTCTGGTAGACCGTGAAATAATGCCGTTTACAGAGATGAAGGCATCAATAGGTCTCTATGGCACGCATGACTTTGGCCGACCAACAGCGGGTGGAGAAGCCTGGTAGGCGGCAGTTCGGCCAAAGCGGTCTGTCACCCCATCGACCCTGAGCGTCTGTTCAAAGCCACATATCGGCCATTTGCCTTGTGTCATAGCCCAAGATCAGCTTTCAGATTTGAAAGACGCTTACTTTCGACCCAAAGGCGACGGTCGGTTCTTTGGTAAGCGGACGTTTAACCTTGGACATAAGCGGCTCCCGTAACGAAATGTGGCCGATTCTTCATAAGGCGTTGGTATTCGTTTGCTTTTTCGGACTCATCTCCGGTGCAGTCGTAACAGAGCAATTTGAAGGATTGTTATAGCTCGCATACGTTGACAAGCTATTCCCCGGCCAACCCTCTTATACGCCACATTGAACATTCCCATTTCGGGCATGGCAGACGCAGACTGGTTCAGACAGAGTGGCTTGCCACCTGTTCCAGGCTAGCCCGTGCGATTACACGATGGAACGGCGTGATCACTGCGAGGTACGTCCGTCCCAGCAAGTTATGGCAATGCACCACGGACACCACGACAAGCTCCCTGCCGCCTGCCGAACCCGTGCGCAGCTGGATCGCGAGCCGGAAATCGAGATGACTATCGTCCGCGCCCATCACAAGCTCGCCCGCACGCTTTGACAGCAGTGGAAAGAAACCGATCACAGCCCCCTGCGCAGCAGCAATACCAACCGCTCGAGAGGATTTGACGCCGACTGTCGCCATAATCATGTCCCGCACACGCGTCAGCGCACGAATCCACCATGCCTGCCGCTCGAATCCAGCACGCGCCAGCACTTCAAGATCGTCGCTGGCGCCCGCCGGCAATTGAATCGCAAAAGCATCCAGCAGGTCCGCGCTTTTATACAGTGGAGCCAAGATGCTGTCGGATGGCACGGGTATTTCATGAGCTTTATGGACTTTGATCCTCAACTAGACACTCCATGATTTGGGTTTAGCGCGAGCTTGCGCTAGACATTTTCTCTCTGTGCCATCAGCACACCCACAAACGGGTGATAAGCTTCACACATCAGGCCGTAACTCACCTTTTTGTGAAGCTGTGTTTACAAGGTTGACCGTGCCGCACCAGCCGTCCACCGCCAGCGGTTGGCCATCCTGCAATTGCGCGAGGATGCCCGGCAAGTTGGCCACGGCAGGGATGCACAGCTCACGAGCAACGATGGCCCCGTGCGACAAGTAGCCGCCGGTTTCCATCACCAGTGCACCGGCTTTCAGGAACAGAGGCGTCCAGGCCGGGTCGGTGGAGGGCGCCACCAGCACATCGCCGGGCTCCAGGCGCGCGCTTTCCGATGGGTGACGGATCAGCCGCGCCGCACCTTGCGCCTGGCCGGCGCCTATGGCCAGTCCGCGCCAGCTGGCATCTGATGCCTGAATGGGCGGCGGCGCGATGGATTTGCCGTCGAGCACCACTTCCGCCGCCGGGTTTTCTTGCCAATGTTTGGCCTGGCGCATGCGGTCCCGCACGCGGTGACGCGTTGCGTGCGCCGGCAGCTGGCCGTGTAGCGCGGCGATCATCTCCTCGGGCAGCAGCTGAAAGGCCTGGGCGGCGGCGTCCAAGTGACCGCTGCTCGTCAAGCGTTGGCTGATTTCCAGCGCCAGCAGGCGCATGACTTCGCCAAAGGCGGAAAAAGTGCTGCGGGCGGCTTCGCGGTCATTGCACTCCACTTGGGCCTTGCGCAGGAACTGGCGTGCCTGAATGCGCGCACTCCAGGACAGCGCGCTGTTCAGGCGCTGCCAGGCTGCCTGTTGTGCAACTTGCTGGCGCTGTCGCAGCGCGTCCGAGTCTTGCTGCATCAGCGCGGTTATTTGTTCTAATAGATAGCCCGGCTGCTCGCGCCAGCGCGGTGAGCGGACATAGGTTTCGTAGATTCCGCGATGGCCGTAACGCTCCAGAAAGGCGGAAAATGCCAGCCGGAACGGGTGCTCGGCGGGCAGGGTCTGCCAATCCGCTCCCACGTGCAGGATGGCTGCGGCGGCTTGGTCCTGGCGCACCAGTGCGGCCAGCGCCAGCAGGTCCAGGTTTAGTTGCGCGGTGACGCTGGGCGGGCCGCCAGCCATCAGCGCGGCGCTCAACGCGGCGGCCTCTCCTGGCAGATGACGCTCCAGCAGGTCCATCAACATGGACAGTCCGCCACCGCTGGAGCCTTGCAGATAGATCATGTCCAGCTGCGTATACATGTGGCTGGCGTAGGTTTGCATGCGCTCGACCAGCGCCGGGCTGTCCAGCCGACTCAGGTCTTCCTGGCGCCACTTGGTGCACAAGGAGAGGGTATCGGCGATCTGCGCCCGGCCGTTGCGGCGCGCGCCTTTGTCTTGCCAGGCGTAGCGCAATATATGGCCCAGGCGGCGCAGCTTCTGGCGGAGTGTGGCCGGCGGTACGACGATGTCCGGGTGGTGGCCGCCCATCATGCGGTTGAGCAGCGCCGGCTGAATGCCCAGCGCGTCGTAGCCTTCCCATTGCAGCAGCGATACATTCAAATACAGCCGCCCCTGGATCAGCGCCGCGCGTTGCGCGCCCGGCAGCAGCCGGTAGCCAGCGCGGCGCCAGCCTTGCTCTAGTATCAGGTTGACCATCTGGCGCGACGGCCCCCAGTCGAAAGCGTCCATCACGTCTGGCACCACGTCGCGGGTGTTACCGTTGGACCACACGGTGCCTTGGCCGGCGAGACCGGGGTAGCTGGGCCAGGCGTGGGTGGTGATCGGGCGCGCCTGCACCAGCTGGAACTGCCGACCGTCCCAGGTCCATTCGAAGTCGTACCATGGCTCGGCCAGGTCGAGCGCCAGGGCTGCGTCGCGCACCAGGCGTGCCAGATCCTGCGCCTGCTCGTTGCTCAGCGTGTTGTTGCCGTTGCGCTCGATGGCGGTCGCTTGCGTGATGTCGCGCGGAAAGGTCAGCACGATTTCCTCGCCATTCACCGCGCCGGCCACCAGTTGCTCCGCCAGGCCGGCGACGGCGCTGATCACCACTTGGTCGTCGCGGCCGGAGAGTGGGTGGCAACTGAAGGCGATGCCGGAGCAGCGCGCTTCTATCATCGGCATGATCACCACGGCCATGCCGCCATCGGCCAGCGGCAGGCCGCGATGCGCGCGGTAGGCGGCGGCCTCGTCCGACCACAGCGAGGCCCACACCGCGCGGATGGCATCCAGCACCGCCGGCAGGCCCCGTACATGCAGCCGGCTGTGATGCAGACCGGCGAAGGAGGCCGAGCGGGAGTCTTCTTGCGTGGCGGAGGAGCGCACCGCAAGCGGTAGCTCGAGCCAGCCACGTGCGCGGAGTGCGATTTCTATATTCGCGGCCAGCGTCGGCGGGAACGGCAAACTCATCACTCTTGATCGGCGCTCTGCCAAAGGTATGGCTTGAGCGAGAAAATCCGCACCCAGTGCGTCGCGGCAGGCGTCGGCGCTCAGCATCAGCGCCTCCGGTATTGGTAAGCCATAGCGATGCAGGCGACCGACTCCATGGCCCTTGCCGCCTGCGATAGCGGGGCCGGCTAACTCTGCGGCGGTAAGATCGAGCAGGTAGGTTTTCATGTGCGTGCGCCTTGCAAAAAGATATCCAGTATTTCGTCGTAGCCCTGATGCAGCGAGGTTTCTGGCGTCTTGAACCAGTACATCATCGCGCCCATGTGCAGGAAGGCCAGGTGGCGCGCCAAGTGGCTGGCGGGAATGTCTGCGCGGATTTCACCGCTTTGCTGGCCGGCGGCGAGCAGCTGCAAGTAGATGCGGTCCAGCCCGCTGCGATTGTCCGTGCCCATACTGGAGATGGGGCGGCAGAGCCTGTGCTGGATGTAGGGGCCGATGTATTCGCGCCTTTCCTCGGAATAGCTGGCGGAGGCGCGCAGGAACAAGCGCAGCCGGGTGGAGCAATCGGGCGCATCCGCCAATTGCTGCTGCATGCGCGGCAGCACGGCGGCCAAGTCCGCGTGCATTCGATGGGTGACTAGCGCTTCCTTGACCGGAAAATACTTATACAGGGTGCCTTTGGCCAGATCGGCGCGTTGGGCGATCTGCTCCATGGTCACGGCTTCGTAGCCGTATTGCGAGAAGAGCTCGAACGCGCACTCCACCAGGTGCTCCATGGTTTGCTGGCGCTTGCGCTCGCGGCGGCTGTTTTCGGCTTCCATTATTTATGAACGAAGTGCAAAAATGAACGTCGTTCAGTATTGCATTCGTCATGGTAATTGGCAAGCGCTGTGCACTTGGGCGAGCGAAGGTGTTGTTAATTGATGATGGACACGCACGATGGCAGGCTGGGGCGGCTCAGGGCGGGTACTGGCTGATCATGGGGCGTCAGCTCTGCCTGCCATTGTTCTATCATGTCGGCTTTGTTGCATTAATCCGGGCTTGCGTGCGTCCGGTAGAATGACGGCATGAGCAAGCCCCTCCTGACCATCAGCATCTGTCCGGCAAAGAGGGGCAGCTTTCAAAGTGGGACCAGTCATTTCTCACCTCGAATGCGAATGGCTGTTTTGGCCGAGCTGCCGCCGACTGGGCTGGTGCATCGCTACGGGGCAGCCAAAGTGCCCAGTGAAAGCAGGCGTTGAGCCGGCAGCTTACCCGTCGACAGCGGCCAGCAGCTGCGACTGAAGAACGACCCTCTGCTGGCACTCATCGCCTGCAAACTGGCGCAAATTGCATGTACGTATTGCCGACAGGCATCCTATAGTGGCGGTTGCTGCAGCGTATTCCATGCTGTACTCATTGCTGGAGGACGCATGACCCGCAAACAAGGGTTCTCTCTCAATATCGGCTGGCGAACGCTACTCAAAGACATGGGTTTTGACCCCGTCCGTGTATTGCGCCGTGCAGGCCTGCCTGATGATTTGCTCAATCGCGGCGAGGTCAGCATGGCAAGTGAGGCCTACTTCCGTTTCTGGCGTAGTCTGGAAGTGGAATCCGGCGATGCCTTGTTTCCCTTGCAGATTGTCGAAATGGTGACGGCAGAGTCATTCGACCCGCCCTTGTTCGCCGCGCTATGCAGTGCCAACCTGATGCAGGCAGTACAACGCCTGGCCAAATACAAGCAGCTTTTGGCACCCATGCGGCTGGACATCGACATCAGCCAGGCTGGAGAGCTGACTGTCTCGCCAGCCTGGCTGACCCCACTAGCCGATGTGCCGGATTCCTTGCAACTGGCCGAGCTTGCCTTTTTCCTGCGTCTGGCCAGGCTGGCAACGCGCGAACCAATCAAAGCCCTGCGCGTGGTGCTGCCCTTTCATCCATCCTCCGCATCAGCCCGGCGCTGCCAGGCGTATTTCTCTGTCGCAGTGGAGTATGGCCAGGCCCTTGGCATTACCTTTTCCGCCGAGGATGCTTTGCGGCCATTTCTGACCGTGAACGATGGCATGTGGAAGGTCTTTGAGCCGGATTTGCGGCGAAGGCTAAGTGAGCTGGATGGCAGCGCCACTACCAGAGAGCGTGTGCATGCCTTGTTGTTGGAGATGCTGCCCGGCAATGCCGCAACCGTTGAGCTGGTAGCCGAACGATTGGCCATGAGCAAACGCACCTTGCAATGCCGTCTGGAGGAGGAAGGAGTCAGTTTCCGCAGTGTGATCAATAGCACGCGGGAAAGCCTGGCCAGACACTACCTTGGCAGCACTGCGATGTCGGGAGGGGAAATCGCCTTCCTGCTGGGTTTTGAAGATCCCAATTCCTTCTATCGCGCATTTCAGGAATGGACTGGCCAAACCGCTGATGATGTACGACAACGACTGCGTCAACACTAAGCACAAGGAACATCATGTCGACTTCACTACGCAGAGTCATGCTGGCTGGTGCTACAGGACTGGTTGGTAGCCACCTGCTGGCCGCATTACTGGCGGACGCCTCGGTCTGTGAGGTGCATGTGTTAAGCCGGCGCGCACTACCCTGCCAGCATGCCAAATTACACCTCCATATTGTGGACTTTAATGCACTGCCAACACTGCCCCCGGTTGATGAGCTGTATCTGGCACTGGGAACAACCATCAAGGTTGCCGGCAGTCAGGCCGCCTTCCGCGCGGTGGATCTGGAGGCCAACCTGGCCGTTGCCAAGGCGGCCATACAGGCCGGCACTACCCGGATTGGCATTGTCAGTGCAGTGGGAGCCAGCAGCAGCTCTCCGGTTTTTTATAACCGGGTCAAAGGCGAGCTGGAAGATGCACTGCGTGCGCTCGCTCCCCAAGCCTTGCTCATTGCACAGCCCTCAATCTTGCTAGGTAATCGCGCAGCCTTGAAGCAGCCCTTCAGGCCGGGGGAGCGCCTTGCCATTCTGATCGCCCGCCTGGTATCTCCCTTGTTGCCGGGCCGCTATCGTCCGGTAAATGCGGCCGATGTCGCGCGGGCACTGCTACAGGGTTTGCCTCTGACAACAGGTGTCGTGACGCTGTCGTCCAACACAATGGTCGATGGTATTCACGCAGCAGGAACACACAAAGAGATGGCACAGTAATGCAGACACATCACTTTGGCACGTTTTGCTGGGTGATGGCGTGGATTGCTAGCGCCCACTGACCGGGCACTGCGTAAAGTGGCTGATATGGCAGTGCTGTTGCTTGACGGTACTTCGCCCAATCCCACTCAAAGGAATCCAGACATGTCGGCAAAAGTAGCGTTGGTCACCGGAGCCTCATCCGGCATTGGCAAAGCCACTGCACTCAGATTGAAAGCCCTGGGCTTTACCGTTTATGCAGCAGCCCGCCGCACGGTTCGTATGCGTGCGCTGGAAAGTGCCGGCATTCATGTCCTTTCCATGGATGTCACCGACGACGCCTCCATGTCTCAGGGCGTTGCAGAAATCATGGCCCGCTCAGGCCGGATTGATGTTCTTGTCAACAATGCCGGCTACGGCTCTTACGGCTCGGTAGAAGAAGTGCCGCTATCCGAAGCCAGGGCACAATTTGACGTCAATGTTTTTGGTGCCGTGCGTCTGACGCAGTTGGTGCTGCCCCATATGCGCGGGCAACATGCAGGCACCATCGTCAACATCACATCCATGGGCGGCAAAATACATACTCCGCTGGGTGCCTGGTATCACGGCACCAAGTTTGCACTGGAAGCCATCAGCGACTGCCTGCGCATGGAAGTCGAGCCTTTCGGAATTAATGTTGTCGTTATCGAACCGGGTGGCATCAAGACCGAATGGGCCGATATTGCAGCCCAAAAACTGCGCGAGATGTCTGGTGAAGGCGCGTATGCAAGCCAGGCGCACGCCATGGCCGAGTCCATGGTTGGCGATGACAGCCGTAAACGTCAATCCCCCCCGGCGCTGATTGCCAACACGATTGCCAAGGCTGTCTGTGCACATCGTCCCAAAACCCGCTATGCAGTCGGTTTTGGGGCCAAACCGATGATTTTTCTGCGGCGTTTGCTTTCAGATCGTGCGTTTGATGGTTTCATGCGCATGGCCACTGGTATGCCAAAACTGCGTTGATCGCTTCTCGCTGGCCAGTCCGGAATATGAAGCAAACCGGTCGTCACAGTTTGTTCTGCTGATAGGCCGTGATGGCCGACCACCTGACAGTACGTCAGCCTGGTCGGCGGCAACTCGGCCGAAGCAGTCCTTTACATAACGAGTGACGGATGGCTGCTCACATATCTGCAGCAGACATCAAACCCAATCGTTAACGCTGGCCGTTTATCAAGCGCTAGCCGTCACATGCAGGTTCTGACGCACAAGCCCGCCGGAATTGCCGTGGCGATGCGCGTCAGTGCCCAAAGATGTCTGCATCCAGCATTTCAGGATCAGGTCGACCCAGCACACCCAGCCGCAGCATATCTTCGTCTGTCAGCGAGAACGCGAAAATCGACAGGTTCTGCTGCAAACGCAAGGCGTCGGCAGACTTGGGCACCACCACGAAACCAGACTGCGTACTCCAGCGCAGCACGACCTGGGCCGGGGTCTTGTCGTGCTGACGGGCAATTTCAACTACGACAGGGTCCTGCAGCAGTTCTCCTGCGCGCCCAAGCGGGCTCCAGGCTTCGGTAACAATGCCGTGCTGTTCATGCAGGGGAATCAGTTCGGCGCGTGGATGGTAAGGGTCTAGCTGGATCTGGTTTACCTCCGGCACCATGCCATGCTCGAACAGTGTTTGCAGATGCTCCGGCTTGAAGTTTGAAGTACCGATTGCCCTCACCAGCCCTTCCTGTTGCAGCTGCTGCAATCCGGCGAATGCCTCAACATAACGCCCCTGCTGCGGATTGGGCCAGTGGATCAGCAGCAAATCCAGATAATCCAGACCCAACCGCTCTAGGCTGTTGATGCAGGCTTGCCGTGCACCGGCAATGCTGTGCCATTCACGGTTGAACTTGGTGGTGATGAACAGTTCCTCACGCGACACGCCCGAGGCACGAATGCCCTGCCCCACCCCCTGCTCATTGCGGTAATTTTCGGCGGTATCAATCAAGCGATAGCCATGACGTATGGCTAGCGACACTGCCATGGCGGCCTGGGCATCATCCATCGGCCATGTGCCCAAGCCTAGCTGCGGTAGTTCACCACCACTTTTCAATTTCAACGTTGGTACTGCAGCTTTCATCTTGTTCTCCTGATAAGGGTTAATCTGCTTAGCCATGCAACACACAGTGCAGTTCTTCCGAAATGGCAGAATTCACCTGGTTTTACATGATCATGTTTGCGCCAGACACACCAGTTTGACTTTACTTGCATGACAAGGACAAAAACGCCAGACTGCTTAGCCGATGCAATACGGAGGTGGGCATGGAGTTAAGGCACTTGAAGTACTTTGACGCAGTGGCACGTACGCTGAGCTTCAGCAAGGCTGCAGAAGAGTTACATATTGCACAGCCCCCGTTATCACGCCAGATCCAGCAACTGGAAGAAGAAATTGGCGTACAGCTGATTGACCGCAGCTCCCGTCCCATCCAGCTCACCAATGCCGGGCAGTTCTTTCATGAACAGACTATCCAGATCATGGCCAAGATGAAGGAGCTGAGATCTGCCACCAAGCGTATAGGCCAGGCAGAGCGCAAATGGATAGGCATCGGTTTTGTTCCCTCCATTCTTTACGGCTTCCTACCCAAACTATTGCGTGACTTCGGCCTGGAAAACCCCAACCTGGATGTGTCCATCAGCGAGCTGACATCGGTGCAGCAGGCTGATGCACTGATTACCGGCCGTATCGACATCGGCTTTGGCCGCCTGGCCATTCCAGACGAGTCGCTGGACAACCACATCCTGCTGGAAGAAAAGCTGGTTGCTGCCATTCCCACCCCAAGTGCGTTGGCCGAACAGGACATCGTTAGCCTGTCGCAACTGATGGAGGAAACACTCGTTCTGTACCCGGTTACTCCGCGCCCCAGCTTTGCTGATCAGGTATTGCGCCAATTCAGTGTCCGGGGTTACACCGTCAGCAAACTATACGAAACCAATGGCTTGCAGACTGCCATCGGCCTGGTGGCAGCAGGCATGGGCGTCACTATTGTTCCCGAATCAGTACAGCGTTTTAGTCGCCCCGAAATTGCCTACCGGCCAATTCGCGAAAGCGGGCTGACCACGCCATTGGTCATGACAACCCGACGCAATGACAACTCAGCGCATCTGATTGCTTTCAAGGAAATGATCGCCAGACACCTGGCCCAAGAAACGTAAGCATGAAGTGTTGGCCGGCAGGGCTTATCAACCTTGCCGGCCAATGAACAAGGTCAGAACGGCAGGTTCAATTTGATGTTCCAGCCACCGCCACGCGGACGGTTTTCTACCAGAAACTCTTTTTCATACTTGGCGGTAATGAACCAGCCCTTGCCATTGTCGTACTTGACCGAGGGCCCGATGGCTACTGCACGCCCACGATTCCCGTCCGCAGGCGCGCCCGAGCCGCTGTCATCGGTGATTTGCTGATACACATAGCCCCCCACTCCAGCCACGATCTGGCCAAACCCCCATCCCAAGGCGTAATCCGCATGCAACTCCTGACCAGAGCGATAATGCGTAGCGTGGTTAGTGGCATTGATGTCATACATCAGCTTGAGGTCGGCATTCAGCCCGTGCGCCTGGACGTAACTGATGGCCAGCACCGGTTCCATATTCCAGTAGTTGCGTCCCAGATTGATCAGGTCGGCCTGATTGTATTGCCCGGTTGGGGCATTGACATCAAGTGCAGCGACGAGATGCAGATTGTCCGAGAGATGCCAGCCCAGCGCCGGGCCAAAGGTCATGTCCCCCAGCCCGCTCTTGCTCTGGCTGCTGCCATTAACCGTCGCCCCCACCGTGAGCCACGGCGCAATGGCAGCAAAGGCAAGCTGCCCGCCAAACAGCTGCTGCTGGCTTACCCAGATCACCCGGGTGGCAACCGCAGAGACATTCAAACGAAAATCCACCGCCTTGGCCGCGCCGCTATTGTCGCGCAGGGAGTCCGCCTGATAGTTGGACAGGTAGGCAAGTACATAGACACCTGGAGGCGGCATGGCACCGGACAGGTAGTTTTCATTGCCATTAGGGTAGATGGAGCCGCCGTTTTCGGTGGCCAGCGCTGCATTGCATGCCATCAATGCCATCGACAGTGGCAGTACGGTATTAATGATGTTTCGTTTCATGTTGTTCTCCTCCTGGGCGCAAGTAGCAAGACATTGCCCTGCCACTCATCACTTCGTTTTGTATCCTGATCACTGCTACACACAGGCACAGCGACTACACAGACGGGTCACGCCCATTCAAATGCACAGCCGCATGCCTCCGAGGGCCGGATGTCATCAGCAGCAATCAAAGGAATTGATTT
The DNA here is from genome assembly GCF_009856625.1 of Aquitalea denitrificans. Taxonomy (GTDB): domain Bacteria; phylum Pseudomonadota; class Gammaproteobacteria; order Burkholderiales; family Chromobacteriaceae; genus Aquitalea; species Aquitalea denitrificans. The sequence goes on from NZ_CP047241.1 coordinate 2,656,175, forward strand.
TGGTAGCAACAGGTAGGCAGCAAGTACTGCCAGTCAGCTACCGCTTGTTTTCAGGCAATAAAGCCGACGGCAAGACCTGCCGGATCATCACGGGCAGCATCACTGCGCACTCACTTTGGCATTGCGCGTATCAGGTTGACGTCGGAATGGCAGCGGCCAGCTATCGAAGTAATCGGCAAAGAACACCATGCAGGGAAAGGTGACCGACAACATACCGGCAGCAATCCACAGTTCAAGGTCATCAGCACTGGCCAGGCCGGGCATGATGCTTGCCACTTGCAGATACAGCGCATGCATGGCTACACCCAACACACAGACCATGCCGGACAGCACCAGGCCACGAAAAGGCTGCGGCAATTGCAGTGCGGGGCATCCCTTCCACATCACCAGAATGATGAACACGCCGAAAATACCTGACACGCACACGCGGACCATGAACTGCAGGATGGCGAGATGCAAACCCATCATTCCCGCCAGCGCCAGCACACCTGCCATGCCGGCCACGACAAGCAGACACAGCAAACTGGACCATGGCTGGGAAGACACGCCAAGACGGGATGCCAGCTGTTGCACCGGCCAAAAGTCAAACAGCACCAGCAGCAGCACCGCCAGCAACATGGCCAGGCTGGCAGTCAACACATACCAGGCGGGGAAAATGCCTTGCGGGGCGACGTTAAGCCGATAAAACGGGGCGGCAGCGGCAAAGGAAAAATCAAACAGGCGGTAATACAGCACACCAGCCAGCAGATAGGCAGCCAGCCACAACAATACGCCTTGGCCTGCCTTGTTTTGGACCAGACCGCTAACCGGCCATCCCTGAAACACCACCACCAGCAATACGGTGACCGGGACGGTGAAAATCAGGTACATGATGACAAAGGGCGTCGGCACCCCCAGCCCCTGCTCTATCAGCATCAGGCTGATATTGGCCACCAGAATGCCCGCCACTACCGTCAGCAGCGTATAGCCCAGCCCCAGTTGCAAGCGGCTCCAGCCCTGGGCAAACGCAGGTCTGGCCATTTGCCAGAACAGCGTGATGACGATCTGGGCGGGCACCATGGCAACCAGATATAGCGATACCCAGCCATTAAGCGTAGCCGGTGGCAAGGCCGTGATGATGACCAGCGCCAGTGCCACAACCAGCACCGAGGCAGTCAGGGCGCGTGGCCATTGATTCTGTTTTGCTTGCATCTGTCTCTCCATCTTGTTTTTTACAGGCAAAAAAATGCCACGCACGGCAAAAGTGCTGTTGCGTGGCTGGTGGTGGTTCAGCGGCCGAGTTTTTGTGCGGTCACGCCTCCAATGCCAAAGTTGTTACGCGGATACTCGTTGACCATGATGCGCACCGACTCGCGCGGTGCATCCAGCGCATTGACGGCGGCGTCGGTCATCAGCTCGATCAGCTTTTCGATTTTCTCCGGCGGACGGCCTTCGATCAGGTTGACCTGAATGATGGGCATATGTTTTTCCTCAGATGAAACGCAGGCTGGTGCTGCCCATTGACTGGATGCGCAAGGACACATGGTCGCCGGCGGCAACGGCTACGGCTTCGGTGATGCCACCGGACAGGATGACCGCCCCGGCAGGCAGGCATTCGCCACGCTTGCCCAGATGGTTGGCCAGCTCGGCCACCGCCGTTGCAGGATGATTCAGCACGGCAGCACCCGCGCCAATGGCAACCGGCTGACCGTTTTTCTCCATCACCACGCCAAGGGTGCGTAAGTCCAGGCCTGCCAGCGGTGTCATGCTGGCACCGATGACAAAGCGGGTGGACGAGCAGTTGTCGGCAATCACGCTTTTGAGATCAAACTTGAAATCCCGATACCGGCTGTCAATCACTTCAATCGCCGGCACGATGAAATCCGTGGCGGCCAGCACGCTGCCAATGTGACAACCCGGGCCTTGCAGCGGATGCTTCAACACAAAGGCGATCTCCGGCTCCACCTTGGGGTGTATCAGTGCGCTGGTAGCCACTTCACCACCATCGGCCACGGTGAAGTAATCCATCAGGAAACCGAAAACCGGTGTTTCCACCCCCATCTGCTTCATCTTGGCAAATGAGGTCAGCCCGGCCTTGAAGCCAACCACCCGCGCCCCTCTTGCCTGCTTGCGACGGCGGATTTCATCCTGGATGGCGTAGGCATCGTCCCAGTCCATGTCAGGGTAGTCGTCGGTGATCTTGGTGATGTCATGCACTTCCAGCTCGGAATTTTCAATATGCTCCGCCAGCTTGATGATGCTTGCCTGATCGAGTGTCATGCTCGGGCCTCCTTGTTTTTGGCCAGCGTCAGGGCCAGGTCTTCAATCATGTCTTCCTGCCCGCCCACGGTGCCGCGCCGGCCCAGTTCAACCAGCAGGTCACGGGCGGATACGCCGTAGCGGGCCTCGGCACGTTTGGCAAACAGCAGGAAGGAAGAATAAACCCCGGCAAAGCCCAGGGTCAGCGCATCCCGGTCAACCCGGATGGGTTGATCCATGATGGGAACCACCAGGTCTTCAGCCACATCCTGAATGCGGAACAGATCCACACCTGTTTCAATTCCCATGCGCTGGCAGACAGCAACAAACACTTCCAGCGGGGTATTGCCGGCACCGGCCCCCAGCCCGGCGGCGGCGGCATCAATCCGCACGGCCCCGGCTTCAACGGCGGCCACGGAATTGGCCACACCCATCGCCATATTGTGATGGCCGTGAAAACCGATTTCCGTTTCAGCTTTCAGCTGGTCGCGCAGCAGACCAACCCGCACCTTGACATCGGCCGGCAGCATATAGCCGGCCGAATCGGTGACATACACGCAGTTGGCACCGTAGGATTCCATCAGTCGCGCCTGCTCCAGCAGTTTTTCCGGGCTGGCCATGTGCGCCATCATCAGGAATCCCACCGTATCCAGTCCCAGCTTGCGTGACATGCCGATATGCTGCTCAGAGACATCCGCTTCGCTGCAGTGTGTAGCCACCCGGATGGTGCTCACACCCAGCTCATGGGCCATCTTCAGGTGATCCACCGTACCGATGCCCGGCAGCAGCAAGGCCGAAACCCGTGCCTGCTGCATCAGCGGAATCACCGTGGACAGGTATTCTTCATCGGAATGGGCCGGGAAACCGTAGTTGACCGAACTGCCACCCAGGCCATCCCCATGGGTCACTTCAATCAGCGGCACACCGGCGGCATCCAGTCCGCAGGCGATGGACTTCATTTGCTCCAGCGTCATCTGATGACGCTTGGGGTGCATGCCATCCCGCAGGGTCATGTCGTGCAGGGTAATGTGCTTGCCATTGCTATTCATCACGAACTCCTCAGGCGCTCAGGCGGGATGGATCGAGTCGGCCGGACAGGATTTCTTCGGCAAACATTTCGGCGGTACGCGATGCAGCGGCGGTCATGATGTCCAGATTGCCGGCGTATCGGGGCAGGTAATCCCCCAGTCCTTCCACTTCCATGAACATCGACACCCGATTGCCATCAAATACCGGGCCATTGACCAGCTTGTAACCCGGCACATACTTTTGCACCTCGGCCACCATCTGCTGTACGGAAGCGCGTATCGCATCGCGGTCGGGCTCGGTTTCGGTCAGGCAATGCACGGTGTCACGCATCATCAGCGGCGGTTCGGCCGGATTGATGATGATGATGGCCTTGCCACGGGCGGCCCCCCCCACCTTCTCCACCGCACCTGCCGTGGTGCGGGTGAATTCGTCGATATTCTTGCGCGTACCCGGCCCCACGGAACGGGAGCTGACCGTGGCCACAATCTCGCCATAACTGACGGCCTGCACCCGGCTTACCGCCGCCACCATCGGAATGGTGGCCTGACCGCCGCACGTCACCATATTGACGTTCATCTCACCCTGGCCGACGTGGTCTTTCAGATTGACGGGAGGCACACAAAACGGGCCGATTGCCGCCGGGGTCAGGTCTATCATCAGCACGCCAAGCGCATTGAGCTTGCGGCTGTTTTCGGCGTGGACATAGGCCGAGGTGGCGTCAAAGGCAATCTGGATACCATCTGCCTCCACATGCGGTAGCAGACCATCCACCCCCTCGGCCGTGGTTTTCAGTCCCATGGCGCGGGCGCGCTCCAACCCTTCCGACGCCGGATCGATACCCACCATCCATACCGGTTCCAGCACCGGACTGCGTTGCAGCTTGTACAGCAAATCAGTGCCGATATTGCCCGGACCGATCAGCGCACATTTGATTTTCTTGCTCATGGCAACTCTTTCATTAACAGGATGCGGGTATCAATCGAAACGTACCGTGCAGCTACCCAGGCCACCCAGGCTCATATGCAGGCAATCCCCGACCTTGACCGGCACCAAGGCTGCCAGCGACCCCGAGAGGATGACCTCGCCGGCCTTGAGCGGAATGCCCAGACTGCCCAGCTTGTTGGCCAGCCACACCATGGCGTTGACCGGGTGGCCCAGCGATGCGGCACCGGCACCGGTAGCCACCAGTTCGCCGTTCTTCTCCAGCGCCATGCCCACCAGCGACAGATCCAGCCCGCGTGGGCTGACCAGCTGGTTGCCCAGCACGAACACCCCGCAACTGGCGTTATCCGCCACCGTGTCCTGGATCTGGATTTTCCAGTCGGCAATGCGTGAATCCACCACTTCAAAGCAGGCCATTACGCCTTCGGTGGCAGCCAGTACATCGGCCGCTGTCAGCCCAGGGCCGATCAGATCGCGCTTGAGCACGAAGGCAATCTCGCCTTCGGCACGTGGCGCAATCAGGCTGGCAACCGGCACGCTTTCGCCATCGTTGTAGAGCATGCCGGACAGCAGTTGACCGAAATCCGGCTGATCCACCCCCAGCATGTTCATCACCGCCCGGCTGGTCAGACCGATTTTTTTGCCAATCACCGACTCCCCCGCTTGCAAGCGACGTTCGATGAAACGCTGCTGCACCCGGTAGGCATCTTCCAGGGAAAACGCCGGGCCGCGACTGCTCAGCGGGGCGATGGGTGTGCGCGTGGTCAGCGCGTGATACAGCGCATCACCGTATTGTTGGATGAGGTCTTGACTCATGAAGCATCCTTGTCAGCAAAGATAAAGACAGACAACACGCCCCGACTCAGGTCACCACGGTCAGGAAGCGTTCGTTCAGTTCACGGGTGTGATAGAAGATGGCAGAGCCCACCTCATCCCACGTCCAGGTATAAGGTTTCATGTCCGGGTAGAAGCTATAGCCACCGCAGAAGGTTTCCATGCGGTTACCCGAAGGGTCGAAGAAGTAGATGGAAGTACCGCGGGTAATACCGTGACGCAGCGGACCGATATCGATGAACACCTTGTGCTTGGCCATCAGGTCTGCCGCGTTCAGCAGTTTTTCCCAGGTTTCAATCAGGAAGGCCGCATGATGCAGGGTGTCGCTGCGCGTATCCCGGACAAAGGCAATGTCATGCGCCTTGTTGGAACAAGTCAGCCAGACTGCCATCACCGTCTTGCCGTCCTCGCCCAGGATTTTTTCGGTCAGGGTAAAACCCAGCACCTTGGTAAACAGGTCGAAAGTGCCATCCAGATCGGCACCATGCAGCTGCCAGTGGTCCAGCCGGATGGGGGAAATACCTTTGCGGTTATCTATCAGGATGGGCGGGTTCAGATAACCCAGGCCGTCACCCACCTCGGTCTGCTCCCAATACAATTCGAATACATGCCCGGTAGGAATGGTGAAACGAACTCGCTCACCGGTTTCCAGCAACTCCCCGGCAGGCCGGCGCTCGGTGGCAACACCATAGGCGTTGAGCTTTTCTTCCAGCTCACCCAGGGTCGCCTGGTTCAATACCTTGAACGCATAAAAATCATTGCCCGGCTTATCCGCCAGTCGCAGGATCACGCAGTGATGATCCCGCTCGTCATGGGCCTTGAAATAGACACGGCCACTATCATCCCGACCGGTTTCCACCAGACCCAGGATATTGGTGTAAAAGTCCACCGCGGCTTGCATGTCGGTGACCCGAATCTGGGTATACCCAGGGCGCAGAACTCCAGTTAATGCCATGTCCCAATCTCCTCAAATTGTTATTGGGTGAGCGTTGCAGAATATTTTTTCTTGCCTTTGTGAGTGTCATATTCTGCGGGGACATGGGGACGGTCAAATACTTATTGATTTGGTATGAAATACCTTAAAGGTATAGTGGCAGGAATTCTCAGTACATGCCTTGCCTGATGGGACTCCCTACTACGCTGCAATGCACAAATTAGATTGAAATTTTTTGAAATTCTGCCGAGCGGCTTACAAGAAAAGGCAATTTGGGGGATATATCTTTTTGATCATCTCGTCACGGCAGTACCGAAGGTTCATGCAAACCCGGCTACTGGGCGGAAATACTCGGCGGTGGCGTATGACCCGTTTTCAGGAGAAACGACCCCACAACCGGACGGCAACACCTTGCACTGGCTTATCAGACCAGTGGCCAGAACAAGGAGGAGATACACATGGATGCGCCGGATGAGCGCCGCGTTGACGATCACCGGCAATGTCATCCGACGCCAGGCCTGCCGCAGGCCTGATATCGAACGGCGTCGCTCTGGTATTGCTACTTGATCATGTTACCCATGAAAAACCGGACAGTTCACACAGGCCTGGCAAATGCCAGCAAAAATGTATCTACCGCCAAGGTCACCCATTGATCAATCTGCGCAGCGGAGGGGCGGGATGCCGGGTGGGTCAGCAATTCAAACTGCGCATCATGCCGCAGCAGGCTGACAAACAGCTTGGTGACATCGGCCACGCCCATGCCCTTTAGCTGCAATTCCCCGGCTTCGACAAAAACCAGCATGTGCCGGGCCAGCAGGTCGGATACCACCTTGGGGCCGGCCAGATAAAACTGGCGCGCCAGATCGGGAAAGCGCGGCGCCTCCGCCACGATCACCCGGTACAGCGCCAGGCCGGTGGGTGACAGGATGATGTTCAGGTAGTCGGTACCAATCCCCTCCAGCGTGGAACGCAGGCCCTGCGACTTGCCATCGATGGTGCGTATCGTGCTCATCAGCCGGGCGCATTCCTGCTGGATCACGGCCGCAAACAACGCTTCCTTGTTGGCAAAGCGGGCATAGACCGTGGCCTTGGATACCCCCGCCTCGCGCTGGATCATGTCGGTGGTGGCGGCACTGAAGCCATGCTGCAAAAACACCGTGCTGGCAGCCTGCAGCACCACGCTGGCCTTGTCGCAGGCCGGCGTCACCGGGCAAGGGCTGCTTGCTTCATCCTTCATATCAAAACCGATCGGTACAATTCTCACCCATTCATTATCCCCAGCAGGCAATTTACTGTCCAGCCAAGCGCCGGCAACAGCCTTCAGCGCTGGATCAGTTCATCACCACGCTTGACAGCGCCAGCGCAGGTCCCTAACTTAAAAAAAGAACTGTACCGATCGGTACAGTCAATTTTACCCAAGTTAATACCACCCATGCCAAGCTCACCATTCACCCCGCCCGCCTCATTTGGCCGCTGCCTGCCATTGCTGGCGCTGACCTTCGGCCTGGCAGCCTGCGCACAGCCAGACCGGTTCCAGCCCCCGCTTACCGCCACGCCCGATACGCATCTGGCACATGAGCCGGCCCTGAGCACGGCCGTCATGCCGGCCAAGTGGTGGCAACAACTGCACGACCCGCAGCTGGATGCCCTGATGGAACAAGCCATGCAGGACAATATCGATCTGCAACTGGCTGCCACCCGCGTGGCCGCCAGCAGGGCGCAGTCGGGACTGGTCGAGGCAGCCAGCCAGCCGCAGCTGGGCATGCAGGCCGGCTACAGCCGCAATGCCAATAGCGCCCACTCGCCCATCGTGCGGCTGGGTGCCTCCACCCGCACCTACGACTTGTGGCAGGTCGGCCTGCAAAGCAGCTGGGAACTTGATCTGTGGGGTCACCTGCGCCAGCAACAAGTGGCGGCCCGCGCCAGCGCCCAGGCCAGCGCCTACGGCGCCGAAGCCACCCGCGTGGCTGTGCTGGCTAACGTGGCACAGCATTACCTGCTGCTACGCCACGGCCAGCGCGCCGCCAGCCTGAACCATCAGCAATGGCTACTAGCCAGCCAGCACGCTGCACTGCTGGCCAGCCGTGAGCGCAACGGCCTGCTCGGCAAGGCAGCGGTTGAACGTGCCGATGCTGCGCTGGCCCTGGTGCAAGTACGGCAGGAGATCCTTGAACGGCAGAACAGCGCCCTGCTCAATGCCCTGGCCCTGCTGCTGGGGCAGCCGCCCGGCAGCCTGGAGCAGCAGCTGGGTCAGGCCAGCACCCTGCCCTTGCCACCGGACACACTGCCAACCGGGCTGCCCTCCACCCTGGCGCGGCAGCGGCCGGACATCCTGCAGGCCGAGGCCGAGCTGCATGCCGCCGTAGCCGGCGTGGCTGCCGCCGAAGCAGACTTCTACCCGCGCCTCACCCTGAGCGGCCATCTGGAAAGCCTGGCTTTCAACGGTCACGACCTGGGCATGTGGAATGCGCGCCAGTTTTCCTTCGGCCCCGCGCTCTACCTGCCGCTGTTCAATGGCGGCCGCCTGCGGCAAAGCCTGGTACTCAGCCAGGTGCAGCAGCAGCAAGCTGCCATCCACTACCGCCAGACCGTGTTGAATGCTTGGCACGAGGTGGATGATGCCGCCCAGGCTTGGCACAGCGCACAGGCCGTGCTGGCCCAGAACACGCTGGCACTGCAGCAGTACGGCAACAACAGCCGCCACGCCCGTCGTGCCTACGAAGAAGGCAGCAGCAGCAAGCTGGAATGGCTGGAAGCCCAGTCGGCCGAGCTGGATAGACAGCTGGCCGTTGACGACGCCCGCGCCGCAATCAGCCAATCCATGGTTGCGCTTTACCGGGCGCTGGGTGGCAACTGGCCGGCCAGCGCAGCAGAGGTCGCACATGGCTGACCTGCACCCAGCCCATCCGCCAGCCGGTGCCGGCAGTCATGCCCCGGCCCCGCCGGGCTTCGGCCTGCGGCTGGCCACCGGCCTGCTCGGCGTGCTGGTGGCGGCCATGATGGCCGGCTTCAACAACCGCGTGGTGGCCATCGGCCTGCCCGACCTCTTTGGCCAGCTGGGATGGGGGCAGGATGACGCCTCCTGGCTCGGCAGCGCCTACAGCGCCGGCGAGCTGGCCGCCATGCCGTTTGCCACCTGGTGTGCCATCACCTTTTCCATGCGGCGCTTCCAGCTGGCCATGCTGGCCGTGGTCTTGCTGATTGCCCTGGTACTGCCCACCGTGCACAGCCTGCCGCTGATGCTGGCCTTGCGAGCGGTGCAGGGTTTGTGCTGCGGCAGCCAGATTCCCCTGCTGATGATGGGAGCGCTGCGCTTCCTGCCGCTGTCCATCCGCCTGCATGGCCTGGCCCTATACGCCATGACCGCTACCTTTGCGCCCAATATGTCGCTGGCGCTGGCTGCCAGCTGGCTGGACCGGCTGGAAGACTGGCGCTGGCTCTACTGGCAGGCAGTGCCATTGAGTGCACTGGCGATGGTGCTGATTGCCTGGGGCATTCCGGTGATGCCGGCCATGCCGCAACGCTTGCGCCAGGCCAACTGGCCGGGCCTGCTGCTGGGCATCAGCGGCCTGACGCTGCTGGCACTGGGGCTGGATCAGGGCGCGCAGCTGGACTGGTTTCACGCCCGGGCCATCCGCCTGCTGCTGGCTGGCGGTGCCGTACTGTGCTGCGGCTTTCTGATCAGCGAGTGGTTCCACCCCGCCCCCTTCATGAAGCTGCAGCTGTTGGCCCGCCGCAATCTGGCACTGGGGTTTTCACTGTTTCTCTGCCTGCTGGTAATCATGCTGTCCGGCGCGTCGCTACCGTCCATGGCACTGGGCCATGTGCAGGGCTTCCGTACCTTGCAGATGGAAGATATCGGCCTGGCCATCGGCCTGCCGCAATTGCTGCTGGGCCCCATGGTGGCCATGCTGCTGTATCAGTGCCGGGTCGATGCACGCCATGTATTTGTGCTGGGCCTGCTGTGTATGGCCGCGGCCTGCTGGGAAGGCAGCGGGCTGACCGCTGCCTGGATGGGGCATGACTTCCACCTGGCCCAGCTGCTGCAGGCCATCGGCCAACCCATGGCCGTGGTGTCACTGCTGTTTCTTGCCACCAGCGTGGTGCAGCCGATGGAGGGCGCCTACGTCTCCGGCATCATCAACACCCTGCGCGCCTTTGGCACCCTTGCCGGCAGCGCCATGGTCGGCCGCCTGCTGACACTGCGCACCGACTTCCACCACGAAATGCTGCAGGACCAGGCCAGCTGGCAAGCCAGCCACGCAGCAATCCCGCTGGCAGAGCTGGCCGCCCAGCTCAATGCCCAGGCCAGCACGCTGGCAATTGCCGATGTCTATCGCGTACTGGGCCTGTTTGCCCTGCTGCTGATACCCGCCGTGCTGATGATGCAATACATCCCGGCCCCGGTTCTGCCTTCCCGCCCATCAAACCATGGATGATCCCATGCCGCTGAACAAAACCACCTCCACCCGCATCCTGCTGGGCAGCCTGTCGCTGCTGGCACTGGCCACCGCTTTTTGCTACCTCAACCGCGAGGAATCGGCCGCTGCCACCCAATCCACCGACGATGCCTATGTCGGTGCCGACATGACCCTGATCGCCCCGCAAGTACAGGGGCAGATCAGCCGGGTGCTGGTCAGGGACAACCAGTCCGTCACGCCTGGCACCCCACTACTGGAAATAGACGACCGCGACTTCCGCATTGCGCTGGAGCAGGCCCGTGCCGGCGTGGCCGCCGCCAGCGCCGACATCGACAATCTGCAAGCCCAGCTGGCCAGACAGGCCAGCGCCCGGGAACAAGCCCGCGCCACCCTGCAGGCCGACAGCGCCAGCCTGCGCCTGGCCCGGGCCAACAGCGTACGCTTCAGCAATCTGGCCGAGGACGGTTCCGGCTCGCAGCAGGCGCAACAGCAGGCTGCCGCCCAGCTGGGCATCCAGCAGGCCAATCAGCAGCGTGATCTGGCCAGCCTGCATGCCGCCGACGAGCAGAGCAAGGTTCTGCAGGCCGAACTGGACAAGGCCAAAGCCGGGCTGCTGCGCGCCCGTGCCGTGCAGGATGCCGCTGTACTCAACCTGGCCCGCACCCGCATTGCCGCACCGGTGGCTGGCGTGGTGACCCAGCGCGAAGCCCGTACCGGCGCGCTGGCCAGCATCGGCAAGCCGCTGATGATGCTGGTACCACTGCAGGCGCTGTACGTGGAGGCCAACTTCCGCGAAACCCAGCTGGCCGGCTTGCGCGTCGGCCAGCCGGTCACGCTGGAAGTGGACGCCCTGCCCGGCACCCGCCTGCACGGCCATATTGCCAGCATTGCCGCAGCCAGCGGTGCCAGCCTGTCACCGCTGCCCGCCCACAATGCCACCGGCAACTTCACCAAGATCGTGCAGCGTCTGCCGGTGCGCATAGAACTGGATGCCGGACAAGCTCAGCTAACCGCCCTGCGAGTGGGTATGTCGGTGCGCCCGGAAGTGCAAGTCCACTCATGACAGCCCACCCACACACGGGAGAAGGAAAATGACCACCGCGATATCACCTGGCTTCAATCAACTCACCATCAATCTGGAGACGGCACAGCAATTACTATCAGCCGCCAGCACCACGGCAGCACAAGGAAACTGGTCCATCAGTGTGGCCATCGTCGATACCAGCGGTGCGCTGGTGGCATTCGCAAAGCATGACCACGCCATCGGAATCAGCCCGGATGTCGCGATCGGCAAAGCCCGTACTGCCGCATTGCTTCAAGCACCTTCTGGCATGTTTGAAAACTTCATCAATCAGGGCCAACCCAGCTTCCTGGCAACCCCGGGCACTACGCCACTGGAAGGGGGCATACCACTGCAATGGCAGGGAACGCTCATCGGCGCCATTGGCGTCAGCGGCGCGCATGGCCCCAATGACACCCATATAGCATTACAAGCGGCACAGGCACTGGGCCTGACAAATGCTCATTGAGCAAAAGGAGAAGAACGTGGCAAACCTGAACAAACAAACCATCGTCATCATAGGCGGTAGCTCCGGCATCGGCCTGCGCATTGCCGAACTGGCGGCCGCAGAAGGGGCACGCATCATCATTGCCGGACGCAATACAGAACGGCTGGCCGCAGCGCAAAGCAGGCTGCAACAACTGGGTGCAGCGGTCAGCAGCCATCAGGTCGATGCCCACGACCACCAGGCACTGGAGCAATGGTTCGCCACCTTGCCGGATTTCAATCATCTGGTTTCCATGGTCGGTGACGTCATGGGCGGAGGCTTCCTGCAAGCTGACATGACCGAAATCCGCCGGGTAATGGAGTCGAAATTCTTTACCAACATTCGCATCGGCCAACTTGCGGCAGGAAAGCTGCTCAAGGGTGGCAGCCTGCTGTTCACCTCCGGCACCGGTGGGCGTGCCCAACACGCCTGCGCCAGCTATGTCGGCAATCTGGGTATCAATGCACTGGTACAGGGCCTTGCTGCCGAACTGGCACCGCGTGCCCGGGTGAATGCTGTATCACCCACCTGGACGCTGACCCCCTTCTGGCGCGACATGCCGCCGGAACAGCGAGACCAGATCAAGGTCCGCTTCGAACACGACATTCCACTGCAACGCCTGGCAACAATTGACGAACTGGCTACCAGCTACCTGTTTTTGCTGCAAAACGACTTCATCACCGGACAACATGTCGCGGTCGATGGCGGCATCATGCTGGGTAGCTGACATCCGACATCAAAGGAATGGAAATGCAAGGATTCCAGATTACCTTTTACACCCGGCAAGACCGCTTGCACGGGCATGCACCACTGGCACAGTGGCTGCTGGAACTGGCACACGAACTGGCAATCGGTGGTGCCACCCTGAACGGTAGCGTGGAAGGACTGGGCCATGATGGCCGCTTTCATGCCATTACGTTGTTTGATCTTTCGGAACAGCCGGTACAGGTCATCATGGTTGTTACTGCCGAGGAACGCGAACGCCTGTTTCACCGCCTCCGGCAAGAACAAGTGAACGTTCTTTACGTTGCCCAAGCGGTTGAATATGGATTTACCTAGAGTCAGGCAAAAAGGTAAGTGGGCTCAGATAGCCGAGAATTTCGGAGTATCAGAAGCCGATCAAGCTCACGCGGTAGTATCTGACGCCGGCATCTCCATAAAAAAAGCCCGATTGATACCGGGCTTTTTTAACACTTTTTCCGGGGGCATGTCCGATGTTATGCGTAAACCAGTCGGAACCCCTCACCACTCAAACTGACTGCTTAGGTCGACCAACTGACGATGCATCAGCTAGGTCGGCGGCAGTTCGACCGAAGCTGCCTTTCAGCAGAATGGGGCACCATGGCCGGATTACACAGAATTGTGGACATGCCCTATTCATGGAGCCGGAGCCCCGCCGGGAGCCTGCCAGATGGCTATTTCAACGACAGGCTAGAATGCCGTACCAAGACCAATCCCCAGTACGCGCACGCAGGACCCATCAGCCAGCACCACCGTATCGCTGGCATTGCTACCCGTCACAACCGGGCTGAAGCCAAGGTTGACGTTTTGGGCCGCCCCGTTATGAATCACGCTGTAGTAGCTGAACAGGCTGGTTTTTCTGGACAGGGCATAAGTTGCACCCACTACCCATTGGTGCGCCTTGAAGTCATCCGCCTGATCCAGGGTCGTGTTGTGCAAGGCACCCAGTTCGTTCCACGAGGCTTTGAGCGCCAAGCGTTCGTTGACGGACTGGCTGACGGCAACAGTCCAGGCGGTTTGTCGCATGCGGCTACCACCACTTGTCGCGTCGTATCGTCCCTGCTCGATGCCGGCCCCGAGCAAGGTGCCGGTGCTAAACTGCCAGGCTGCAATCAGCTTGTAGTAGTCAATCGATTTACCCGGCGCAGTCGCCGCCGAGCCGTAAGCGCCACCGGCATAGCCGGCGACATCATTCTGATGATCCCAGCCCAGCCCCAGCTTGAAAGGCCCATTGCTGTATTTTGCCGCCAAATCCAGACGCGTCTTGTTACTGCCATTGGTTTGCGTTTCATCCACACCCCAGGAGGCAGCAAGCTGAACAGGACCAAGCAAAGGCGAAGTGTAGTGAACGGAATTCTTCAGCCGCGTTTCACCCCGGCTGAAAATCTGGTAATAACCCGGCCCGGTACCCCAGGTATCGGCAGCGGTATTGCCCATGACATCGATGCCAAAATCACTGACACTGCCCACCAGGGTTTTGTAGGCGGTATCGTTATAGCCGGCAATCAGCCGTCCCCAGTCACGGTTATCCAGACCGACAAAGGAGTTGCGACTGGCCAGGGTGGCGGTCTGCCCCCAGTCATTGCTTCCCCCCTGAGTTACATCCCGCAAGCTGGATTCAACTTGCCAGATGGCTTTGCTGCCATTGCCCAGGTCTTCGAATCCCTTGAAGCCGATGCGGGAGTTGGCGTCGGACAAGCGGGTATAGCGTGGCTTGCTGCTACTACCACCGGTCGCGCTGGCCGAGTCGATGGCCACGCCGATATAGCCATAAATAGAAACGCTGTCGCTATTACTTTCTGCATGCGCTGCAGCAGCACTGACCGACAATACGGCCAATGCCAGCAGCCGGATATGGCTGGACATCATGTATTCCTTTAAAGCGTGGAGAATTCAGTGCGGACGGCGTGAAGAAAGGCCAGTTCGGATTGATCCAGCAAACGGCTGCGATACAGCGCAATGTCCTCGATGCTGAGAACCGGCAACTGGTAACGCTGCGCATAGGCGTCAATGGCGGTCCCGGTCAGCATGCGGCCGTCCTCGCACATCAGTTCGCAGATCACTCCGGCCGGGGGCAGGCCGGCCAGCAGACACAGATCAACGCTGCCTTCGGTATGACCACGGCGAACCAACACGCCGCCGGGGTTGGCAATCAGCGGGAAAACATGGCCAGGACGTACCAGATCGTCGGGGCCGGCATGCTCAGCCAGCACCGCTTTGATAGTGTGAACCCGGTCGGCAGCACTGACACCGGTGCTGATGCCAAAGCGGGCATCCACACTCACGGTAAAGGCCGTGCCTTCCTTGCTCTGGTTCTGCGCCACCATGTAGGGCAGCTGCATGGCATCCGCCAGCGCCTGGGTCAGGGTGAGGCAGACTATGCCGCTGCCGTCATGAATCATCCTGGCCATCCACTTGTGGTTGATCATGCAGGCCGGCATGACCAGGTCGGCCTCGTTTTCCCGGTCCGCGTCATCGGTCAGAACCACGGGAAGGCCGCGCCGGAAGGCATTGATGGCTGCCAATACTCTAGATTTCAGGTCCAGCATGCTGTTTACCTCGAAGTACTTCATGAATGACTGGCAGGAAAGGGGTAGCCATGCTCGACAATTTCCATCAGTTCTTTCATGTAGGAAGCGGTGGTCAATTTGACGATTGATGGAAAAAATATCTGTGGCGATGGAAATATTTCCATTGCCTTGCTGTGATGCAGCCTGTCCGGTTTTATTTCCGATTCCGGCAACAAGGCCACGCCCTGCAGTCCCGATTCAAGCCATTCCAGCAATAAACCGGGCTGGGATATATGCATGGCAATATGTGGCTCCACGCCACCTTTACGCATGTGGTCCTGCAAGAATTCAAAAGTCCCGGTCCCGTTGGCTCGGCGTAATAAAAGCAGTGGATACTGACTGAGTTCCGAAAGATGCATGGCGTTTTTATCAGGATCATTCAACAGGCTTTTACTGATAACAGCCTGCACCTTGATGGGAGAAAATGTAATGCAATCAAAACCATCGTTCTTTGCCGGCTTCTGAATCAGTGCAATGTCGATTAAACCATTATTCAACAGCACTTCCAGATGGCTGGAATCGGAAACCGTCACGCCAATTTCCACATCCGGGTGGCGCTGTTTTATCTCCATGATCAGCGGTGAGAAATAAGACTGAAACAAATGGGACAAGCCGATACGCAGCAGTTTTGTTTCCTGCTTGGCCAGGGCTATCGTTTCCATGACAGTGTCAGACACACTTCTTAATATTTCACTGGCGCGCTTGTAAAGATGAAACCCCGCCACGGTAGGTTCAATACGGCGTCCATTGCGGAAAAACAAGGGAACACCCACTTCATCTTCCAGCTCATGCAGCCTTTTGCTTAATGGCGGCTGCGCCATGTTCAATATGCGTGCGGCATGCGTAATATTGCCTTGCTCCACTACAGTACAAAAATAACGTAAGCGCTTGAGATCCATATCATTCTCCTTGGGCGCATTCTGGTTTTGTGACCTATTTCAAACGTTGATTCAGATCAAATCGAAATGTAATCGATTACACCAAGTTGGTATGGCATGCCGCACCAAAACGGTATTTTTTTGCCAGGCTGAAAATCTTTATATTCGTCGCTGAGAAATCAACTAACCGACGTAATGAAAGGTAAATCATGCTTTGCAAATCCGATCATCCCGTGCACGACCTGCGCTCCGCGCTGGCACTGTTGCAGTCCCTGCCCGGTGAATTTGTCAGTACCGATACCGAGGTAGATCCGGAAGCCGAACTGTCTGGGGTATACCGCTACGTCGGTGCCGGTGGCACCTGCATGCGCCCTACCCGCAAAGGCGGGCCGGTGATGATGTTCAACAAGGTGAAAGGCTTCCCGGGCTTCAAGGTGGTGATTGGCCTGGTTGGTTCGCGCAAGCGTGTCGGCCATTTGCTGGGCTGCGCGCCGGAACGGCTGGGTCATATACTGAAAGAGGCGGTACAGCACCCGGTGGCACCGGTTGAGGTAGGCCAGGACAAGGCCCAGTGTCAGGAAGTGGTCCACTATGCCAGCGACCCGTCCTTTGACCTGCGCACCCTGCTGCCAGCCCCCACCAATACCGAAGAAGATGCCGGCCCCTACATCACCATGGGCATGTGCTACGCATCTGACCCGGAAACCGGCGAATCCGACATCACCATCCACCGCCTGTGCGTACAAAGCCGGGATGAGCTATCCATGTGGCTGACACCTGGCCGCCATATCGACGCCTTCCGCCAGAAGGCCGAAGCCGCAGGCAAACCGCTGCCCATTTCCATCAGCATTGGCGTGGATCCAGCCATCGAGATTGCCGCCTGCTTCGAACCGCCGACCACCCCGCTGGGCTTTGATGAACTGAATGTGGCCGGTGCCATTCGTGGTCGCCCGGTAGAGCTGTCGCGCTGTCTGACCATTCCGGCCAGAGCCATTGCCCATGCCGAAGTGGTGATTGAAGGCGAACTGCTGCCCAATGTACGGGTGCGTGAAGACCAGAACACGGATACCGGCAAGGCCATGCCGGAGTTTCCCGGCTATACCGGCGAATCCAAAGATGCGCTGCCGGTTATCAAGGTGAAGGCCATCACCCACCGCCGCAATCCCATCCTGCAAACCACCGTGGGCCCGGGTGAAGAGCATGTGAATCTGGCAGGCATTCCGACCGAGGCCAGCATCCTGGACATGGTGGATCGCGCCATGCCGGGCAAATTGCTCAATGTGTTTGCCCACTCCTCCGGTGGCGGCAAGTTCCTGGCGGTTCTGCAATTCAAGAAATCGGCACCCGTGGATGAAGGCCGTCAGCGCCAGGCTGCCTTGCTGGCCTTCTCGGCCTTCCCGGAACTCAAGCATGTGATTCTGGTGGATGAAGACGTCGATATTTTCGATACCGACGATGTGCTGTGGGCCATGCAAACCCGCTATCAGGGTGATGTCAGCACAGTCTTCATTCCGGGCGTGCGTTGCCATCCGCTGGATCCTTCGCAGATTCCGGCCTTCAGCCCCAGCATTCGTCAGGCGGGTTCTTCGTGCAAAACCATTTTCGACTGCACGGTGCCTTTTGATCTGAAGTCCCACTTTGAACGTTCCAAATTCAAAGAAGTGGATGTAAAGCGCTTCCTGCCTGATTTTGAATAAGGAGTAAATCATGAGTACACGGCGCATCATCATCGGCATCAGTGGAGCAACCGGTTTCCAGTACGGCTACAAGGCTTTGCAATTGCTGCAGGCCATGGATGTCGAGGTTCATCTGGTGATTTCCCGCGGGGCGGAAATGACCCGGACCCTGGAAACCGACTACCAGCGAGAAGAAGTCCTGAGCATGGCCGATGTGGTTCACCCACTGGCCAATCTGGGCGCTTCGATTGCCAGTGGTTCGTTCAAGACACTGGGAATGCTGATTGCGCCGTGTTCCATGCGGACACTTGCGTCCATTGCACATGCCATGACGGACAATTTGCTGACCCGTGCCGCGGATGTCGTCCTGAAAGACCGACGTCGGCTGGTATTGATGGCCAGAGAAACGCCGTTGAATCTGGCGCACCTGGACAATATGCGCAAAGTCACCGAGATGGGCGGCATCATCTTTCCGCCGGTTCCTGCGCTGTATCAACGTCCACAAACCCTGGATGACGTGATTACCCACAGCGTGGGACGCGCACTGGATCTGTTCGATCTGGAGGTCAACAGCCTGCCCAGATGGGGCGAGACCGCCCCTGGTGACAACGCAACTCGCCCGGTCAGCCATGAACTGGCCTGGGCAACACAAAACTAGAGGTATACAGCCATGTTGATCGGACCCTATGTAAACGGATCAGTCGTCACCATTGGTGGCGTAGTCGGTGCCTTTCTTGGCAGCAAGCTGCCAGAGCGCCTGCGCAATGCCCTGCCGCAAACCTTTGGCCTGGCCTCGATGGGCCTGGGTGCCATGCTCATCGTCAAGGTCAAGTACATGCCGGCCGTGGTGCTGGCCATGGTACTGGGCGCGGTTATCGGCGAAATGCTTGGCGTCGAACGCGGGCTGGGCAAAATGGCCGGGGCCACCCGCGGCTTCATCGACAAGATCATCCCCCCGCGCGAGGGGCTGTCGCATGAAGAGTTCATGGACAAGTTCGTGGCCATTCTGGTGCTGTTTTGTGCCAGTGGCACCGGTATTTTCGGTGCCATGCACGAAGGGATGACCGGCGACCCGTCCATTCTGTACATCAAGACCATTCTTGACCTGTTCACCTCGGCCATCTTCGCCACATCGCTGGGTTATGCCGTGGCCACCATTGCCGTACCACAGATCCTGATCCAGTTGAGTCTGGCAATGCTGGCAACACTGATCATGCCTCTGACCTCGGCCAGCATGATGGCCGACTTCTCGGCGGCAGGCGGGCTGATCATGTTGGCCACCGGCTTGCGGATCTGCGGTATCAAGATGTTCCCCGTGGCCAACATGCTGCCGGCCTTACTGCTGGTGATGCCCTTCTCCTTCCTGTGGGCCAGCTATATCGCCTGATCACCCGAAAAGCAACCGCACTCACCGTTATTGGCGAGTGCGGTTTTGCATACCCGGAGAAAACCATGCTCCCTGACAAGATTCAGCAATTCCTGCTGCAGAACCACGTTGTCAGCCTTGCCATTCAAGACCACGCAGGCCTGTGGGCCGCCAGCTGCTTTTATGCACTGGATGCGGAACAAGCCAGGCTGATTGTCCTGACCAGCCAGACCACACGGCATGGCCAGCAAATGCTGATCCAGCCCATGCTGGCCGGGACCATTGCCCAGCAGCCCCAGCATTTGCGGGAGATTCGTGGTGTGCAATTCACGGCACATGCCGAACTGCTGGATGGAATGGCCAGGCAGGATGGCTTGGGGATTTACACCAGACGCCATCCGCTGGCCATGCTAAAGCGTAGCGATGTCTGGGCAATCCGGCTGGATGAGGTCAAGTACACCGACAACCACTATGTATTTGCCCAGAAAACGTGCTGGGTACGACAGCCCAGTGAGCTTGCCCCGCTGCCGTCACTCATTTCTGATCAGTAACAAGCGCGACAAAGCTTCCTGGTTGTTAGTGCCTCATATGCTGCTGACCCGGCTGAACTGCCGCAAAGGTGAAAGAGGGTCGCCGGGGTTCACTGCTTGCCAGACACCCTCTGTCGTAGGCTGTCCCCCCCGATCAACCATGCAGTCCGCCAGCGACGGCAAAACGGCAGATTGCACCGTTAGCCGCCACGGCCGATGAAAAGCACCGGCCCAGTCAGTGTCCAGACTCATCTGGCCGCAGGCAATCACGCGCTTGGCATCTGCCACGCGCTCCAGGCCACAGCTGGAGGCAACCGGCAAGCCCGCTTCGCGTCTTACCCACTCGGCGATTGGTGCCAGAAAGACCGGACCCTACGGGATATTGGCCTCAGGCGTGCAGAAATTGACGCTTACATTCAGCAGGTCGAGTCCGCCTGATTTGAATTCACGTACCCGCTCGATAGAGTCGGCCAGTGTTTCTTCGGCGCAGCCATCGTATTCGATTACCCCGAAGCGCGTGGTAAGCGGTAGATTTTCAGGCCACTCGGTGCGTACGGCGGCCAGGGTTTCCAGCAGGAAGTGGCTGCGGCCGGCATGGTCGCCACCATAGCTGCCAGTGACGACCCATTTAGTGGCTCCTTATGAATCCAGTCACATAAACAGCCTGTAGGGATATTGGGGCATTTAAGTGGCCAGAAGTGCCAAGGTCATCAAGGAAGGCCACTGTATTGGCAATTTTGAGATTGGTGAGTTGCTGCGATGTTGCGGAGGAAAATACGCGAATAGTCATGATGGCTCCTGCCTGAAAGACGATTTATTGGTTCACGGTGTTAGATGTCAGGTACGGCGACACATGCTTTAGTACTCGCGCTAGGTACTCTTCCTTCTCTCCAACAGGAGCCACATAGTGCAGTGCCTCTTGGGCTGCCTGAATGCTTTCCAGTTTGGCGATGATCCAAAATGCAAGATATTGAGATGCCAGGCAGCCACCTGCGGTCGCTACATTTTCGTTGGCGAAGAAGGCTTGGTTCAGCACATTGACACCAGCTTCCTGCACCCAGGGTTTGGTGATGAGATCGGTGCACGCCGGAACACCATTAAGCAGACCAAGCTTTGCCAGAATGAGTGTGCCCGAGCATTGCGCCCCCAGTAGCTGCCGGGACGGGTCAAACTGCATCGCAGTCATCAATTTTTCGTCGGCGACAACATCCCGAGTTTTCAGTCCACTACCGAAAATGACCGCATCAGCACTACAAGCCTCCTCAATGGAAATGTGCGACTCCAGAACAGCACCATTCATGGAAGTCACCTTGGAAGTCGGGCTGGCAATCGATACTCGCCAGTCGGGCTTCTTGATTCGATTCAAAATGCCAAATGCAATCAGTGAGTCGAGTTCGTTGTAGCCATCAAAGGTCAGAATTGCGATATGCATGACACAGTCCTCTTTTGTCTAGGGTAGTTGTTAGTTGTCAGCGTATGCTCAATAATCAGTACAATCAAAAAATTGTCATGTATACAAGTTTATGGCCAAAGCAAGATACAAACAGTTAGTAGACCGGTTTGCCGCAGACATTCGATCAGGCCGCATGGCACCAGGTACCCGGCTAGCAACGCATCGGCAACTTGCCGCGCAAGAGGGGCTTGCACTGGTTACCGCTAGTCGTATTTATGCCGAGCTTGAAACCATGGGGCTTGTCAGTGGAGAGGCGGGGCGAGGAACATTTGTACGGGACACGTCGCTTACTGCTGGCCATGGCATAGACCAGCATCCAGTGGGCTTGGAAATGGTTGATTTGAATTTCAACAACCCGTCACTGCCAGAGCAGACTGACTTGCTGCGAGATGCAATGCGCCAGCTTGCCTCAGCAGGAGACTTATCGGCACTGCTGCGCTATCAGCCCCATGGGGGTAGACCACATGAACGAGCGATCATGGCGCGTCACTTGGAAAGCCGTGGAGTTCAGGTCAGTAGAGATAACGTACTTATCGTCAATGGAGCGCAACATGGGCTGACTGTCTGCGCCATGGCCTTGCTCAAGCCTGGTGATGTTATTGCTGTCGATGCGCTGACATATCCAGGCTTCAAGGTTCTGGCAGAGGTTTTGCATCTGGAACTGCTACCTATCCCAGTAACACCAGAAGGCCCGGATCTGGCCACCCTGAGAATGTTATGTACTCATCGCCGGGTACGCGCCGTGTATGCAATGCCAACCTTGCATAATCCACTTGGATGGGTGATCGATGAAGCCCGTAGAAAAGAGCTTGTTGCCATTGCGCGGAGCCACGATCTCATCCTCATCGAAGATGCAGCATATGCCTTTCTTGCATGTAGTCCACCGCCACCATTGCAAGCGTTGGCTCCGGAAAGAACCTTATACGTTTCAGGCCTATCCAAAAATGTTGCGACTGGATTGCGCGTTGGTCTGGTTGTCGCACCATCTCATTGGATGGCGGCCATTGAGCGAAGTATCAGAGCTACAACCTGGAACACCCCTAGCGTCATGACAGCATTGGTTTGCGGATGGATTGAAGATGGTACGGTCGCCCGATTTGAGCAAAACAAACGGTTGGATGCGGCAGAACGCCAGAAAATTGCCAGTAGCTTGCTATCCGACATTCCCTTCCTGAGTCACCCGGCATCGTATTTTCTCTGGGTACCATTGGGTGAAGATGTGAGGGCTGAGCAAATAGTGTCAGATCTTTTGCGAGAGAACATCGCGGTATCCAACGCAGAACCATATTCAACCAGCAAGCACGTACCTCATGCGCTCCGCTTGGCTTTAGGCTCGGTAGAGATGGAGACATTACATTCCTCACTTCAAACCGTAGGGGATGTCATCCGACGCTATACCTACTGAGGTACAAGTGGTTTGTACCGGCTTCAGCAGGCGATAAGATAAGACTGCTCTCCGAGTGAAAGCAGTCAATCTCGTGCGGAGTTTGAACTTCTGCTTTGGCCGAAACTCGGTCTTTATTCCAAAACCACATAAAGCAAGAACCACCGCCCTCTCGGGCAGTGGCTCTTGCTTTATGACCTTGGTCTGACTTTTAGCTAAAACACAAGCAGAAGTGCCGGACAACATGGCCGCACCTGTATCAGCGCCGATGGCCCGTTGCACCGACACAACGGAAGGAACCGCTTACACAGTGTCCAAGATTGTCCAAAATCGTAGCAAGACAGCGAGCAGGCAATGGCATACCGAATGGCATACTGTAAATTACAGGCAACAAAAAAGCCCTGAACAATCAGGGCTTTAATGTAGATATCTGGCGGAGAGGGGGTCCGTCCAAGTATTGTCTAAACACATCTAATGAAATCTACTTTCACCATTTAGTATCAACGACTTATAAAATATAGTGTCTAACGACATCTTGTCAGTGCCACTCAAATCCAGTACTTTATGCAGGACAATATGCAGCACAAGGATTGTGCATCATGCCAAAGAAAGCAAAAGAACTATCTGCACTTGCAGTCTCCAGACTCAAAGAAAATGGCAAGCATGCTGTCGGTGGTGTCGATGGCCTGTATCTGCGCATTGTAGGCAACTCGCGAGCCTGGGTCTTATGCGCAGCCATGGGATCACGCATCAATCAAAGCGGCAAGGAGGTTGTACGTCGTCTGAGCATGGGCTTAGGACCGTTCCCGGAGATCAGCCTTGCAGAAGCCCGTGAGAAGGCGCGTACCCTGCGAAAGAAGATCCGCGATGGTATCGATCCCCTCCAGGAAAAGCGCAAAGCCAAGCTGAAGTCGTCCAAATCCAAAACTTTCGAGCAGTGCGCCCTCGCCTTCATCGAAGACAAAAAGATCGAATGGCGGAACGACAAACATGTCAAACAATGGTCCTCAACGCTTACGACCTATGCCTTTCCCCTCATCGGTCAGTTTCCCATTAACGCAATAGACAATGACGCCATTCTGCTTGTGCTACGCCAAGAGGTAAGCACTATAGACGGCAGCACTTCTACACTATGGAATGCCAGGAATGAGACAGCCAGTCGGCTCCGTGGCCGGCTTGAGTCCATTCTTGACTGGGCGAAGGTTTCTGGCTATCGGGAAGGAGAAAACCCGGCGGCATGGCAGGGCAACTTAAAGCATGTTCTCCCAGCGCCAGGCAAGGTGCAGAAAGTGGAACACCATGCCGCCCTTCCCTTCAGTGAAATCGGCACATTCATGGAGAAGCTACGCCAACGCAGTGGTATATCGGCCAAGGCCTTGGAGTTCGCTATCCTGACCGCAGCGCGTTCAGGTGAAGTTCGTGGTGCTACGTGGGATGAAATTGACCTGCACAATAAGACTTGGACGATTAGTGCGGAAAGAATGAAAGCCAGTAAAAGCCACACGATTCCGCTATCTGATCCGGCTTATATGCTCTTGAAAAACATGCCCAGGATTGTTGGTAATAGCCTGATATTTCCTGCCCCCAAAGGGGGCATCATGTCCGACCAGGCCTTCAAAGCACTGTTTGACCGAATGCAGGTAGCAAATATCACGACCCATGGTTTTCGTAGCACTTTCAAAGATTGGGCACGTAGCTGCAAAGGGACTGAATTTTCGGATGAGGTATCGGAACTTGCATTAGCACACGTCAACAACGATCAAACCCGTGCTGCATATGCACGCGACCAGCTTCTTCCACAGCGTATGCAACTCATGCAGGAATGGGCTATATATTGCAATACAAAAACAATGCGTATAATCCCGATTAAAGCGCATATTGCATAACGCAATTCCTTTACCACACTTGGATACCCATATGGAACTTTCGAATTTTAACTTTACTGAACTGCAGGACTTGCTGAAGTCTGTAGTCGCTGAAATTAGCCGCCGTGAGACTGAAGAGAAGGCTAACGCCAAGAAGCAGATCCTGGAGCTGGCTAAGTCGTATGGCCTGAGCTTGGATGATGTGCTTAGTAGTAAAGCTACCACTACTGTACGTAAGCCAGTTGAAGCCAAATACAAGAACCCGAATGATGAGTCTCAGACCTGGACTGGTCGTGGCCGTAAGCCGGCCTGGGTACAAGCTCAACTGGATGAAGGTTTTAGCTTGGAAGACCTGGCAATCTGATCCGACAGAATGCGGACATAGAAAAAGCGCTACCGATGTAGCGCTTTTTTATTTTATAGCACCTATCTTAGGTTAACAATATACAGAGCAAGGATATAACCATGTTTACGCTCATTAAACAGTTGATAACCAGATTCAAACAAAGACCCACGTCATCCACATCCGACATCATTGTCAAGTCACTCAGATTAATTTAAATTTTTCTTCGACCTCGAACCTCTAGGTACTTGGCATCACCAGGTCGGTATAGTATTAATAATAGATCGCTGATTAGAAATAATTTCCATGAAAACCACTATCAAAGCCAAAGCCATCCTGCTCGCAGCTCTAATGCTTACTACATACTCGGCTAGTGCAGCAGACGTCACAGCGCCAACCCCTGTTGTTGGAGAGACCTATGACTACCACAAAGTCGATCTGTTTACCGGTATTGAAGCCCAGCAATGGACTCTGACATTTCAGGGCATGAAAAATGGCAATTACGTTTTCAGCGGCGTCAATGGTACCAATAAATACTCCGTCTACAAGAACAAAAACCTGAACAACTTTGAAGTGGACAAGAAGACGGGCGAAACCAACGAGGCTCAGGTCCTGAAGTGGCCACTCACTATTGGTGACTCCTACTCATACCAGTTCAAGAATCGTATCGTAAAGGTCAATGTTGAGGGCCTTGAAAAGGTGGAAACACCCGCTGGTATCTTTGATGCCTACCACATCAAGCTGAATGGCATGTGGCACGACAATGAGGGCTACAGCGGTCCTTGGTACGAAATCTACTGGTACGCGCCATCTGTTGGTAACTTCGTCAAGATCGAGTATTCCGCTGCAGATATGCTGGGCCGACACCTGCAGTGGACAAAGACGGAGTTGGTTAAGTATTCCCGACGACTACCCAGCACAGAACCTACCCCTGCAAATTAAACCATCTCCAATCTAAGCAAGGTTCTGCATATGAATCGCGTGACAGAGTGGATCTCGGTGGCATCTGAATCTGCGTGCGCAACTGCAGTGATCTGTGAAACCGGTTGCCCCATATCAAGGGAAAGTACCCTCAAGGTATTATGGAGTGTGCTTTCGGGCTTGACCTGATGTCCGGGGTGATCACCGATTGTGAATAGGCCATCTGTGCTTGTAATTGGCTCCTCACCGCGGTGGCACCGCTGTCGAAAAATGGGCCTATGTGGCTAAGCGCGGCATGGAGAATGCACTACAGATCACGCCGATGGATATCCGTGAGCAGTAAGAGAAACAGCTCAAGGACCTTCACGATGCATTCGGTTCAGCTATTCTGTAGCTACGTGCCGGCATGTTTTTGCTGAGCCGAATAAAAACCTTCATTACTTCAGTCATTCTCGGGTGAAATAATAGGTTCAACAGAGGAGGAAGTTATGAAACTGAAATGGATTGCAATGAGTTTGGTGGCCGCAATCCTGGGGGGGTGTGCATCGTATGGCCACCCCTATAAAGACAATACTCCTGATGCAGTCATTCAGAAAATTGTTGCAAAGCAGGCTGAGTTTTCCACGAAAGCGGCGGCTGGCAATACCGGAGCCATGTATGAATTGGCGATGATTCATCGCTAACGGATGGGGTGTAACCTCACCAAATCCTGCTCAAGCTTTTCATTTCTTGCATGACAGCGCATCCGCAGGCAATCAGCTCAGCCAGGCTCTTTTAGGCATTGCTTATTACAATGGGTGGTCACAGTTTGGTGTGCGGCAAGACTTCAAACAGGCTGCATATTGGATTGATCTGGTACTAGCAAAGCCGCCGGCAAAAAGCATTGCAAACACAAACTATCCGAGAGTGGCGTTTTATTCTCAAGTAATCTGGCAGGACGGCTTGAGTGGACCGTCAAATTGGGAGAAAGCAAAGAATGCAGGTATTCTGGCATTAAAGTACCTGCGACAAGACAGCCAGCTCCTTCCTCTGGTCGAACACAATCAGGGGGTGATGTTGATTCTTGAAGATGGGGCCTCCGATGCGCAGAGAGCGGAAGGGTATGAATTGCTGAAACGTGCAGCGCGAGCTGATGAGCCTTTGTCGCAGGGTTTCTTGAAAAAAAGAGCAATACGCTGGGATTGAACTCGCCCTTGAGGGTTTTGCGGCTCTTTCCATTCCGGGTGTTGCCGGCTGGATTGAGCAACGGTTCGTGTTTGCTATGGCCAAGGTCCACACCCATCTAAGCATCCAGCGCTTTCTCGATCAGTAGTTTGGTCAGCTGCTTAAGTAAGCCATTCTAACCGATGAGGTCTTCGGGCTTTTCGTAATCGGCCAGCAAGCTGGCCAGTAGTGTGTCAGGTACGTCGTATTTTTTTCGAGCTCATTGTGTCTCCAGACTAGGTAGCAGTTTCCTGCTAAATGTCCATCACATTAAATTCAGTACATGCCCCAGACTGACTAATCAAACTTTTCCCCTGCTCACGGCTGTAATGACCATCCTAGATGGATAATCAGACTAAACGCTACCATTTCTAATTATTTTCAGATCTATATCACCCCCTTGAACACGCACAGCGACACCCACGCCGGGTGTCCTTTATGCCCTCGCCTCAGCCTTGTCTGGGGCGTTTTCATTGGAGTGACCTATGTCCCATCTCATCGAATCCATGGCCTTTGTCGGAGCCGCCCCCTGGCATGGTCTGGGCAATCCGCTTTCTCCTCAGCAGCCACTGGAAGTGTGGCTAACCGAAGCCGGTATGGACTGGCGTATCGAGCAGAGCGACGTTTTGTTCAACGTAGCTGATGACGGCATGCACATCCGCCCGTTTGCTGATTCCAAGGTGCTGTATCGGTCAGATTCACTGGCACCACTGTCGGTGGTATCGCCGCGTTACAAGGTGGTGCAGCCGTCTGAAGTGCTGGAGTTCTATCGTGATCTGGTCAGTGTCGGTGGCTTTGAGCTGGAAACGGCTGGGGTATTGAAGGGTGGCCGCAAGCTGTGGGCACTGGCCAAGACCGGGCAGGAAGCCCTGCTCAAAGGTGGGGACCGGGTGAAGGCCTATCTGCTGCTGGCCACCAGTTGTGACGGTACGCTGTGCACGACTGCTCAATTCACCTCGGTACGGGTGGTGTGCAACAACACCCTGCAGATGGCGGTGAAAGACAGAACCGGCGCGGTGAAGGTGCCCCACTCCACCGTGTTTGATCCGCAGCAGGTGAAGGATGCACTAGGCCTTGGCCTGTCAGCCTGGGACCGCTTCATCGGCAACATCAAGCAGCTGTCACAGCGGACTGTCTCGCCTGAAGAAGCCTGCCAGTTCTTCCGCGAAGTACTGGACGAACCGCTGGTGGAAGGCACTGTAGATGCAGTGACATCAAAGGCGCTGCAACAGGTGTCGGCGCTGTATAGCGGTGGCGGGATGGGTTCGCTGTTGGCCGGCACCAAGGGCACTGCCTGGGGCCTGGTGAATGCCATGACCGAGTATGTCGATCATCGTCGTCGAGCCCGCAGTCAGGATTACCGGCTAGATTCGGCCTGGTTCGGGCAAGGTGCGCAGCTCAAGGGCAAGGCGCTGGAGCATGCACTAGCCTTGGTGGAGTGATGCCATGGCCTCTATCCAATCCATTGCCTTGACCGCTGCTTGTCTGACGGCAGGGATGCGGGACTTCTGCATCTGGAACAGCCTGGGTGTGGCATACGACGGTCCCGATGCCGAGCGCAGTCTGCTGGTGATCTGGGGCCAGGGCTGCCTGGAGCTACATGCCGAACTGGTGCAGTACGCCCCGATGGTGGCAGCCCTGGCAGATACCTTGTACGACCAGCTGAATCAGGCTGCACCGGGGGTATGGCATTACGAAGTGACGGAAGCGCTGGGCAGTGCCATGGCCGAGTGGATCGTGCTGCATGATGGCCAGCCCCCTTCCCTCGATTGGGTCAAAGCCTGCCTGGTGCGCTTGGCCGGGGAGTTCATGCTGCGGGGTCAGCCACAGCAGTGGCCGACCATCCGGCAGATCCTGCTGACGCTCTCTCCTGAGCTGCCGGTGATTGTGCCGGTAGCACCATCATGAAACGGCTGTTGGTCTGATGTTGGCCTGATTCTGTCTTGCTGGTTCTGTAGTCCTGCTCTCTTCAGTTGCTTCTTTCGTTTCCGTTTACCCCTATCAAACCTATTGCCCGGTCAGCCTTGCTGCCGGGCTTTATGCCTTTATAAGGAGTGTTTTGCCATGGCTGAACGCTACGCACAGGCCATTCGTCTGGCCTCTACCCTGAAGTTGTCTCGTGATGAATGGCTGCGCATTCGGCAGCTGGGCATTGGTTCTTCCGATGCCGCCCCGGCGATTGGGCTGTCGCCGTACAAGTGTCCGCTGTCCTTGTGGCTGGAGAAGACCGGTCGCAAGGAGCCTGAAGATCTGTCAGAGAAAGAGCCTGTCATCTGGGGCACGATTCTGGAACCCATTCTGGCCCGGGTCTATGCCGAGCGTACCAGGCGCAAGGTACGGCGGGTGAATGCGGTACTACAGCATCCAACACACCGTTTCATGCTGGCCAATCTGGATCGGGAGGTACGTTGTCCAGAGGAAGGCTGGGGCATCCTGGAAATAAAGACTGCGAGCTATCACTCCGCCCCGCAGTGGGAGGAAGGCATCCCGGTCGCCTATCAGTGCCAGGTGCTACATCAGTTGGCGGTCACCGGCCATGACTGGGCCGACGTCGCGGTGCTGATCGGTGGTCAGGATTTCCGTATCTATAGAGTGCTGCGCGATGAAGACAAGATTGCCGATCTGATTGCCCGGGAGACGGTGTTCTGGCAGCACGTAGTACTGAACACCCAGCCGGCACCGGACGGTTCGGATGATTCGGCTTCTGCCCTGTCCTGGCTGTTCCCGCGCGACGATGGCCAGACCATCGACCTGTCGGAATCGATTGAAGGAAATCGGCTGTTCTCTGCCCTGTTGGCAGAACGGCAGCGCAAGGAAGACGCAGAGGCCAAGGAGGCGGCCATACGGCAGCAGATCCAGAACGTGCTGGGTCATGCCTCTGCCGCTGTATTCCAGTCTGGCCGTATTACCTGGAAGCGGTCCAAGGATCGCTTTGCGCCTGATGTCGAGCGGCTGTCGCAAGACCACCCCACCTTGCTCGCCCAGTACAGCAAGTCCATTGCCGGTTCCCGGCGCTTTGTCATTCAAACGGAAAGGAAATCAGCATGATCAAGGGTCTCGCCATTACCCCGCCCGTGATCGGGCGTATCAGCATTGGCAAGCTGGTGCAGAAGCAAGAACGCTGGTTGCCGGAGAAGGACGACAGCTTTTCACTCACCACGCAGGTACAGAGCCGGGATGGCTGGTTACTGCATCCCTTGCACCAGGCGCTGTCGGAGCAGGCACAGAACGGCAAGATCCGCGCCATTCCGATCCAGCTGTTGTTCAACGACAGCGAGCTCAACCTGCGGGCCGAATACAGCGCCTTCGACCGGAATAACGGTCGGCCGGTCTGCGTCGGTAATGGAGAAACGGCACGTCGGGTAACCAGTCAGGGTATGGAAGAGATTGGCTGTGCGGGACCGGACCGTTGCCCCTTGGCTAAAGAGCTGGGCTGCAAGCTGTACGGGAGGTTGAATGTGCAGGTAGAAGGTCAGCAGGATGAGCTGGGCAGCTTCATCTTCCGCACTACCGGCTACAACTCGGTCCGTACCCTGGCAGCACGGCTGAAGTATTACGAGGCAGCCAGTGGGGGTAACACCAAGCATCTGCCGCTGCTGTTACGTCTGCGCGCCAAGAGCACCACCCAGTCGCACCGCACCCCGGTGTACTACGTCGATCTGACCCTACGCGATGGCCAGACCCTGGCCGAGGCCGTCAGTACCGCCCGTAAGGCAGCGGAGGAGCAACTGGAAGCGGGCATCGATACCGCCGAACTGGAACAAGCTGCCCGGCTGTTGCTGCAGAACGGCCAGTTCGAGGATACAGAGGAGGAAGTACCGCAACTGCTGGAGGAGTTTTATCCGGCCATGGAAGGTGCTGGCGAACCGGAAGGGAAACCGAAGACCGTTTCCCGGCCAACAAGGCTGACAGCAAAGTTGGGGAGTGCGACCCACATTTAATACTAAGCAGAAGAGCACTTACCATGGAGTAATGACGCAGTATTTGTCTTCTCTGTGGCTAAGTGCGCTAAGCAGGGGGGCCTAAGTCCATGAGACGTCTGCGTATCAGACCCTACTTGGATTTTTCGACTAATTTTTGCGATAACGCCTTGACCTGATCCAGCACGAACAAACGATCAGCCTCATCCAGCTGCTCAATATCTTCCTGTACGGCTGCAGCCCAAGAGGCTGGTGCTGTCGAGACCCCGGTAAGTAGCTGAACCAAGGGGACCTCCAGAATACCTGCCAGTCGGTCCAGTGTGCTGAGGCCAGGTAGCGCAGCGCCACGTTCAATTCGCGATAACGATTCGGTTTCAATCCCCAAGCGCTCCGCAACCACTCTCTGCGGCAAGTTCAGACTCTCGCGCGCGGCTTTGATGTTGGCCCCCACTCGCAGCCCTAACGACGTTCCCATTTTACTTGATGTTTCATGTCGATTTGTGAGGTTTCACGTTGCCTCAACTTGCCCATCAGTGGAACGACATGATATGTTCATTATTGATGTTTTGTGTTTATACCAGCATGGTCCATTGATCACCGAAACCCCACAAATCATCAGGAAGAGTCGCAGGGGCAGGTACCCCATCATCAATCACTCTTCTTCGATTGAAATACCTATCACAGAAATTTCATTGAATTTCCATTAATCGTTGGTGAAATACCAAATTTGCAAGGGTGAATATCATGACAACCAAAATAGCTTTCATTTTTGTATCAACCACGTTGGCTGTAATGCTTGCAGGGTGCTCTAGCTCCCCTTCAGATGCTGATGCAAGAAAAGTAGTCGAAAACGCTATCGGTAGCTGTGATTATGTAAAAGTAACCGACTTCGAGAAGGTAAATGGCATTGCATCTGGAGATAATTACTATACGTTGCAGGTTAAGTATGCAATTGAATTTAAGTCGTTCGACAAAAATATAAATGTTGCCAAAGACATATTAGGCCAAGCAGAAAAATTTCAATCTGACGTAGTACAGCCCAGCCGTACACGCAGAGATGCGTATGAGCAAGCAAGGAAAGAGGCAGTATCTTCTGGTAAGTATGAAAATACTGGTGCTTACGATATGGATCACTCAGCCGAGTGGGAGAAATATAATATCGATAACGAGGTTGCTATCAACCCTGATTGGACCCTAAATAACTTCACTAACAAAGGCAGAGCCATTCTGACAAATAACCTGCGTGAGCTCTGCCCCAATATGAATCAAGTTGTATATCAGGAGTATGCCAAGGCTGCCATTAATAAACATCTGGATACTTTCAAAGTCCCATTTGAAAATAACAAACTGACCATGATCAAGTCTGACAACGGTTGGGTAAGCCGCTAGATACGGGGAGGACAACACCATGCTAAACAGCTTGCTTCCCCCACGTCGTCACCCGATGCAGTTGCCTTTGCTGATGGTGGTCAGTGTACTGCTACTGAAGCACGCCTCCGCGGACCGCATGGGCTCGCTCAGCCTGTTACTGCTGGGTATTGCGCTGGGTGACAGCCTGCACCGGAACGACCAGCCACCGCCCAGAGCGGATCGCTAACACCTCCACTCATTTACTCAATTCAATCTGCCGGTGGGCCTAGCCTGCCGGTCTCTCTCTTCGAAAGACAAGACATGAAATCTCTCTCCCTAGCTCTCATTTCTGCAGCCTTCAGTACATCCGCGTTGGCTGCACAACCTGGACATTGGTCATCCGCAATGGGTATGGATGGCCAAACCATGAACTACTCGGTTAGCGATGCCAAAGGCAACAACCTGACCATCTTCTGTGGCAAGGAGCCAGCAACAATGTCTGCGGCGATCAACAAGAATGAATACGCACCCGAAAGCATGCGCAGCAACTATGGCAAGGGTGATTTCGTCATGATCATCGATGGCAAAAAACTGATGCCGTCCGATGCTGGCAGTAATGCCGGTGGCGACAACTTCCGCTACGCCTGGGAGGCGATTCGTTCCGGCAAGAAGATTGTCGTCAAGGGTGGGCGAAACAGCATGATTCTGCCGGTGGAAGATGCAGCAAAGGTCTTACCACCACTGCAACGAAGCCATTGTGAAACCTGGTGATCACCTGCCCCGTATGACCAAACTGACCAAAATCGCCATCTCTCCCGAGGTGGCGATTTTTATTTCATCGAACGAAAGTGAGGCCTGACATGCGCACGCCCGCCACCCCACCTGAATCTACCCCACCACTGCAAAGCTGCTTGAGCCAATGGCTGGACAAGCAAACCCGCCATTTATCAGCAGATTACCGCCAGTACCTGCAGGATGAGCTGCAGACGATCGTTAGCTACCAGGCCACCATCGGCGTGATGGGCAAGAGTGGTACCGGTAAGTCTTCCCTATGCAATGCGCTGTTCGGTCAGGAGGAGAGTGCAGTCAGTGACGTGACCGGTGGCACCCGCTCCCCACAAGAGATCACCCTGGCCTCGCAGGCCGGACGAGGTATCTCGCTGATCGATATGCCCGGTATCGGAGAAAGCCTGCAGCGCCATGAAGAATACCGCGAACAGTACCAGGCCCTGTTACCTAAGCTGGATCTGATTCTGTGGCTGATCAAAGCGGACGACCGCGCCCTCAGCGTAGATCAACAGTGCTATCAGGAATTGCTGCAGCCCAATCTGGCCAACCACTCCATCCCGGTGCTGTTTGTCATCAGCCAGGCCGACAAGATCGAACCCTGCCGCGAATGGAATGAACAACAGCATCGTCCAGGTCCATTGCAGCAAGAGAATCTGTTTTTGAAGCAACGGGTGATCGCCGAGTCCTTCAACATCCCGAATAGCCACATCTGCGTGATTGCTGCAGCGGAAAACTACGGCTTGCCAGAACTAGTGGAGACCATCGTCCGAGTGTTACCGCATGAGAGAAAGTGGGGAGTGGTACGGGAAACTAGGCCGGAGCAGATCTCCGACACCACCTGGCAACTCTGTCTGGCTTGCCTGTGGCAGCTACTGCGTAGCCGCTTGGGTGAACTGGCCCGCAAGGGCAAGGAAGTGATGACCGACAAGCTCAGCACCCTGTGGCGTCGCTGAACTTGCGGCATAAAACACTCCCCAGCCGGAGAGTGTTTTTTTTTGCGATCCTGATGCAGGAAATGACCAAAGTTCGGCCAAAGCCGCCGGTGAGACTGACTGGGAATAGTGACAGGTTTACACAGAATTTCGGACATACTCTATCCAGACTCATTCTGATCCAGGTGTAATGTTTTCTTCGGAAGGCAGAATGCTACTTGCGGTGACTGCCAAAGCCATAACAGCAGGGTTCATGCTGTCCACCAAGGTGCTGGGAATCAGAATGGTGGTTCCTCGCTCCTTTGTTGTTTCGTAGATGATGTTCATCGCACGCAGCTGCAGCGCTCCGGGCTGCGCCTGGTAAATACGAGCGGCCTGGACAAACTGTCCAGCAATTTCAGCCTCCGCAGCGCCAAGAATAATACGGGCCTGCTTCTCACGCTCAGCCTGTGCCTGGCGTGACATGGCATCCTGTAATGCCACAGGAATGGCAACATCTCTTACTTCCACCGAGCTGACCGTAATGCCCCACTCACTGGTTTTATGACCAATATCTGTGCACAGTTGCTGGTCTGCGGCGCGCCGGTCTGATAACAATGCCGCCAACATTGAAGAACCAATCATTTCCCGCAGCGAAGTCTGGGCTACCCTGTCAATGGCCTGTTGAAAATCGGTAATTGCCAACGCAGCCTTTTGCGCATTGTGTACATGCCAGAAAATGACAGCATCAACATTGACCGGTACGGTATCCCGAGTAAGTGCCTGCTCGGCATTGAATGCAGTTGTCTGGATGCGCTCGTCAATAATGGCTACCACGCTATCCAGGACGGGGATGATTGCAAACAGGCCCGGCCCGCGCACGCCTTGCAGTTTGCCCGCACGTAGTACTACAAATTTCTGCCAGGTATTAGCCATTTTGAGTGACATGCCAATCAGGATGCCAAGGCACCAGACCATGACCGCCAGCCAGGTACTCCCCAGCATGCCGATACCAGCGCCAATGGCGAGCAAACTGACAACAATGAAAAAGGTAATAGGGTTCACTGTGCAGCTCCTGTTTGAGTACCGGCATATGCACATGGCAGCCGGTCAGGATATCTTTATGCATTAGAGCGAGCGCAGTCGGTGCAGTAGCATACATAGTCACTGACAGGGGGCCATGTAGGGCTTTCATGCGGCGATAACGCCACGCCGAGCGGTCTGCCCGATTAGTAAGTCGTCGAACAGATTCTGTACCCTCAGGCTCGGTAAGCTTATGGCCATGCCACAGTTCCAGTTGCAGCTGTCGTGGTATGTCTGGCGCTAACCCGGTCTCATGTTCAGTACACCAAAGACGGGTATCAAGAATAAAACCGAGACAGCGCCATGATGGAAGCATTGTTTGCGTTGCTTATGGCAGACCCTGTTACTCAATGCCCGGCGTGGAGTAAGTGCGTTAGCAGACAGACCGTTAAGCAAATTGTTGGGGATGATGCATGTTCCGACCAAAAGGAGTAGCAATCATGATCAAGACAGATACCCAGCTACAGACTGATGTCATCGCTGAATTACAGTGGGACCCGCAGATCAATAGCAGTCAAATCGGCGTGCAAGTCAACGATGGTGTCGTTACCCTAAGCGGCGTTGTGACCGACGCCCCCCAGAAATGGTCAGCCGAACGTGCTGCCTTGCGGGTCGAGGGTGTTCAGGCACTAGCGGTTGACCTGACAGTTATTGTTCCTGATGCAGAACAGCGCAGTGATAGCGATATTTCACATGCAGCCGTCAGCGCGCTGCAACTGATGGGAACACTCAAGGGGCATACGATCAAAGTTATGGTTGAAAATGGCTGGATTACGCTGGCCGGCGATGTTGAATGGGACTTCCAGCGCAAAGCAGCAAGCAATGTGTTGCGCCATCTCTCTGGGGTAACCGGCATAAGCAATGCCATAAACCTGCGCAGCAAACCCATCAGCCACGCTGTCCAGCAAGAAGTGCAAGCAGCCCTCAAGCGCCGCGCGATCCGCGATATTGACAGCATCACCGTCAGCATTGATGGCCCCGATGTCATTCTTGGTGGCAGTGTACATAGCTGGTCAGAGCAAGCCTTAGCCAGGCACGCCGCCGCCGGGATGCCCGGAGTGCGAAATGTGATCGATAACATCCGCATTGTCATCTGAATACACATACTGGACTGCTGCAGCTTCTGCCGTGTATTCACTTCACCTCATGACAAATCACACCGCCCACTGCAGCGCCACTCAAGGCTCCCGCCGCACTGCCACCGGTAAGGATGGCGCCAACTCCGGCTCCGACACCTGCACCGATGGCAGTATCCTTGCCGCGCTCGGACATTGAAGAGCAGCCGGCCAGTCCAGCCAGCAACATGGCGGTGCAGATACTGCTTCGTATTGCATTCATGAATGTCACCTTGCGCCCTTGCCAGCAGCAACACGAGGTTGGCTGCCAGCAGCAGGGTTTTTAAAGTACCTTCGCCTACTGCCGAAAGCACGCTGCCGGTATGGCTAGAGACGACGCCCTTGCAAAACACGCACCAACACCACGATTAGCATCAAGACCAGTAGCAGGTGGATCAGACCACCCATCGTGTAGGAAGAGATCATCCCCAAGGCCCACAGCAAAAACAGAATCACGGCAATTGATTCCAACATGATGAAACTCCTGCAAACAGGCTGGAAAATCGGGCTGATGGCAATGTTCACACCAGACACATGGCCGACAGTGCTTACTCGCTGTACATGTCGGTACCGTAGAAATCATGGACCGTTGTAGCCCAGGTTGGATCAGCCATGTCCGGCCACTGCTCTTTGTCAAAACCCGGGGCATGGGCAAAGCGATCCTTGCTGACATTCAACATGAAGCTCTTGTTGATGGCATCCAGCACCAGTGCGCGCCAAGGCACGGCAAACAGCTTTCCGCCTATACCCATGAAACCACCAAAGGCCAGCACGGCATATTCCACGCGTCCGTTGCTGACATTCAGCATGATTTCCTTGATGTCACCTAGTACTTCACCCTGTCGATTCAACACGGCATTACCAGTCAGCGTACTGGCACCCATCAGATAGGGTCCCGGTCCACCGGTACTGTTACTAGTACGATTACTGCCATCAGTATTGAGATGCATCTGCTCCATTCCCGTCTCCTTCGTCTGAAGCGCTGGTCGCTTCTACCGTAACCAACAAGTATTGATGATTACCACTTTAGTTTTACCCCGGCCTGCCGTGCCACTCTGTTCGGCAACACACCGAAGTCAGGCAAATCAATCTGCGCTAGATCTTTTCAAGTGTGCACTGGCGTACAGACCGTCCCCATGGCCCCACCTAAGCTGCGAGCAGGCCAAGGCTCGCCATTTGGCGCAGCACGCCATCCGCAAAGGAGTAGCCCATGGACAATTCAGCAGAGCAAGACAAGGCCACTGCAAGCAAACCGGCTCCCGACGAAGTCAGTCACCGCGGCAGTGGGCTTCACCTGCCCAGCACCGAAGAACTCAAAGGCAAATGGAAGGAGCATCTGGGCGCAGCCAAAATTGTCTGGGGCAAGCTGACGGACGACGAATTGCTGCGCGCCGAGGGCGAGGCACAGAAACTGGCCGGGCTGATCCAGCAACGCTATGCCGTTTCGCGAGAAGAAGCCGAGCGCCAGGTAAAGCAATTCCTGGACACACACAAGTAATGGCGTGATGCCTACCCGTGGCCGGCCTTGGTCCGGCCTTGGTCATATGGTTCGAATAGCGGAAATCCACATCATGAAAAACCTGCCTAGCCAATTGCCAGCCGCCACCCTGGCCCTCTGTCTTGCCCTGTGCCACGCCCCTCTTGTGCTGGCTGCCGCCAGCAATCAGGAACTGAACGATGCGCGCCAGGAAAGCCAGATCTCAACCACTTACGCCCTAAACCCTTCCCTGCGCGACCAGGACATCAGGGTGATGGTGCATGACAGCAAGGCAACCCTGACCGGCACGGTGGAAGATGGCATAAAAAAGGAGCTGGCCAAGGAAATTGCCCTGGGTGCCCCTGGCGTCAAAAGCGTGGACAACCAACTGCAGGTCAACAGCAATTTTGTGCCGGGCAAAACCGGCAGCACCAGCGCTTATGGCGAATTGACCGACGATGCCAACATTACCGCAGCCGTCAAATCCAAATTGCTGTGGAGCAAGTACGCCGATGGGCTTGCTGTGACGGTGCATACCAAGCAAGGCAGGGTCAGCTTGCGGGGAACAGCCAGTAGCGCCATGGCCAGCCAGGCTGCCACCCGCATGGCCAGCAGCACCCGCGGCGTGATGTCGGTGGACAACCAGCTGCAGGTTGGCAGCGCCAAACCCACGCTGGCCGAGTCCGTCAAGCATTCGAGCAATCAGGCCGAACAGAACATCTCCGACAGCTGGATCACCACCAAGGTGAAGTCCAGCCTGCTGTACTCCAGTCATGTGGAAAGCTCCAGCATCAAGGTCAAGACACGCAATGGCGTGGTTGTGCTCAGTGGCAGGCTGGCCAGCAAAAGCGAACGCGCACTGGCCATTGAACTGAGCAAGAACGTGCGGGGCGTCCGGCAGGTAGATGCATCGGCCCTGTCAGTGGCCAGCCAGTAGCCACCATCACCGATCGCCAGGACGGGATCAGGAGCAAACACCATGCGCCACGCACTGATTGGTATTTCCCTGTCGCTGATGCTTGGGCCCGTTGCCACCTTGCAGGCCCAAGTACGTCTGGACATCAACATCAGCAGCTACCCGGCCCTGATCCAGATTCCGGGCTACCCCGTGTATTACGACCCCTCGCAGCAGTTGAACTACTTCTTTTACGGTGGGCGCTACTGGATTTTCCATGAAGACAACTGGTATTACAGCAGCTGGTATAACGGGCCATGGACACGGATGGAGGCAAACCTGGTTCCCGTCTTCATCTGGCGGATTCCATTACGTTACTACCAGCGCCGACCTGCCTATTTTCAAGGCTGGAACGCCGATGAAGCACCGCGCTGGGACCAGCACTGGGGTACCGACTGGAAGCGCCACCACCCCGACTGGCAACAGTGGGACAGGCAGTCGGTTCCCGCTGCCAGCCCGCCGCCCGGGCATCAGAAAAACGATGCCCCCCGCCATTACCCGCGCCCGACCAGGCAACAGCCCGCCGTTGAGCAGCCGCCAGCCGCACGCCTCCCTCCCGGCTTGAGCCCACCGGAGGCCAGGCCTCCTTCATCGGTTCAACCGGCAACAGGGCCGGCGCACCATGCACGCCCACCGGCGCAGGACATCCGGCTCCCGGCAGGTGCCACGCCGCCCGGACCAGCCAACCTGGCAAACCCGCAAGCGCCACACACCGGAGGGGCCGGCATGCAGCACGCCGCCCCCTTGCACAAGGCGGAGCACAACACCGGCACAGACATGGCACCCGGCAGCCGGGATGCCACGCACCCGCCACCGCCGGCCACACCGGATGACATCAGGAAACGGCCAGGGACAGAGCCCTGAGCACATGAGCAGACTGTCCGGCTTCACCCCGGGGAAACGCCGCCGTGCCATGCGCGCCAGCGGCTTCGACGAGGAATGACAAACATGATCTGGCAACAACGCATGCAACGGCTGGCCAGCCACTTGCGACAACACAGCCCATTACCTGCCCGTCTGGTCTGGGATGGCCAGGCCATTGATTTCGGCCTGTTCGAGCAACCGCTGGTCACTATGCACATCCGCAAGCCCGCCGGCTTGCGCTATTTGCTTTCCCCACGGCTGGACCATCTGGGCGAGGCATATGTCAGGGGCCTGGTGGATATCGAGGGCAAGCTCGATGACATCATCGACATGGCGCATGCCCTGGCCCGCCGTGGCAAGCGCTACCCGCTGCAAAGACTGGCCGGTGTGCTGTTTTCACACAATCGCCGGGCCGATCGCCAGGCCATTCAGTACCACTACGATGTGTCCAACCATTTTTACGCACAGTGGCTGGACCCGGAAATGGTGTACTCCTGCGCCTATTTCCCGCAGGGGGATGAAACACTGGCAGCGGCGCAAATCAAGAAAATCGACCATATCCTCACCAAGGTGAAACTGCAAAACGGTCATACCTTGCTGGACATCGGCTGCGGCTGGGGTGCGCTGCTCATCCGCGCGGCGCGACAATTCGATGTCAAATGCCTGGGCATCACCCTGTCACAACAGCAGTATGCCGAAGCCACACGGCGGGTAAGCCTGGCAGGCCTGCAGGACCGGGTGGAAATCCGCCTGATGGATTATCGCGACCTCACCGGCCGCTTCGACCGGATCACCAGTGTCGGCATGTTTGAACATGTTGGCGTCAAAGGGCTGCCGGGCTATTTCAGACAGATACTGAATCTGCTCACCCCGGATGGCCTGGCCCTGAATCATGGCATCACCTCGGTAAGCACCAACCAGCGTGACGCACCATTCGGCGCCGGTAATTTCATCGACAAATTTGTTTTCCCCGGCGGCCAGCTGCCCCATATCGGCACCACCCTGAGCACCATGCAACAAGGCGGGCTGGAAGTGCTGGACGTGGAAAACCTGCGTCGACACTACGCCTTGACGCTCAGCCTGTGGTCACAGAATTACGAAACCAACAGCATGCGGATCCGGCAGGAAATCGGCGAGGAACGCTACCGTATCTGGCGCATTTATCTGGCCGGATGTGCCCATGCCTTTCGCAACGATGTAATCAGCGTTTACCAGATCCTGTGCCAACCGGCAGGACGCCATGCCGATACGCTGGCATGGTCACGGCAATACATGTACGGCTAATGCCACTGAAAGGAGAACCCCATGTCTGAAGATGAAATCCTGCACCAGATTCAGGGCTTGAAAGGCAGTCCGCAGGGCGTAACGCTGGCGGCTTATTGGCTGATGATGGGTTCACGCTACTCCCCGATGAAATTTACAATTGATAATATCCGTGCGCTCGATGGCAATGGCCGGGCCATTTTTCACCGCATCAGTACCGGTATTGCATCTCGCAATATGGGAAAACTGAATGAGGCGACAATTCATCAACTGCTGCAAATCATGGTATCCCACGAAAGCGGCGCAACCTGCGGGGTGTGCAAACTGTTTGACCAATTGCACCGCCAGTCCAACAGCGCGGCCAATCAACACGACATGACCAGCCCGCTTCTACGTAGCGGTTGAAGCATTTCCGTGTCGTATCAATATAAAAGTCCGCCAAATGCGAACTTTTATATTGATACGACACGGTACAATCAATCCAGCAGGCTGCGCATTTCTTCCGCATGCTCCTCTTCCTTTGACAGAATGGTGGTCAGCAGCAAGCTGGTGCTAGGGTCGCTATTGCCCAACTCCTGAATCATTTTCCGATACGATTCGATGGCAATACGCTCTGCCACCAGATTGGCCTTGATCATGCCCTGGATTTTGTCCGTGTCGTCATACTCGGTATGTGCATTATTGACCAGATCACCCGGATCAAAATCAGGCTTGCCATTCAACTGGACAATACGCTCGGCCAGCATGTTGGCATGTTGCATTTCCTCCTGCGCATGCTGCATGAACTCGGCTTTCAATGCGGCATTGGACAGGCCGCTAACCATATAATAGTGCCGGGTATAGCGGAGAAAACAAACCAGTTCAGACGCCAGGGCAGTATTGAGCAGGCCGATCAATCTGTGGCGCTCCCCTCGATAACCCTGCGTAACGGCACCATCTTCCATCTTTTTGGAAGCATTGCTGCTCAATTTCTTTTCAGCATTCACAAGATCATCTTCTTTTTCATCTTTCATCATCAACACTCCTTGGGTATCTGGCGTGAGAAAAATACAAAACCGATACTGAAAACCGGTAGCAGGCAGCATATGACCACCACCATCAGTCATATGGCAGTGGTCATATACCGGCTAATTACAGCTTGGGTTTGTTGGCAGGCGAATTGCCTTGCCTTGCATCATGCATGCTTCCAGTTTCTTTTGGCGCAGGCTGCTTGCCCGGTTCGGTCTTCGGGGCGGCTTGGCCAACCTTTTCACCAAAAACAGGGGCAGGCTGCTTGGTCGTCGATGACGACTTGTTCTGGTCAATATTGGCAGATTTGTCAGTCTGCGATTTATCATTGAAATTGCTCATTTTCATATCCTCTAAAATATTGCCTCGTGTGAAAACACAAGATCAACAGTCACATCATCCCATTTAAAACCTGAATAATCGGTGTGCCACACCACATAGGGTGGAGATAATGAGCAATCCGGACAATATGATAAAAAGCCCGCCAGAGCGGGCTTTTGCTAAGTGAATGAAACAAGGCATTACGGCCTCAATCATTGCCCTGAGCTGTCGCAGGCAGCTTTTGATTGCTTGTGCGCTGACTCACTGCTTTGCAAGGCACTGGCCGAATTGGCCTTGGCTTCATCAGCTTTTTTGTTTTCATGACAATCCGCTGCTTTCATGTGCAAATCTGCACATGCTTTGTGTTCGGTAGCAGCCGCTTTGTGGGCATCACTCGGGTTGGTATTATCCAGGGACATGATATTTCCTTTGTAAAAGAATAATGTTCATGCCGGATGCGGCATCAGAAAATGCATCACACCCGGCATGAAAACAGTATGAGCCCTTGTCAAATACAGCTCTGTGCAGCAAGCCACATAATAATGATCAATACCAGACTTCCTGCCCAAACCGTTAGGGGTCAAGCCGGGAAACTTTTGTTCCTTGCAAGGAAATGTTGAACATCAACCCGCCATTCGTCATGACAAAGCCAATGACCGGTGCCTTGGCAGTTTCCGTATCAACTGATCCATCGGCCCCTATCGTCAGCACGGCAACATTGGCATCAACACCAGCCGTCCAGCCATTGCCCTGGCGGAAGTGATCCAGCGCGTCCTGGGTCATGAACAGGAAAATGATGGCCTTGGATTGCGCCCCGGCCTGAAAACCAAACGAGCCGGTCATTGTTTTGTAATAACCATCAGGCTGGTTTCCGATTCGCAA
Organism: Aquitalea denitrificans; assembly: GCF_009856625.1. Taxonomy (GTDB): domain Bacteria; phylum Pseudomonadota; class Gammaproteobacteria; order Burkholderiales; family Chromobacteriaceae; genus Aquitalea; species Aquitalea denitrificans. The sequence continues at coordinate 2,698,988 of NZ_CP047241.1, forward strand.
CTCCCCTTCACCATATGACCCACCTACCATGAAGCCTGCCGTCAGTACCGATGGAAATACCAGCACGCCTTTGGCTTTTGCCACCAGTTCGCGCGAGCCTTTGGCCTGACGATACAGATTGTTCAGCGTTGCGGCGGAGTCGGCATCAATTGCCTGCCGGGTTGTCATGTTACTGGCCTGTTGCGAAGGCATGGTGGTGGTACAGGCACTCAGCAGGACACCCAGCATAAGGGCCATGCAGAAACGTTTGTTCATGAGAATTCTCCAGGAGATATCACGATGCATGTTTATGGCAAAAGGCCGTATAAGCATGAAAGTGGTGTTTGGCAGCGGACAGATCAGTGACCGCGATAATTTTCGGGATATGCGGAAATCACTTTTCCGGCATATTCATCTGCTGCTGCACGCTGCGCATCAGTCATGGGCTCTGGAGCAGGCTGATCCCCGGGGGACTCGGGGCGTTGGACAATGGCAGAAGTCATCGGCACGGTAGTGCTTGCCGTATCCGCTTCCGCCAGCACGATTTGGGCGGGATGTCCGCTCAGCACCATCGACAACAAGAATATATTGAGCATGTAAAGACTCCGGTGATTGAAAATCAATACACAGGCAGTCTGCAAAAAAATGCTGATCTTGCATGTGTCACCTTACGGGCTGATAGCTCGCCATAAAATCAGCCAGCAAGCATGACAGTGCCAGACATGGCACCAGGCATCTGTGCGCAAGTACACACAACACAGGACGAAATACACAGGGAAATGGCTGAAAATTCACCGCCAATGCCGTGCACGGTGCAACAAGGTCAATATACGTGTGACAGCGAACAGAATATCCGCTTGGCAGGGATCAGAATCAAAGCGTGTAGTCATGACTACATGTCGGCATGTAGTTGATCAGGTTTTTCAGGAAAACCTCAGCATCAATTCAGTTTTCACCAAGGATGCAATATAGGCGCCAGACGGCACCATCATCACGGCCCGATGGCAAATACCTGAAGTGAAGTTATTTTCCAGACAGGCTGAAAATGGAAGCAAAACCGCTGCCAAGGTGACTGTTTGAAATTTGCTTGTCTGCTGGAAGTACCTGAACGGCCGTGGAATATGGAAATGCCGACCACTTGATCCATGGAGATATCATGAAAAACCAATTCACCACTATCGTGTTTCTGGCGGGTGCAGTGCTGGGCAGCATGCCGCTGCATGCCGAAGAAACCATGCCCTACAGCGTGCAGCAGTATCAGGACGATGCACTCACAACCCAGAAGGTTCGCACGGCATTCGCGCGGGACAAATGGGTTAAAGGACTAGCCATTAATGTACGTACCGAGCGGGGTATTGTGGATCTGAATGGTACGGTCAATCGTCAGAATCAATCTGACCGCGCGGCGCAACTGGCCTCGACGGTTGAGTCCGTCATCGGCGTTAACAACAAGCTGACCGTGATGCCCCGCTAGCGCAGCATGCTTGGGCGCATCCTGCCAATGGGGCAGGATGCGCCCGGCACCAGGCACCAAGCACCAGGCATGAAGCATCAGCCCTGCCCCTCGCGCGCAACACCCCGCCGGCCATGCACAGCGGCAACATTCCGGCTTGCAGGTGCTTCAGGGGTCATTCGCATCGAAGCCCGGCAGCTCCGCCTGACGGCTTGGCTGGCCTTCCCAGCTCATCACCCAACCATAGAGTGCAATCAACAACAGCACCTCGACCATCAGGCTGCCCAGGATGAAAAGCAATGGCATGAACAACAGCGAGCCAAAATGCAGCAGCAATGCAGCGGCGAAATAATGCAGCGGTGCCTCCAGGTAAATGTAAGTCAGCGACAGCAGTGTCAGCAGCACTTTGTGCCAATTGGGCTTGTCGAGAATGTAAAAGGTCAGCGCATGTATCCATGGCACTAGAAAGATCAGCAGCAGGACAAACTTGAGACAAGTATGAAAATAATCGGGCAGTGAGTGACTGAACGCAGCGGGCATCAAGACAAAATACAGGCAGGAACAGGCCTGGATGATGCCGACCAGGCGCAGTGCATACCGTGCCGGCATGCGCTCCGGGCTGATGACAAAAGAAAGCAGCCATAACAGCAAGGCCGCAAGTGCATTCGCCCAGCTCTGCCAGAACGATGGCGTTGTTGCGGATAGTTCCAGCCAGGGCAATACCAGCGGGGGCATCCAGCCTGCCTGCACGCGTAGCGCGGACACGTCCGCCATGCTACCGATCACCGCGATGCTCCAGCGTGTGAGCACGAACCATCCGCCGGTAATCTCGGGTAGTAGCTTGAGTGTCAAAAGATTGCACAACAGGGGAAAACCGATAATCCAGGCCCAGCGCATAGGGCTGAAGTACTCGGTGCGCATGGCGCGATGCATCTGGATGATCCCGCCGCCATGTCCGGTG